>JACQZT010000188.1 GCA_016213755.1 Acidobacteriota bacterium | reverse complement strand
TTCGTGCAAAGGCTTGGCCGGGTCACCTCCGATTTCTTCTACTCGGGCGTCTTCCAGGCCGGCGGCTACAAGATCGGCTACATCCGGATTCCCAACTACAGTTCGCTGGCCACTACCGTGCTGCGCCAGTTCGAAACCGAGATCGCCTACTTTCAGGACAACACCGATGGGCTCATCGTGGACGAGATGCGCAATACGGGCGGATACCTGTGCTTCGGCGAGAACATCGTGGCGCGCCTGGTACCCTACCCGTTCCGCGCCACCGGGTATCTGGTGCGCGCCTTCCGGGGGCGGGTCAACTCCTTTTACTCCGCCCTGGACTCGGCCCGCGCGCAGGGGGCCGACCAGTGGGTCATCGACCTGTACGAGGCCCTGTTTCAAGAGATCTTCACCGCTTACCGCGAGAACCGCGGCCTGACCGGCCCGGTGCCGCTGTGTTCGCCCAGCCTGGACCGCCAGCCCGCCACCGGCCCGGACGGGAAGATCATCGCCTACACCAAGCCGCTCATGGTCCTGGTGGATGAGTTCTCCACTTCCACTGCCGACTCGGTTCCGGCCATGCTCCAGGATGCCGGCCGCGGCCTCATCTACGGCTTCCGCACCAACGGCGCCGGCGGCAACAACACCACCTTCTACGCGGGCGCGTACTCGGAAGGCAGTACGGGAATGACCCTGGCCCTGATGACGCGCAAGGATTTCGTGGTGACGCCGGGCTACCCCGAGGCGCCCTACATCGAGAACATCGGCGTCCATCCGGACATCGTGGCGGACTACATGACGCGCGACAATCTGCTCCAGCGCGGCCGCCCCTTCGTGGACGGTTTCACCGCCGCCATGGTGGAGCACATCCGAGAAAAGGGACGCTGACGGGCCGGCGGAGTCGCGGCAAGAAATAATTTCAGCCCTGAACCTCTGAGTTGAAAAAGTATTTTGGATGTGAAATGATGTTTCCGTTTGGACATTCGGGTCAAACCTCGGAACCACGGAGAAGAACATCATGAAACCTCATCGAAAAACTTACACCTGTTTTCTGCTCGTCGCGCTGATCGTAACGGCCGGCCCGGCGATGCTCACCGCTCAAACTCCTACTCTGGACGCGCGGATCTCGCTGCGTCCGATGAACAATGACGATATCGCCGCCTTCAAGCTGGCCTCCACCACGCAGCGATCGGCCGGCTTGTCGACGGTTGGAATCGGTCAGCCGGCGTATCTGGAAATTCTGGTGAATAAAACCATACCCGCGGAGCAGATTGCGGGCGTGACCTGGGAGTTGACCAGCAGACCTTCCACCTCGAAGGCCGAGCTGGTGGATGGCCCGATCGGAATGGATGTTCCGACCTACGAACCCGCGGACCGTCTGATTTCGCAAGTGGCGGGACGCAAGATGCTCCGCCCGGACGCGACCGGGCAGTATAAAGTGACGGCTACGGTTACCACCGTGAGCGCGGGTTCGGCTACCCTTTCGCAAACCGTCACGGGAGCTACCTACGTCGGTATCAAGGCTTGCGGGACCTGTCACAGCGTCGCCGTAGGCTCCGAGACGGTCGACAAGGCAACCTCCTGGTCCAAAACCTCGCACGCCAAAATCTTTAAGGACGGCATGAACGGCGTCGCCAGCGACCACTATTCAGCGAGTTGCCTGGGATGCCACACGGTCGGCTACGATAACGATCCCGGGGCGGTGAATGGCGGGTTTTCCGATGTCGCCAAGAGGCTCAACTAGGTTTTCCCCACAGTTATGAAGCAAGGCACCTACGACGCGGTGCCCGAAGCCCTGAAGAACGTCGGGAACATCCAGTGCGAGAACTGCCACGGACCGGGCAGCCAGCACGTGGTCAGCGGCGGCAACAAGAGCCTCATCTCGGTCAGCATGGCTTCGGGCGTATGCGGCCAGTGCCACGGTGCTTTGACCCATCACTTCAGGACGGCCGAATGGAGCAACTCGCTGCACGGATCCGCGACCCGGTACACCTCGGGCGCCGGGCGCGAAGGCTGCGTCGGCTGCCACACGGGCACCGGCTTCGTGGAACGAGTCGCCAAGGGCGGGGCGAAGAGCACGGCTTACCAGGCCATCAACTGCCAGACCTGCCACCAGCCCCACGGCCAGACGGGCCGCGGCCACTTGGTCCGGACGACGGAGCAGGTCATGCTTCTGGACGGCACCGGAGTACCCGAAGCCGGCATGGGCGGACTGTGCATGACCTGCCACCAGAGCCGCCAGCACGCCGAACTCTATGTTGCGACCACGGTGGGCAGCGCGCGCTTCGGCCCGCACCACAGCCCGCAGGCCGACATGCTCGCGGGCGCCAACGGCGTTTCCTACGGCCAGTCCATTCCGAGTTCGGCGCACGTTTACGCCGTCGAGGATACCTGCGTCGGCTGCCACATGCAGGCGGTCGCCGAGGCGGATAAGGCCTTCAAACTCGCCGGCGGCCACACGTTCCGAGTCAAAACGTCCGCCGGGGGCGCGGCCGCCATGGAACTCGTGGGCGAATGCCAGAAGTGCCACGGGCCGCGCATCAAGACCTTCAACTTCCCGCTCCTCGACTACGACGGAGACGGCGAAATCGATGGCGTGCAGACCGAAGTCCAGCACCTGCTCGACCAGCTTTCCGCGCTTCTGCCGCCGGCCGGCAAGGTCAAGTCGGAACTGGCCATCGACGCCACCTGGACCCGGCCTCAGCTCCGGGCCTCCTACAACTGGCAGTTCGTGAACAACGACGGCAGCAAGGGCGTTCACAATACCGCTTACGCGGTGGGACTCCTCAAAGCTTCCATCGCGGACTTGTCCAGGAAGTAGCACAATCGCATTCCGCCGTCGGCCCGCACGGCCTTCGCGCCGTGCGGGCCCTAAGCCGTCCCGGCCGCCAGCGGGTCGTATTCGCGCGCCACGAAGTTCGCAGTGAAGCCCAAAAACCGCAGCAGCCCCTGCGAACGCAGCAGCGGGTCGTCGGTACCGGTCACCTGGAACGAGGCCACAAAATCGAGCAGGTTGCCCGCGGCCGCCAGGTCCTCGAAGGTGCGGAACTTGAGATACGCGGCGCCCGCCTGGCGCTGGCCCGAACCGGTCAGCTCGTACACCTTCGCGTACAGCGTGGTGTAGTCGTCGATGACTTCGCGCGCCGCATCCGGGCCGGCCGGACGGTCCTTTTGCATGTACTTGCGCCCGTCGAGCGCGTACCGGTTCCCCGTATCGGTGGTGAACTGGAGGTAGTAGCGCATCTCCGCCTCGCCGGTCGCGGGGTTCACCGTCAGGTATTGGAACCAGGTGGTTTTCTCTTCCAGCGAGTAGGCCACCGGCCCCCGGCCGTCGAAGTCCCCGAACTTGATCGTGCCCCGGGCGCGGGCCTCGTGAGCGGGCCCCTCGATGAACTCGTTCAGATCCCGCACGCTCATGCGCAGCCGGAACGAGCAATCCACGGCGCCCGCCGGCCGGTCCGCGGCCGGCTCGGTCTCGCCCGGCGCGTACCAGCCCGCCATTTCCTCGTCGAAGGTCATCCCCAGCCCGTCTGGAAGGTGGGCGTCCAGGAACGGCCGCAGCAGCGTGTTCCTCGGCAGGGTGCGCTGCGCCGCGCGCGTCAATACGTAGTAGAAGCCGAAGCGCCGCTCCGGCTCGAAGTGCAGCAGCCCGAGCGAACCAACCGGCCCCAGCGGCGAGAATGCCTCCGGCAGTTGGGCCACGTATTTGCCCACCAGCGTGCCGCCGTCGAGCTTGCGGATCTCATCGTGGAAAGGCGTGAAATCGTGCAACTCGAAGTGGTCCCGCAAAAACCGCGGCGTGAGGAGGCCCTCCATCAGCCCGGCCAACTGATAGCGGCTCTCCAGCCTCCCGTCGGGCTTGGGATCGAACTCCAGAAACGCCAGCGCCTGAAGCTGGTTGGCGCTGGAGATCGCATCCATGCGCCACGTGCCGGCCAGGTCCTCCCGCGACGGGACGGCGCCGCCGGCGAACAGCTCGCGATGATCGGCGGCGGTCATCCCGGTGAGACGATAAGTGCGCGTCATGACGAAGGTGAACATCCGCGCGCCGTGCGGATACTCGCCCAGGCAGACGCGGCCCACAATCAGGTCGTCCTGGATCACTTTCAGCAGGTCGTAAAAGCCCTGCCAGGGCGGATCGAGGTAACGCAGCAACAGGTAGCGGCCGGGATCCAGGCCTTCGTCGCCGCGCCCGACGGTCACCTCCTCGATCGAGTTGCGCGCACGGATGCGGCCGTCGCTGTCGCTGGTGATGCCCAGGTACCGCCCGTCCTCAACTCGGAACTCCTTGCGGAACCCCGTGAACAACGCCGCCGACATGGCGTTCAGCACGTGATCCTTGGGGAAGAAACCCTTCCAGCAAGTGTCGTTTTCGATCACCCCCGCATTCAAGTCGATCTTCCGCCGGCCGCTGTTGACGATTTTGCCGATCTCGGCCGCCGGGCGCTTCAGGAACAGCCGGTCCAGTTCCGCTTCCTCCATGGCGACGACGTCGGCCGGGTCCAGCAACGGCACGCTCACCGGCGGCGCCGGCTGCGGATAGGCCTCCCCCTGGAGCTCGCGGATCTTTCGCTCGGCAATCTGTTCGGCCAGCGCGCTGATGGTGAGGAAGGGGTTGACGCCGATGGAACATGGAATCAGCGCGCCGTCGGCCAAAAACAGTCCCTGGTGCACGCCGCCGTCGCCGGTAAAGACCCGCCCGAATTGATCCACCGCGCCGTGCTGGTAGTCTTCGCCGATGGGGCAGCCGCCGATCGGATGCGCGGTCATCAGGTGGCGGATATCGAGGAACGACCAGAGCGGGTTGGCGATGTAGCTGGCGCCCAGCGCCCGCGCGTGGCGCCGCAGTTCCTCGTCCAGCCGGGTGTAGATGCGCTGCCGCCCGGCATCGTCCCACACCACGCGGAGCTGTCCGTCGCGATCGTGCCAGGAGGTTTCGAAGACCATCCGCCCGCGGGTGTCGTCGAAGCCCATCACCAGGTAGAACATGGTGTGGTTCAGCGCGCCGTCGGGGTCGTATTCCACGCCCAGGTCGATGTCGCGCTGGATGCGCCGCCGCTCTTCGGCCTCGTCGCCCGTGTCGCTGTCCTCGCGTTGCAGCAGCGGAAAGGCCCGCCGCGCCGCGGCGATGTAAGCGCGCGGAATGGTCAGGTCTTCGATCTGGAAGCGATCGGCCAGCGGCAGCTTGCCGTCGTAATGAATGGCGCTCACGATCGCCGGACCCGGCGGGTACTGCGCCGCCGCGGAATCGATGTGGTTCCCGAAGCCGGTCACCTGGGTGCGGTAGTCGCCGTTGTAGGCCAGACCGAAGAAATCGCCGTTGCAACTGAATCGCGTCCCCACCGCCGGCGACAGTGACAGGCCGCGCGTCTGGGAACGCAGGAGAATCTCGGTGGAGTTGATCGAGCCCGCGCCCAAAATCACGTTCGCCGCATCCAGGGTGAAGGACCCCGCGTCCCCGTCGTCCCCGTCGTGGCTGCCGTGCACCCGCCAGCCGCCGCCCGAGAGCCTCTCGATCCAGTCCACTTTGCTCTGCGTGAAGATCGCGGCCCCGGCGTTGCGCGCCATCGGGAGGTAGTTCATGTACAGCGTGTTTTTCGAAAGGTGGTTGCAGCCGGTGGTGCAATCGCCGCAGCCCAGGCACGGCCGGCGCTGAATGCCATGCTCGTTGGCGCCGCTTTCGGTGAAGTTGACGGCCAGGTCGAGCGGGACCGCGCGCAATCCCAATTCACGCGCCCGCCGGTCCATGGCCTGCACTTTGGGGAAAGTCCACGCCCGCGGGTCGGGCCCCGCCCCCAGCGCCTTTCGCGCCCGGTCGTAGCAGGGCCGCAGCCGTTCCCAGTTCAGCGTCCGCGGCCATCCCGCCTGTTCAAATACGTCCGGCTCCGGCGTGGCCGCCACGTTGGCGTTGATCAGCGAGGTTCCGCCCAGCCCGCAGCCTTTGATGACCGAGATGTCGCGGTAGTTCAACATCTCGTAAATCCCCATCGGGTTCGCGGGACTGCGGAACTCCTCCATCACCGCGTCTAGTTCGTCTGGAAACCGGACCGTGCCCGGCCACCGCTCCATGCCCCGTTCGAGGATGCAGACCGAAGGTTTGGGGTTGAGGTTCGCCGCCGCGATGCGTGCCGCCGTGATCGCTCCGCCGTAACCGGACCCTATCACTACAAAATCGTACGACTTCTTCCTTTGTGCCCAGTTCGAGGAAAACATGAACTCCTCCGATGGAGTCATGTTACAGGAAAACAGAAACGGCAACAATTATTTCGCTAGCGCAGCCAGCGGCGGCCGGGAATTCCTCTTCCGGGCAGGGGCAGCGACCGCTGCTGGTGCGGAGGCAGCGGGCCGCTCCCGTCAGCCGACGAGCGGCGCGGGGGCGCGCCGCTGAAATCGAGCTCGTTCTCCTCGAATGTGACGGCGCGGTCCAGCACCATCTCGATGGTGGTCCCCTTGGCCAGCACCGCCTCGGGACCGCGGGACAGCAGAACGCCGAGCAGGCCGGCCGTGGCTCCGGCCGCGGCGCCGACGCCCACGCCCATGCCCGAGTGTCCGCCCACACTGCCGGCGATGGCGCCCACGCTGGCTCCGCCGGCGGCGGCTTCACCCACCGTGCGGGCGTCTCCGCCCTTGTTGCCTTCGCTCTTGATTTTGCCCTCGGTGCGGTCCAGTTCCTCGCTGCCGCGCCCGTCCAGGCCTCCGATGCGGGCGCGGAAGTCGCGCGTCACGCCGTTAGGCAGGGTCAGCGAATCGAAGCGCAGATACAGTTCCCCGCGGCCTTTGACGCGACCGGGGCGCTTCACCTGGGTGATGGTCCCCGCCACGTAACTGCCCGGGGGAATCACAATGCGGCCGTCCACCAGAATCGGAAAGGCCGTTTCCAGGTACACCCGGTCGCCTTCGCTGGCGTGCTTGGTGCTGACGCTATTGATCAGGTTCAGTGGAATCCGCGTGCCGGGCTCCACTTTGTACTGCCCCGCGGCTCCGGCAGCCAGCACCGCGAAAATCCCAACCCAGCTTGCTCGCATAAGGCACTCCCTGGACCGATTGTAGCCCACACTCTTATTAACGCATGCCGGGCGAACAGGTTGCGACCGATTGAATGCCCCTACGGCTCCAGTGCCAGCAGCACTCCCGCCGGGCTTGCGTCTTCGCCCAGCCGCAGCCGCAACTCGGGGTTCCTCGGCGCCGGCTCGGGCAGCCGCAGATTGATTTGGTAAAGCCCCGGGAACCCGGGCGCCAGGCCCGCGTACAAGACGCGGTCCTGCTTCAGCGGCTCGCCGTTGACGAGCACCTCGAACTGGGACCAGTGCTCCAGGACCGCGGCCTGAGCCGGCACCTCGCCTGGAGCCGGGTTCGGAACCGTGCGTCCCAACCCGGTGGCGTACAGCACCACGATTTCGCCCGGTCGCGCGGGGCGCTCTTCGGTGATCACGCTCCCGTCCGGCCGGCACGCCACCGCCCACGGCCCGCCGCGCAGGAACAGGCCCGGCGCCGCCGCCGCCAGGTGGATCGCCACCGCCGGACCGGCGCGCCCGTCCACCCTCAGCGTCAACTCGGCCGGGCCCGGCGCCATGTTGCTGGGGATGAGCAGGTTCACCTGGGTGGGGGAAACGTAGTAGATGTGCGCCGACAGCAGGCCGATCGAAACCCGCACGCCCGCGCCGGGCAGCGCCACGGGAAGCACGCCCGCGCGAATGTCCTCGGGCGAGACGGCCCGCGTCAGAAACGCCAGGTTGGCGCCGTAGAGCGTAACTATGGTGTTGGGCGCCAGGGCCCCGGCGACATTGCTGGCGGCGTTGACGATGCCGGCCGCGGAATAGGACGGCGCCTGCCCCCTGCCGCCTTCGGCCGCTCCAAACAGCCCGAGGGCAAACAGGACCAGCGGCCTGAGCCGAAAAGACATCGGGTGGAACGGCTTTCGCCGCTCCACCCTCATTCTAGCGCCGCTCTATTGCGGGCGCTTGACCGCAATCACGACACCGCTCTGCGTGCGCACGCCGCCGGTAGCGGCCGACAAGGGCACGTCGCCGTCCGGCGCCGTGGCCGGAATCCGGACGTTGAACTGGTACAGCGCGCTCAGCGACTGCGGCGACAGACCGGCATAGGTCACCTCGCCCGCCGCCAGCGTCAGGCCGCCAATGGTCACGGTAAAGGGATCCCGCAGCCGCGCCGGCGCCATCGGGATCTCGCCCGCCTGGTAGACCGGCTCGGTAACCCCAAAGCCGGTTCCAAACAGGGTGATGGTCTCACCCGGCTGAGCCGGCCTGGCGCCCTGCATTCGCGCCGGATCTCCTACCAGCGCGCCATCGGCATGGATCGCCGCCGCGCGGGTTCCATCGAAGGTGAAGAACGCCGGCGAGAACTCGGCGAACTGGACCGTACCCACGTCGCTGCGCATTTCGTTGGGACGGCCCGGATTGAGGATCACCCGCACCTCGACCGGCCCCCGGTCCGCCAGCGTGGGCGCCTGGGCGTTGATCTGGTCGCCCTGCACGTACAGCACGGGAGCGCGCTGCCCGCCGATCTCCACCGCCACGCACGCCAGTTCGGTGGGGAACCGGCCCTCGCGGATGTCCCCCGCGCCCGCCTGGCGCCGGGCCGCCGGTTCGGCGAAACCAAGACCATAAATGGAAATGAAGGAGTTCAACCCCGCGCCGGGCTGGAACGAGGCGCCGTTCACCACGTTCCGCAGGGTCGGCCGCTGCGTGAGCGGGCAGGCGCCCTCGGCGCGAATGCGCAAGCTGGTGGTGAAGATCAGGTCGCCCGCGTTCGTGCCACTGTTGTTGGCGGCGTTGCCGGCGGCGTAGAGCACGATGTCGCCCGCCTCGCTGGCCGGCGGCGTCCACTCGACGTTCCATTCCACACTGGTGCGCGTCCCGGCCCGAGTCGAAGCCGCGGTGTGGCTGGCGAACTCGAGTCTGCCGTCGCACGGGCCCGGCACTCCGCGCACCGAACCGTCGTCGCAGCGCACGTTCACCTCGTCGGTCTGCGTAAACACGCCGGCCGATTTGGTTTCGTCGTTCAGCGCCCGGGCCGTCAACTGGAAGCCCCAGCGCATGGCGTCGGGGTGCTCCAGGCGCACCTTGATATCCTGCTTCCTTCCCGGCGTGTAATTCGTGGCCAGGATGGTCAGTTTGCCGCGCGGGTCGGAATTGGCCGCCGCGCCCGTGTGGCAGGCGGTGCAGTTCAGCCCTCCGTCTGCGGCGGCGCCGGTGCGCTTCAGCGGCGGCGTGAGCGCCGTACCGCTGTTGGCGTAAAGCAGCAGGGGAAGCGCGGCTACCCCGGCCGCGAGCATCACTTGCGAAGTCTTCGTCATGGCGTTGCTCCTTAGGGCTGGACGGTCGTATACAGGGTCTGTCCGGTTGCGACGCCGTCGATGGCGACGTCGATTCGCGAGTCGCCGGCGGCCACATTTGGTACGGTGACGTTAAACTGGCACAATC
>JACQZT010000187.1 GCA_016213755.1 Acidobacteriota bacterium | reverse complement strand
TCGAGCGCGCGCACCTTCATCGACTCCAGGCGCTGGCCCAGCCGGATGGGATTCTTGATGACGATGACCAGGTCCGGCTTCAGCGCCAGGATCGGCTCGATACTCGGATTGATGAACGTGCCGACCTTGGGCAGCTTCGCCGCCGCCGCCGGGTAGCGGCAGAAGGTGGATACGCCCACCACCCGCTCCCCCAGGCCGAGCGCGAACAGGATTTCGGTGACGCTCGGCGCGGTCGACACAATGCGGCGCGGCGCGGCGGTCAATTGCATCACCGCCAGGGCCGCCACCGCGAGTCTTACCATTCCATTCGCACTCCCGCCCGCACCGCGCGCGACAGGGCGCTGTAGCCCAGCACCTCTTCGTAGCGCGCGTTGAGCGCATTGTCGGCGCGCACGAAGGGTTTCACGTGCGGCCAAAAGTTCAGAGTCAGCGCGCCGTAGACGTTCTGGTACGCGCTGTTGCGGTTGATGCCGAAGAAATCGGTGTCCTGCCGCTCGCTCACCAGCACCGCGCCGGCTTCGAAGGACCATTTGCGCGGCGCCAGCGACAGCGCAATCGCGCCCGAGTGCGGCGGCCGCTTGCTCAGCTCCTGCCCGATGCCCGTGAACAGGCTGGCCGGAGAGTTGGAATGAATGATGCGCGTCCACAGCCGCGTATAGGAAGCCGACACGGATGCGACGCTGTTGAGCCGGGCCCGGGTTGAGAACTCGACGCCGCGCGCGCGGCTCGAGTCGATGTTCCGCCAGGTGCCAAACACCGGCGGCGGCACGCTCACGAAGGAGATCAGGTCGCGAAACGAATTGTGGAAGGCCGCGACTTCGGTGCGCAGCCGGCGGCCGAACCACTCCTCGACCAGCCCGGCCTCGTAGCTCGAGGTCTTTTCGGGCCGCAGGTCCGGGTTGCCGGTGAAGTACGACTCGCGCGAGAAGTTCTGAATCAGGCTGGGCTCGGTGATGCCGCGCCCGGCGCTCACGCGCAGCAGCGTCGAGGAGTGCGCCCCGCGCTCGCCGGCCACCAGCACGCTCACCGCCCCGCGCGGCGCCAGCTTGTTGCCGAAGACGGTGCTGTGTTCCCAGCGCAGGCCGCCGGCCAGGAAGACGCGCCCGCCCACGGCGTACTGCTCGTGCAGGAACAGGCCGTTGCGATGACGGCCCGCGTCGTGTTTCGAAACCTCGCCTTCCTGCCGCTCGTAGTCGCAGCCAAACACCGCCGTGCCGCCGCGGTGCGCGAGCGACCCCTGGTAGCCGAAGCGCTTGCGCGAGGTGTCGCTGAGGTAAGGCTCGTCGAGCGGCCACAGCAGCCAGTTTTGCTGGATGATGCGCTCACCGGCCGGCAGCGTCGCGGGCAGCGCCTTGGGGTTGAGAATCGCCAGCCGCTCGACGCGCCGCACCGGCCCCGGCAGGTCGCGCACCAGCAGGGCCACGTCGAACGGCCCGTCCGTCAGGGGATCGTAATAGATGTCCCGGTTGCGGTGGTAGCCGAACGAGATGCGCTCCAGGTATCGTCCGCGCTGGTTCTCCAGGCGCAGCGAGAGCGCGTTGTCGCGCATGGTTTCGCGGGCGTTGGGGTCGGTCAGCCCGTAGGCCACCTGCCCGGGCACGCCCATCGAGGAGTCGTGACCCCGAAAGACGCCGAACAACTCCGAGTTGGACGACAGGCGGTAGCCCACCGAACCCGTGCCGGCGACACTGCGAAAACCGTCGTTGGGGAACTCGCCCGAGGTGCGCAATCGCTCGGCGGTCAGCGAATAATCCAGCCGCGCGCCCGAACCGCCGGCCAGGTTGGCGGTCCAGCGGTCGGTCGAGAAGTTCCCGCGCTCGACCGACAGCCAGCCGTGCGGCACGCGCTGTTCAGCGTCGCCGCGCCGGGTGAACATCTGCACCACGCCGGCGGCGGCTTCCGAGCCGAACAGGGCGCTTTCGGCGCCGCGCACGACCTCGATGCGCTCGATGGCGGCCGATTGCAGTTGCCCCAGGTTGACCTCCCCGCCGGGGTCGTTCAGCGGCATCCCGTCGAGCAGGAGCAGCGTGCCGGTGCGCTGCGCGCCGCGCGTGAACATGGCCGTCAGACCGCCCTGCCGGCCGGTTTGCACCACGCCCAGCGACGGCACGGTGCGCAGCAACTCGTGGAACATGGGAAACTCGCGCCGTTCGATTTCGCTCCGGGTGACTACGGTAGCCGCGACACCGGCCTCGTCGGCGGTGGTGACCGTGCGCGTGGCGGAGACCACCACGCGGTCGGTGACGCCGGCGATTACCAGATCGATGCGCGCCGCGGCGCCCGCGCGCAGCTCGACGCTCTGGGTGTCGAACCCCGCCGCGCCGACTTCCGCCCGGCATTCGCTAAGGCCTTCGAAACGGAACTTCCCGTCCATGCCGCTAGCCGTCTCGCGGCCCGCGCAGACCACGCGCGCGCCGCGCACGGCGCGGCCGGAAGGATCGCAGACTGTGCCCTCAACGACGGACAAGTTTTGGCTGTAGAGACCGCCGGCACACGCCAGCAGTGGGATCAGAAGTGGAAATGTGGTTGTACGCATGATTCGTTCTCCCGCGGAACGCACCTCACACAAAGAGCGAAAGAACCGGTCTCCTGACTTGCGGCTGGCCTTGCAGCGCGACCTTCCCGCGGATGGACAGTGGTCGCGCGGCCGGAATCGTGCCGCTTACAGTTGCGGGGCAGTGGCGGACTTTCACCGCCTTCCCGAACGTTCCTCGCCGATGATTGGGTCTGTCAAATATCCGGCCGCCGAAGCGGTCAACCGTGAGTATAGCAAACGGAGATGAAGGCTATGATTTAGGAGATGCACGCAATGGGCTCGCCATTATTCGACCCCTGGTTGCTGACGCGCGACCTGACGCAACACCTTACGGTCAGCGCGCTGATTGTCCTGGCCGACCTCGTGACCGGCGCGGCCTTGCTGCGGATGTTGCGGCGTCCCCTGCCCGCGCCCCTGCGCGCGGCCACGGCGCTGGCGCTGGGCTCGGGCCTCAACGCGCTGATCCTGTTCTGGCTGGGCATGGCGGGATGGCTCACGCCGTACGCTCCCCTGGCCGTTACCGCGGTGCTGGGTGTGGCCGGAGCGGCGGCCGCGCGGCGGTCCGTGTTCCACTTTCTCGGAGCATTCAAAACCCGCGCCGCCCTGCCCTGGGCCGCCCTGCTGACGATCCCGTTCCTGCTGCACCTGGCCGACCTGGCAACGCCGGTGATGGAGTTCGACAGCACGATGTATCACATGCGCGCCGCGCGACACTACCGCGAAACGCAGTCGCTGGCCTACCACGGCGGCATCCGCTTCAACGCTCACCCGCAACTGAACGTGCTGCTGCTCCTGCGGCAGTGGTCGATCCTGGGCGACGACGGCGCCGCCAAACTGGTCAACCTCGAGCACGCGCTGCTTCTGCTGCTAGTGCTGGTGTACGCCGCGCGCGAGCTGCGCAAGAAGAACGGCTGGATTCCGGGCGCGCTGTTTCTGCTCTCCTCGCCGATGCTGATGTGGGTCTCCAAGATCGAATACGCGGACCTGGCGCTGGCAGCCTATTTCGGTGTGGCCGCCGCCTTGTTGTTTCACAGCCTGCGCCGCGGCGCGGATCTGGCGGTTCCCGCCGGCTTGGTGCTGGGCCTGGCGGCCAGCGTCAAGTTGCAGGCGCACGTCTTAGCGGCTTGCGTGGGCCTCGGCTTCGGCCTGGCATCCCTGCTTCGCGGGAACGGGATCCGCGCCACCGCGCGCACACTCGCCATTCTGGGACTGATGGCGGTGGTGTGCTGCGGGGGCTGGTGGCTGCGCTCCTGGGTCGCCACCGGCAGTCCCGCCTATCCGTTCTTCCTCCCCCGCCATCCGGACGTTGCGGCCCTGCTCCTCAACGACGCCCACCTCGGCCTGGGCCGCGACTGGAAGGCATTTCTGCTCCTCCCCTGGCGGATGCTCGTGGGACCGCCCGGAGCGTTCGGCGACACATTTGTGTTCGGCGCACCGGGACTGCTGTTGCTGGCCGCCGCGGCCTTCCACCGCCGGCGCCCGCCGCCGGAAGTCCTCTTCCTGATCGCGGCCATGGGCGCCTGCCTGCTGCTCTGGTTCTTCAAGAGTCAGTCGATGCGCTACCTGATGGGCGTGCTGCCCATGGGGGCCATTCTGTTCTTGTGGCTGCTTCCCCGCCGCATCCCTGTCCTGGTCACCGCGGTGCTGGCCCTGCTGGCGCTGCACGCAACCGTTCAAACCAGCACGTGCTTGCGGCGCGGCCTTTTGCCCGCCCAGCGGCAACAGACCCTGGCCGCCGCGCTGCCCGACTACTCCGTCGCGCGGGAACTGAACCGCTACGCCTCGCCGGCCGACTCCACGTACCTGCTCTTCTGCGAGCAGTGCGGCTACTACGTCCACAGCCGGACCTGGGGCGACTGGTTCGGCGAGCGGGGTTACTCCTGGCTGGCGGACGGCACGCGTTCGGCGGACGACGTCCTGAAACGCCTGCGCGAGGCGGGCTTCCGCTGGCTCCTCGTTTCCCGCGACCGCGCCCGCCCCAGCGCCTCGGTCTTCGGATGGGATTTCGCCAATTCGGCGTTCCTCCGGCCCGACCTCGAACTCCCCGGCGCGCGCGCCATTTACTCCGACCGCGCCTTCGCGGTCTTCCAGATCGCGGGACCGCCCGTGACGCCGCGCCCGGTCGAAAGCGTGCTCAACCGGCGCCTCCCCGCCCCGCGCCTCTCCGCCCTCATCCCGGACCGGACCCGCGCCGGAGAACCCTTCAACGTCCAGCCCGACCGCTCGGCGGCGCTCGCCGTCACGGGCGAAAACCTCTTCCGCGGCTCGCTCGTGCGCTTCCAGGGCGAGCTGATGGAAACAACAGCCGGCCCGGACCACCGCGCCTTGTCCGCCATCATTCCGCGCCGCCTGTTCGAGCGGCCGGGGGTGTACCCGGTCACGGTCGAACACGGCGACGGAACCCCATCCAATATTCTGTCCCTGACCGTGAGCGCCGCTCCCTGATCGGCCGTGAAAAAATGGGACAGGCAGCCAGCCTGTCGGAGATAGATATAAAACATTTTGTAGTGAAAATGTTCTTGACTTCCGCCTCGGCATGCGTATTCTGGAAACACACGCATGATGAACAGGCGTTTTCGAACCTGCGCCCTGGACCAGCCCTTCTTGATGCCGCCGGCGTTGCAGGACTGGTTGCCGGAGGGTCATCTGGCGCGCTTCCTGGCGGAAGTAGCCGACAGCTTGGACCTTTCTGAGATTTACGCCTGTTACGAGCGGCGGGATGGCCGCGGGTTGTCGGCCTACCATCCCCTGCTTCTAACGCGGCTGCTGCTGTACGCCTACTGCACGGGACGGGTGAGTTCGCGGGCCATCGAGAAGGCCGGCTACGAAGACGTGGCCTTCCGGTACTTGGCGGCGAATCAGCATCCGGACCACGACACGATCGCCACCTTTCGCAGGCAGCACTTGGAATCGCTGGCGAAGCTGTTCGCGCAGGTTCTGCAACTGTGCCGGGAGGCCGGGCTGGTGAAAGTGGGGGCGGTGATCTTGGATGGGACCAAGGTGGCGGCCAACGCCAGCCGGAGCCGGTCCAGCGACTACGAGAAACCGCAGCGGCGCGAGCAGCAGTATCAACAGTTGGTGGAGGAGCTGTTGAAGCAAGCCGGACAGGCGGACGAGGAGGAAGACGCCCGCTACGGAAAAGGGAAGCGGGGCGATGAACTTCCGCCGGAACTGGCGACCACCCAGAGGCGACTGGAGAGAATCCGGCAAGCCAAGGAGGCGCTGGAGCAGCGGGCCCGGGAGCGGGCCGAGCAGGCGCAGCGAGAGCGGGCGGAGAAGCAGGCGGAGGGCCAGCCGCCCAGCTCCGCCGAGCGGAAGCGGTGGAACCGAGCGCGGAAGCCGGCGGAAGAAAGCAAGGCGCAGTACAACTTCACCGGCCCGGACTCGCAGTTGATGAAAGATGGGCAGCGCGGGGGTTTCGTGCAAGGCTACAACGCGCAGACGGCGGTGCTGGAGAACCAGATCATCGTGGCCGCGGAAGTGACTACGGAAGCGGCCGACAAGCAGCAATTGGTGCCGATGGCGGGGCACATGGAGCGGAGTCTGGGGGCCAAGCCGCCGGCGTTATTGGCCGATGCGGGCTACTGGAGTGAGGAAGCGATAACGGATGCGCGGCTGCAGGGGATCGAGTTGCTGGTGCCTCCGGATGGGGCCCGGCCTGGGGAAGCGCCGAAAAAGACCTCGCCGCGGAGTCCGGCGGCCGAGGCGATGCGGGAGAAGTTGCAGCGGGAGGAAGGCGCGGAGTTGTACCGGCAGCGCAAGCAGACGGTGGAGCCGGTGTTCGGACAGATCAAAGAGGCCCGGGGGCTGAGGAGATTCCTGCGGCGCGGGCTCCAGGCCGTGCAAGCCGAGTGGGAACTGGTCTGCCTGACGCACAATTTGCTGAACTGGAACACACTTGGGAGGGGTGCGAGCGCCGAAAAGTCGCCGCGGGGCCTTTCTGGGGCGTTTGGCGACTCGAGGGAGCGCGATCATACGACCGGCCGTCATCCCACACGGGCCGAGAACTCAAACGTCGTCTCGAAATCGCCCCGGGTTGGAACCCGTGGCGAGATTTCACTCCGACAGGCTGGCTGCCTGTCCCGCTTTTTTAGCGGTGGGATTTGACTGCGTCGCGCAGGTCTTGGATGGACTTGCCGTGGGCGTGCATCCATTCGCGCACCGGCTGGCGGGCGTCGATCTGTTCCGAAAGGCCCAGCGTCTTGAGCAGGTAGTCCTTCGGAACGCCGGTCTTGAGCGCGATTTCGTTGAGGGTCATGAAGCCCTTCACTTCCTCCTCGCTGCCCGAACCATGGTCCTTCTGGCCCTGGTCCTTGCGCGCCGGCGCACCCGCCAGGTAGCCGCGCACGATCTCGCGCACGCGGTCCGGTTCGAACTCCAACTGGTAGGTCCGGGCGACCGTGTTCAGACGCGCCGTGGCCGCCACTCGGGCAGGGATTCCAGAGCGCTTGTACAGCTCATCGACCGGAATGCCATACCCGCCGCTGATCTCCTGCAAAGTCATCCAGCCGCGGATGTTCTCCGGGTCCAGCTTGCCCGCGTTATTCGCAAACGACACCGCGGCCGGCCTGGTCTGCCACTTGCCGGCCAACTGGCTCGCGCCGATGAGCGCGAACAGGCCCAGCACCAGCAGCGACGCATACACCGGATGCGAAAACTTCCAGCGGGGTCCGCGCACTGTGAGCACGTTCGGCTTGGGGCAATCCACGACGCAATCCATGCAGTGGTTGCACTCGGAGTCGCGGATGGTGGTGACGGAGAGGAAATCGACGTGCGCGTGGCACTTCTTCTGGCAGATGTTGCAGCCCTTGCATCCGTCCGGCTCGCGCTGAACTTTGGTCAGCCCGGCCTTTCCCAGCACACCCAGCACCGCGCCCAGCGGGCAGGCGTACTTGCAGAAGAAGCGCTCGATGTAGAGCGAGGCGGCCAGCACCGCGCCCAGGATCGCGTAGGCCCACGGCAGCTCGGCCATCCCCGCCCCGAGGTGGAAAAAGGCCAGGAACGGATCGTAGTCGCGGAACACCAGCGCGCCCATGTGCCAGGTCAAAGCGATAATGACGGCCAGGATGACGTACTTCAAGTAGCGCAATGCCCGGTCCCACGCGCCGGTGGGATTGTATTTCTTGCGGAAGATCTTCCGGCCCAGCAATCCGAGCCACTCCTGCAAGGAGCCGAACGGGCAGATCCAACCGCAGAAACCGCGGCTGAACAACAGCGTCAGCAGGACCAGCGCGGCGAACAAAATCATGGCCGAAGGCTCGATGCGCCGGATGAAGCCGCCGGTGGTCAGAAACTGGTACAGGCTCTCCAACCCACCGAACGGGCAGTAGGCTTCCACCGAAGGAGTGCCGCGCGGGCCGCCGCCCTGCCCCTGGTGGTCATAAGCCACGTGGAGCAGGAACACGAAGAAGAAGATCATTACCGCGTGCCGCCAGATTTTGGGCGAAGTGAAGTGAATCCGAACTTTGGACATGCTGCCCCCGATTTCGGGGACGGGCTACGAATGAATTGGGGATTGAGTAGCCCGTCACCGAATTTCCTTCAGGCGTCGCCGCGCAGGATGACGGTCGCGCCGGCGGCGTTGGTCAACTGCAACGCCACCTCTTCGTTCGAGCAGGTCGCCAGGCCAACCTTCGCCGTGATCTGGTCGCCGGCCTTCAACTCGAAGTCCGCCGCGAGAAGGACCCACTCGGGGCCGATCTTCAGGGTCACGAGCTTGCCGTCGCTGGTCTTCAGCACCAGGGTGGGCATCTCGATTCCCAGGCCCATGCTCACCTTGTCGATCGTGCCAGACAGGGTGCGAATGCTGGCCGGATCGATGCAGCCGGTTCCGGTGCGCGCCGCTTCCTGGTTGCCGAACCCGCCGCCGCGCGGTCCGCTCCACAGCGGAACGCCGCTCGCATCGCGCAGCGTGATGGCCGCCTGGCCTTTGGTAATCGAAATGGCGTAGAGATAAGCATCGTTGGGAAGAGTGGATGGCGCCGCGCTGACGCTCACCTGGCCCCCCGCTTTCAGTTCAAAGTCGTGATCCAGGAAAAACCAGACCGGCGCGACCTTGATGACTGCCTTGCCGACGGTGATCGACGGATACTGCGCTCCGTAAGCCACATCCACCGCACTGATGGCGCCGGTCACGGTCTGCACTTTCGCCATGTTGAGAACGCTGGCCGGGTGATTGGGCGCGTTCTGAGTCCGAGGTCCGCGAGGCCCTTGCGCGAAGGCAATCGCGGCGCTCGCCAAAACAACTGTCAGGTTCTTGATTTTCATTCCAGTGGTCTCCTTTGCGACCTGCGCCAGAGTGAAACGCACGAGTCGTGCCAACCGCGGCGAGTGTGTGTAATCAGCGGCTTGCCGCGCCGAGGCGGGAAGGTGGTGTGCAAGAACCGCATTCATGCGGCGCGCAGCGCGCAAGCTTTGCACGGCAAATGCCGGTGACCGGCGCGAAGCATCCGTATCTTCAACAGCTTGGCTTCTGGCAGGACGAATGCAATTCAATGTGCCGGAGGTTTTGCCAAATGAAAACGACATTGTTTCTTCTCACCGCCGGATTCCTGGCGCTGGGCATGGGCGCATTCGCTCAGTCCTCGGAGCAGCCCGCTCCCCCGGCTCAAGGCCGCGGCCGCGGCGGCGCTCCCTACGCCTGGAACGACAAGAACAAGGACGGAATCTGCGACGTCACCGGCAAGGCGGTCGGTCAAGGCCGTGGCCAGATGGGTTGCCGCGGCGGGCGCGGCGGGCGCGGGCAGAGCGGCGCCATGGGCCGCGGGCCGGCGAACAACGCCGCGCCGGTTCAGCCCGCGCCGCAGCCGCAGGCCAAGTAGAAAGGCGCACCCGATAGCGCCCCTCACCACAGGTGATAATAACCGTCGCGCCGCACCACTTCCACCGGCGTGCGGAACAACTCGCTGAGCAGAGGTTCGGTGAGCACTTCGTGCTTGGCGCCGTCCCGGAACACGCGCCCTTCGCGGATCAGGATGACGCGCCCGATCTCGGGAATGATATCCGGCAGGTGGTGCGTCACCAGCACCATACTGGTGCCCTCGCGCGCGAGCTTGCGCAGCATGCCGTTCAAGCCGTGCGCGGCGTGGATATCCAGGCTGGTGGAGGGTTCGTCGAGCACCAGGGCCTGGGGCCGGTGCACCAGCGCGCGGGCGATCAGCACGCGGCGCGCCTCGCCGGAGGACATCTCATCCACCCAGCGGCCGGCCAGGTGCGGGATTTCCAGGCGCTCCATCGCCTCCGCCGCCGCGGCGCGCATCTGGCCGGTGACCCGCAGGTGCGGCCACAGGCCCACGCTCGAGAAAAAGCCGCTGAGCACCACTTCCAGGCCTTGGAAGCCCCTCATGCAGGCGGTTTGCAGTTCCTGGGTCACGATGCCCATCCGCGAGCGGAGATCGAACAGGTTCCAGGTCTTCTCCCCCATCAACCGCACGGAAGCCCGCTCGGGATGCAAGGGGTAGCAATCGCGCGTGATAGTCTTGATAAAGGTGGACTTACCCGAACCGTTCGGCCCCAGAATCGCGACGTGTTCACCCGCGGCGATGCGCAGCGAAAGCTCGCGCAGCGCGATCCGCCCTTCGCGCGAGATCGTGACGTTGTCAAATTCAATCAATGGATGCGGCATGGCGGGGCCAGCGTGAATTCCCAGCATAGCCCATCTTCGGAATTCGACTCCATCGCCGGCGTCTACGACGACCTGTTGCGCGACCCGCTGCGCGATCGTTTCGCCGGCCCGGGGCAGTTCTTCCATCTCCGCAAGTGGCTCCTGCTGCGCGAGTTTCTGCTCCGGCGTGGCATCGACCCCCGGTCGCGCCGCCTGCTCGACGCCGGCTGCGGGCGCGGCGAGTTCCTGCGGCTGGCCGCCGGCGACTTTGCGGCCGTAGCCGGTTGCGACCCTTCGCGCGAGATGCTCAAGCACTCCGCCGGGCTGAACTTGACTCTCCAGGGCGACGCGCTGCGCATCCCATTTGACGACCAGTCCTTCGACGTGGCGACGGTGATCTGTGTCCTGCACCACGTGGCGCCGGCCGATCGGGCGAGCCTGCTGGGCGAAGTCCGGCGCGTGCTGCGCCCGGGGGGCCTGGCTTGCGTTTTCGAGCACAACCCGTACAACCCCGGAACCCGTATCATCGTCGGTCGCACGCCGGTGGACCGCGACGCGCGGCTGCTCACCGCCGCATCGGCCCGCGACCTTCTCGCCGGAGCGGGTTTTCGCGTGATCGAGTCGCGATATTATCTGTACCTGCCCGCCCCGCTCTACCGCCGCGCGCCGGCCCTGGAGAGATGGCTGGGCTGGCTGCCTCTGGGCGGCCAATACGCGGTTTTGGCCGAGGCGCCGGCTTAAGTTCTCGCCGCCCGCCGCTCAAACAGCCATGTCAGCAGTGCGGCGAGCATACCGGCGGCGGTCATGGCCCCGCCCACAGCCACCGAGCGCGGGAAGTATTCCATCCGGATGCGGTGCTCTCCCGCCCCGACCGGCACGCCGCGCAGGGCGCCGTGGACCTGCTGGATCCGGGCCGGACGGCCGTCGACCGTAGCCTTCCAACCCGGGAACCAGGTGTCGGCCAGCACCACCATCCCGCCGCAGTTCGTGCGCACATCCAGAGTCGCGCGACCGGTGTGCAGTTCGCCGACCCGAACCTGGCCGCCGGCGCAGGCGCCCTCGACCCAGGCTCGCGGGTAAGCCTTGGGATTCCGAAAGACCTTGAGCCCGCTGGGGCTCGCGTAGAGCAGTTCCTGTTCCGGCCGGTCCGCCTCGCGGCGGACGGAATAGGTGATGGCCAGCAGGTTCGAACTCGCCTCGTCGTACTGGCGGGCGTGGAAGATGTTGGCCGTCACACTGGCCGCAAAGCCGGCTGCGGAGTCGAAGCCATACCAGTCGCCGAAATTCCCGGGATAGTCGCTATCGCCGACGTCGACCCGAAACGGCTGCGGCTGGCGCCGCAGGAACTGCGCGACGTCGTCGGCTGAGGTCAGTTGCCGCCAGGGCAGGACACGGCCGGGCTCCACGAGGCTGGTGAAGCCGTGTTGCGCCACGTAGCCCGTTTCGGCCGTGACGAGGAGACACAGGACCGCGCCCGCCAGCCGCCGGCCCGCTTGTCCGGCGCGCCAGGCCGCCACCACTCCGGCGGCCAGCAGCAGGGCCAGGGTCAGGAACGCCAGCCGGTCGTCTGGCAACTGGCGGCGCACCAATGCCAGCACTACCCCCAGGACGAACAGCAGCGCGCCGAGAAGGCCGGCCGCGCGCCCGGCGCGCCGGATCCACGCGTCGTCCTTCCGGTCGAGCACGGCGTCCAGCCCCAGCGCGGCCAGCGGCGCCGCGGCCAGGCTGAACAGGACGATGGCCCGCGCCGGCACCCGCGCCTTCTCAATCAGCGGAAGCACGGCGTACAGCAGCCCATGAAACACGTTCCAGCTCCCCAGGGCCAGCAGCACCCCCGCCGCGGCGAGGCACACGAAGAGCCGGGATGCCTGCCGGTGGCGGCCCGCCAGCACGCCCACCGCCGCTAGAAAAGCCGCCGCGCCGCCCAGAAACGGATTGGCGTGACGGTAGGCGCCCGGCACCACAATCCCGGCGAGCGACGCCGGAGTGAAAGAGAAATCGGAATGGACCGAGTACGGAACCGGCTGGTCCCATCCCAACGGATCCCGCACCCCCGCCCAGCGCACCGCGAGTCTGCCGTACTCGTGCGCGGTGACGATTTGGAGACCGCCCGCCAGCACGGCCACGGACATGGCCAGCGCCGCAACTGGCGCCAGACGCCGGTTCCGCAGACAGAAGAAGCCCCAGCTCGCCCCGGCGGCCAGGGAAAGATAGGTGGGCACTTCGTGATGGCCGCTCAACCAGGCCATTCCCAGGGCCAGGCCCGAGAAAGCCGCCGAGGTGAACGGACGCCGGCCCTCCACTGCGCGCAACAGGAACAGAAAAACCAGCGGCGCCCAGACCGCGCCATTCATCATGGGAGGCCAGTCGGTTGCGCTCAGGAATCCGCCCAGCGAAAACAGCATCCCGCCGGTCACCGACGCCACTGGCGAGCAGTGCAACTGGCGGCACAGAGCATATGCGTTCAGCGCTGCGAGGATGTGGATCAGCACGAAGTACCAGTGCAGATCCCCCTGCCGGATCCGCTCATGACGGCCGGCCAAGGCCAGGAAGGCCCAGTTCAGCGGATACGCCGCGCCCGACATCTGGCCGATCAGGGGCTGGCCGCACCACTGGTGCGTGTTCCACAGCGGCATCCGCCCGTGACTCCACTCCCGGGCCTGCATCTGAAGGCGCGGGGCTTCCAGGTAGGCGATATCCGGGCTGTCCAGCCAGGTGTATTGGCGCGTCAGGACCAGTTTCCAGTACACTCCGACGCACAAGAGAACGACCGCCAGCGGTCCGGCGAGTTTGCGGGCCATCAGTGTCACTACGGTAGCACCTCCCCCGGCGTTTACCAAAACACTGGCAGATAGAAAGACCGTTTTCTCCCTTGATCTTCCCATCGAGTTGTGGTTGAATAGCATAACAAGCAAGAGTCACGGGGAGTCGCTGCACTATTCCACACTTGCTGTAGAAATACTCAACAAGGAGCGGTTCAGATGGCCTCTGAGAAGGAAATCTCTGCGCCCCAGCCGACTGCCAGGAGGAAGTTCTTTCGGACCCTGGCAAGCGTGAGCACAGGCGCCGTAGCGGCGGCGGTGGGCTGGAAGGTGATGAACCCGGCCACGGTCGAGGCGGCGGTGATTCCACCCCCGCTGGCGGAGTCCTCCGGCAGCCTCACCGTGAGGATGCAGCAGGAATTGGAAGCGACCGTCGCCGGCGGCAAAACTCCCAGTTGGCTGATGGTGGTGGACACCCGCAAGTGTATCGGCTGCGATGCCTGCACGGTGGCCTGCCGGGCCGAGAACTCGACCGGACCCGCGGGCAACTTCCGCCGCGTCATCAAGAAAGACCTGCCGATCGGTCCCCGACCGTGGGCCATCTACAAGCCCGCGAATTGCCTGCAATGCGACGATCCGCCCTGTGCTCGAGCGGTCCCGAAGGACATGATCGCCAAGCGGCCGGACGGAATTGTCGAGTTCGATGCCGACAAACTGAAGGGCGCCGTGGCTCGCGCCGCTGCCCAGGCCTGCCCGTTCGGCGCCATCCACGTCGACGACGGGAAGACCTTCACCCAGGGCACGCCCCAAGCGCAGGCTTATGAGCAGCGCGCGTTTGTGGAGAACGGAAAGACCTACGCTCGCAAGCCGGGAGCCAACCCATTACAGGAGGTCGCCCGCAAGTGCACCTTTTGCAGTCACCTTCTGGATGTCAGCGTGTTGCCGGCCTGCGTGACGACCTGCGTCGGTGGGGCGATGTACTTCGGCGACGCGAACAACCCGGCAAGCCTGATCAACGAGGTCACCCAGGGGCGCCGGGTGTTCCGCGGGCATCGGAATCTGGGCGTCAAGCCGCGCGTGATCTACTTTGAAGAATCGATGCCCGATACCCCGCACGTCGAGTGCGGCGCTTGCCACTTCTGAGGAGGCCATCATGAATCCAAACGAAACTCATGCAGACATGCCGGAAACGACCGTGTCCGCGCGGCGCGAAATGCTGCGCGGCGGAGCGCTGTTGGGCGGCGCGTGCCTGGCGGCCCTCCTCAAAGCGGAAGCTCCGGGCCCCCACCCGGCCGGGCGCGCCACGCCCAAGAAGGTGGAAGCCTCCGACTACATTTACACGACCTGTTTGCAGTGCAACACCGGCTGCGAAATCAAAGTGAAGATCCAGGACGGCCTGGCGGTCAAAATCGACGGCAACCCGTACGCTCCGCGCACCCTGGATCCTCACATCGACTGGCAGACTCCCGTGACTCAGGTGGCGCGCCTGAACGGCGTGATTTGCCCTAAGGGCCAGGCCGGCATTCAGACCGCCTACGACCCCTACCGCGTGGTCAAGGTGCTGAAGCGGGCCGGCCAGCGCGGCGAGGGAAAGTGGGTCACCGTCCCGTTTGACCAGGCCGTTCGGGAGATCGTGGATGGGGGTGCGCTCTTCCCGCAAGACGGAGGCAAACCCGTCACCGGGATGCGCGATCTGTACGCACTGCGGGATCCCAAGCTGCATTCCGCCATGGCCGCCGACGTCACCAACATCCAGGACAAGAAGATGACGGTGGCC
>JACQZT010000180.1 GCA_016213755.1 Acidobacteriota bacterium | reverse complement strand
CGGCGGGTCTCGGTCAGGCAGCCGGGCAGCAGATCCTCGGGCAACTGATAGAGCCGGACGGCCCGGAACTTGCGCTGGCGCAAGCGCGCCGCCTCGGGACCCTTGGGCTCGGGCTTCATCTGTAAGCAATAACACATACAGGCACGGGGAAAAGCAAGGACTTTTTGCGAATTCGAAAATAGGGCTGTTTTCGGCGGCCCGGAGAAGCGGGCAAACCGCGCTAAAGACTCAGCGGCTTACCGGTGTTGCCCTTCTGGGGGTTCCGAAACTGCTGGCGAGCCCAGGAATCAGGCGCTCGCGGGCTTGATTCCGAACACCGGGGCCGAGGCCGCCTACCCGCCGCTGCTCACTCGCTGCGCGTTCCACTTGTACATGGCGACCTCGGGATCCTTGAAATCGTTGCGGTGCCCGGTCAGGGTATTGCCATCGTCCGACAGCGTGAACATGGCGCCGCCCCACAGCGTGCCGCGGTCTTTCCACCTCAGCCGGGCGGTGCGGCCATCGATGGTCCCTTCGAGCGTGCCGCCGGCCGTGGCTTGGCTGCCGTCGCCGCCCCACCAGCCCGTGATTCGGTTTCCGGTCACCCACATTGTGATCTTGCCCCAGTCGCCCCAGGTCGTCGCCCAGACACCGTCGAAACCGGACGTCGCGGCGGGCACGGCGGGCGGCCACTGCAAGCTCTGGCCCGGCTGGATAATGACAGGCTGCGCCCCGGGCGCGGCCGGGATGAAGCGCACCGGGCCCGACTGCGCTTCGAGTAGAACGCTCCGGCTCGGCGGCGAGTAGGATGCGGCGAACACCGCCATGCCGGAGGCCAACGCAACTCCGGCCGGCGTCTCGACCGCCCACTCGACCTCCGTCTGCCGGCCGGGCAGCCGGACCGCCCCGGAGGCCATTTGGAGAGTGACCCGCCCCGCCACCCCGGAACTGCCGGGCAGGGAACGCCGGTTCGCCCCGGCAGCCGCGCCCACCTCCGTCGGCAGTTGCCCTTTGGCGACGCACGCTCGGATATCCCGGATGAGAGTGGCTTCCAGGTTTTCGATCATTCCCCGATCCACGTCTTGTCGCGATCGGTAGACATCCACCATGAGCACAAGGTAATCCAGGTTTCCACATTGCGCGCGGACGATCGCCGCGCGGACCTCGGGGGTCAGTTGGAGTTTAACGGGCCTGTTTTGCGGCAGTGGAGCTGTCCCCCCTCCAACGTCCACGGTCAGTGGCGGCGGACTCGAGGGCTGGGCCGCCGGGGATCCCGTCACCGTGACTTCCACTTCAAAAGGAGGAGTTCGGGATCCGCCGTTGGCCGCCACAGCCGTGATGACGTGACGGCCGTTTGGGACGCCGTCGGCCGTCATCACCGCGCCCGTGCCTCCAACCGGGCGTCCGTCCAATCGCCACACGTAGACGGCCGGGTCACCGGCGGCGGGACGGTTGACGGTGGTCGCCGAACAAGTGACGCGGCCCCCGCTGCCGGTTTCCCGAGGGTCGCTCGAACACGAAACCCCGGAGAGAACGAACAGCGGAACCGGCGCGGCGGGGCCGGTGGCCGCCGGCGGTACGGAGGGAGCGGCGGTGCCGCCGCTGCCCTGGAGTGCGTAGATGGTTCTGATATCCACGTTCACGCCCAACCATCGACGCCACCTCCGATGCTGGCCTCGTACCGCGTCCAGATTTCGAAGGTATCGTTGCGGGTGAGTCCCGACTCCAACCGGCACGGAGGCTGCGACATATCGTAGTACTTCGGTCCCGAGAGCAGCCTGCTCGTGCTGCCGGCGGGCGCCACCGGCGGCTCCAGTGCGATGGCGCAATTGGACTCCCATACGCCCAGACGCAGCGTCACCCAGGTGGCCTTCGGCAGCGCCGGCATAGGAGCCACGTTTACCTTCGCCGTGGCACTGGGTTGAATCGGGGGCGTGAGGCGCAAGCGGCCGGAAGTGATCGGGGTTCCGCGGAGCTCCCGCGGCAGGTTGATGAATTGGAGTTCCGTCAGTTCCAGCAGTCCGCCTCCCTGCGGCTGGCAGGATTCGCGATACTGGACTCGCGGCTGGAAACCTCTATCCGTGCTCGTCCTTACGGGCTGGGAACACCCCGGCTGAATCGTGATCTCGTGCCGGTCGAACTTGTAGACACGCGTATCTTGGGCCCATAGCACCGGCAGAGAACAGCAGAACAGTATTGGAGCGGCGTAACGCCAGCGTGCGCGCGGCATGATTCCTCCTGGACAACAGCGCATCAAGGCGATGCCGAATCTAAGGCCGAAGCCGGTCTTGCCTTTGGACCACAATCTCCTTTTTGGCCTTGCCGCCGGCATCAACATATCATAAACGCTTGGATTGTCGCGGTGTGGGAGAGATTCCGCGTCGCGCACCAGATTTCTATTGGCAGGGCCTCTCATGTCGTGGTAGAGGAATACTATGAAACTTTGCCGAACCATTCTGCTCCTCTCGCTCCCGACGGCTTGCGCATTCGCCCAAGCCAGAATCGGTTTCGCGCTTCCCGAGCGCACGCGGTTACTCGAAGACCAGCGCGTCGATCTCGTGCTGGAAGCGCGCAACGCCACCGCGGGCACGCTGGTGGTCACCGCCAACGGCGTGGATATCTCTAAGCTCTTCGGAGCGCCGGCGGCGGCCGACCTGGATTGTGACGCCACCAAGGACGCGGTCTGGCGCGCCAACCTCGTCTCCTTCTCCACCCCCGGCTGGGTGCGCCTCGTGGCCACCCTGGAATCCCCGCAGGGCCGCCTGCAAACCATTTCCGACATCTCCATTCAGCCCTTCAACAAACCCGAGAAGAAGAACGCCATCCTCTTTATCGGCGACGGCATGACGCAAGCGTGGGTCGACGCGGGGCGTATCGTCAGCCGCAGCACCGAGACGGTTCCGGGTGTGCGCGGGCTGCGCGAGGGCTTCTTCGACCGGCTGCTGGAAATGGACCAGATGCCGGTAAGCGGCTCCAGTATGACCATTGGCCAGGATAAGATTATTCCCGATTCGGCCCCCACCGCCACGGCCCTGGCCACCGGCAACAAAACCTTTGACGGGGCCCTCGGCGCCTTTGCCGACGGCACCGACTGCGCGTTCGGCTCCGGGGCCGTCGACGCCACCAAGCAGTTTGCTCTCGACAATCCGCGCGTGGAGAACATCGCGGAATACCTCAAGCGCCGCTTCGGCTATCGCATCGGCATTGTCACCACGTCCAATCTGCCCGACGCGACGCCGGCCGCGTTTGGCTCGCACACTGGCGACCGGGACATGGCGTTTGAGATTATCGCGCAGTACCTCAAGAATCCCTTGCTGGGCGGCAAACCCGCGGCGGACGTCTTCATGGGTGGCGGCGGCGAAGGTTTCAACCCCACGGTTCGCGTCGACGGCCGGGACATGATTTCCGAATTCAAGGCGCAAGGCTACCAGGTGGTCCGCACCGCAACGGAACTGAAGGGCCTGAACTCGGGGGCGGGCAGAGTCCTCGGCATTTTCAAGGAAGTCACAACGACGCCCCACGCCAGCCGCGTCCGCCCCGCCTCGGCCTCCGTCATGAACGTGGCCTACGACAAGCTGAAGCTCACGCGCCCGGGCAGCGAACCGCTGCCCAACTTCAACGACTGGACCGACCAGCCGTTCCTGGACGTGATGACGCAGAAGGCCATCGAGGTCCTCGCCGGCCCCGACGGCAACCAGCCCTTCTTCCTGATGGTGGAGGCCGCGTCCATTGACAAGCAGTCGCACTCCAACCACGCCGCCGGCGCCACGTGGGACGTCATTGAATTCGACAAGGCCATCGGCGCTGCCCGAAGCTGGGCCGCCGCGCGCAAACAACCGGATACTCTCATGGTGGTCACCGCCGACCACGGCCATCCGATGCTCATCATCGGCGCCGCGCCCATCTCCGATGCCGACTACTTCGACCGCACCGGCTTCACCACCTCCATGGCCTCGCCGCTCGGAACGCTGAGCACAACCATCTACAAAGACGTCAATCACAACACCCGCGCCGCCGTCCCTTATGGCTCGGTCGGCGGCAGGACCGGTCCGCCGGCGGTACGCAATATCGATGTGTATGGCTACTTCGGCTTTCCCGACTACATTGACGCCGACGGCGACGGTTATCCGGAAAACGTTGCCTCCAACGGCAAAGGGACCGTGCGACTGGCCTACGGATTCCGCACCGGCAGCCACGCCAGTTGGACCTTGCCCGTCCTGGCCCAAGGCCCCGGCGCCCTGCTGTTCACCGGAGTCTACGACGAGACGGACATCCCGCTGAAGATTGCCGCCGCCCTGGCAACCAGCACGACCGACCTCGACCGCGCCCTGGACAGACTGGTGTACTCGCCGGAGTTCCCCAAGACGCCCGGCAAGTAGAGTTGCCCGAGACCCCGCGCCGGAGTTGCTACTTCGCGGGGTCCTGCACCGGCGCGCGCATCGGATCCTGACTGGCGAGAAGCCAGTCGCTCAAGTGCTGGTACATCTGGCTTCTCGCCTCCGCCTGGCTGGCGTCGCCGTACACGTTGTCGAATTCGTTTGGATCGCGGCGCAGGTCATACAGCTCGCCGTAGGGCGCGCCGGGATAGTGCACCAGTTTGTGGCTTTCCGTGCGGACCATCTTCAGGGTGGGAAACTCCGCGTGGACCGCCTGCTTGTGCCGGGCCTTGGGGTTTTTGATCAAGGCCGTCAGCGGCTTGCCCTGTGCGTAGGGAAGAGGCGACAAGCCGAGAATCTCGGCGACCGTGGGCGCGATATCGACGGATTCGGTGAGCGCGCCGGCCCGGCGGCCCTCGGGGAGGCCGGCGCCGGCGAAGATCAGGGGCGTGTGAACCACCTGGTCGTACATGTAGCCGCCCTTCAGCAGCAGGCCGTGGTCGCCGAGCATCTCACCGTGGTCGGAGGTGAACACAACCAGCGTATCGGCAAAGTTCACTTTGCCGAGCACGCGGCCCAGGTGCTTGTCGGTAAGCGTGATCATGCCGTAGTAGAACGATTTGATGAGGTCGAGGTCGGACGGCGAGATCGCCGAGGGATCGAATCCGGCCAGCGACCGAGTGGCCTTCAGTTGGCCCGGCGGTTTGTTGTTCATCTCTCCGGCCTTCTTTTTCGTCTCCGGGAAACGGGCCCCGGTGTACATCGAGTCGTAGGGTGCGGGCGGATCGAACGGATGGTGCGGGCGGCGGTAGCTGAGGTGCAGGAAGTACGGCCGGTCGCTCTTCTCTTCGAGGAAGTCGATCGCCAGGTCGGAGAAGTACTTCGACTCATCGAGTTCTTCCGGCCAGGGCACCGCGGACGCCTGGTAGCGGGTGTCGTGCAGGCGCTTGAATTCCGCGATCCGGGCGGCCCGGTCGGGCGATAAGTTCGGCGCCGCCCAGCCGTGTTTGGCGAGCAGGCTGTGGTGCTCCTTGCCCGGGGCCGCTTCCAGGCGGCGCTGGAAGCCGGCCATCTGATCGCGCGGAGCGAAGGGCCGCTCGCCGGTGACAATGGTCCGATAGCCCGCGGCGCCGAGAATGCGGGCCAGGGTCGGCTCATCGTCCGCAATCCGGTAGGAGTTGGTCAGCGTCCGGTGCGTGTGCGGATAGCGGCCGGTGTGGATGGACATCCGCGACGGCACGCATTGCGGCGTCTGGCAGAAATTGTTCATGAACAGGACGCCCCGCGCGGCCAGAGCGTCCACCACCGGCGTTTGGATCACCGGGTTGCCGGTGCAGCCGAGGGAATCGTAGCGCAGTTGGTCGAAGGTCGCGATCACCAGGTTGAGGCGCCTGGCGGGCGGCGCGGCAGCCAGGGCGGCGGAAGCGACGAATTGGCGGCGGGTCATCATAAGTCTCCTGAGCAGGGGGCGTCTTGCGGGCCCTAAAAATCGAACCGGAAGGCGAACTGCGCTTGGCGCATCGGCTTTACCACGCGGGTAATCGTGCCCACTGTGTTGACGTTGGAAATGTTGTTCTGCGGGAAGTCGAAGTTTGGGTGGTTGAAGGCGTTGAAGGCCTCCAGCCGCACCGTGATGCGCCGCGATTCGCCCCCCACGGGCCAGCTCTTGGCCAGGCTCGCATCCGCCACGTTCAGTCCGGGACCGATCAGGATGTTACGTCCGGCGTTGCCGAAACGTGGCGAGCCGGTCGCCGGATCCACCGCGGGCACTTCGGCGAACGCCTTGGGATTGAACCACCGATCGCGATTGCGCTCGCCGCGCGGCAGGTTCGCCTGGGCGCCGTAGATCACGTCCGGCCGGTTATTGCTCAGCCCCCCGGCGCTGGAGAACTGGGGAGTGAAGCGCATGCCGGTGGTGTACTGCCAGATGCCCGAAAGCCGCCACCCTCCCACCATCGTGTTCAGCCAGGCCGGGGCGCTGCCCAAGAGGGCTTTCCGGCGCCCGAACGGCAGATCGTAGGTGGCATTGAACTTGAGGACGTGTCGCCGCACGTAATCCGAGTCCGCGCGGTCGCGTCCCAGGTTCTCAACGTCGAGCTGCGCCGCCTGCACGGTGGTTCCCACGTCGTCGATGCCCTTGGCCCAGGTCCAGTTGGCCTGGAACAGCAGGCCCTTGCGGGTTCTGCGGCGGATCTCCGTCTGCATGGCATGGTAGATGGAGTTGCCGTTGGTGAGCCGCACGCTGATGCTGCTGGTGCCGAACGTGCCGCTGTACTTGCGCGCCACGGCGCCGGTGGTCCGGTCGATGTAGCTGGCGTTGGCGTTGGTGGAGCGGTACAGGTGCGTGCCTTTGTTTCCCACGTAGCCCAGGCTGATGGCCGTGCCCCAGCCCAGATCGCGCTCCACGGTCAGATTCCACTGCTGATTGTTGGGCAGGGTCAGGTCCTGCTGCATGCCCACCGGCGAGACGCTGGCCGAACCGGCGGCCGCGTAAGGCGCGTCCAGGGTCAGCAAGGGCACGCCGTTCACCAGGCTCTGGCTATGAGTGAACAGGCCCGCGAACGGCGGGTTCACGGCCACCGTCTGTTGCAGGTACTGAATCGGGTAACGCGTGTAGAAGACGCCGTACCCGCCGCGCACGATGGTGTTCGCCCGCGCCTGGTATACAAACCCGAAACGCGGCCCGAAGTGCTTGTATTGCGTTTTGAGCAGGCGCCTCAAGTTCCAGCCGGCCTCTTTGTCGCTCAGCAGCGGGAAGCGCCAGTTGCCTTTGCCGTCGGTCAGTTTGGCCACCACCGCCGGAAGGAACTGGCCGGTGGGGAGCTTGCCGTCGTCCGACGCCACCACGATGGCGCCCCGGCTCATGTCGAACAGCGCCAGCCGGTTCTTCTCCTCGTACGGGTTCAGGAAGAGTTCGTGCCGCAGGCCGAAGGTCAGGGTCAGCCGCGGCGCCACCCGCCAATCGTCCTGGATGTAACTGGAGAACTCCGTCTGCTTAAGAACGATGGGCGCCTTGACCGGGACCTCCTGCGAACTGCCCGGCAGGCCCATCAACAGGTCGGCGAACGTGTAGCCGCTGGACGCGCCGGTGGTGGAGGAGCGGAACGTAATCTGGCCGCTGGCGTTGCTTTGTTGCAGCGCCGGCAGCACAATGCGGCGCAGATCGAAGCCCGCCTTGAAGGTGTGACGTCCGCGGGAATGGGTCAGGGTCTCGGAGAGATTGTAGGTTTTGCTCACCTTGATGAGCGCCGCCATGCCGTAGTTCTCGTTGCCCCCGTAATTGAGCTGCGTGAAGGCGTCGGTGCCGGTGAACGTGATGCGCGGCATCGGCGGCAGCGTCGGGTTGTACTTGTCGAAGCCTTTCAGTCCCAGCGATTCGGTGGTGGGCAGCCCGCCGTCTTCGTACGTGGTGAGCTGCGAGAACTTGGCGTAGCCAAAGCGCAGCTCGCTCACCGTGCGCGCGCTCGCCGGCACGGTCCACGTGGCGCTGGTATTGTAATTGTCCGTGGGCGCGTACAGCCCGGTGCCGTTGCCCAGGATGCTGGGAGTCTTGCCGGTGGTCTTGGCCTGCGTGTAGCGCCCCGCCAGCGACTGGTTGCGCGGCAGCATGTGGTCCACCCGCGCGGTGAACTGGTTGGCGTTGCTGGTGTCGTCGGCGAACTGCACTAGGTTGTTCGCCAGGCCCGGCTTGTTCGGGCTGCCCCAGAACGGCCGCAGTTTCAACGCCGTCTTGCTGATGCGGGCGCCGCCCAGGTACTGGTCGAGGCGGTTGTTGGGAATGACCGGGCGGGCCGGGTCCAAGGGGTCGCGCAGTTGGATCTTGCGGTCGAGCAGGGAGGAAAAATCGCCCTTCCAGAACTCATCCCGCGGCACCGTGGCCACGCGGGTGGCCGTTTCCGCCTGCCGGTTGCCCTCGTAGTTGAAGAAGAAGAACGTACGGTCGCGCCGCAGGGGCCCGCCGATGGAGCCGCCGAACTGCTCCCGGTGAAACGGTTGCTGCGCCTCGGTGTTGAACGGGTCCCGCGCCTGCCAGGTATTGCCGCGGTGATACTCGAAAGCGCTGCCATGGATCTTGTTGGTTCCGCCGCGCGTGGCGACGGTAACCTGCGTGCCGGCCTGGCCGAACTCGGCCGGCGCCACGCCGCTGGTGACTTTGAATTCGCGGATCACGTCCACCGAAACCGCCGCGCCGGAGCGGCCCTGGAACACGTCGTTGTTGGGCGTTCCGTCCAGCAGGTAGTCGTTCGAGAAGGCGCGGTTCCCGTTGGCGGCCACCGATCCGAAGTCTTTCCCATTGCCCGAGTTGATGTTCTCCACCGCGCCGGCCGCCAGCAGCACCAGGGTGTTGAAGTCGCGCCCGTTGAGCGGCAGCGACTCGATCTGCTCGCGGATAATCGTGCTCTCGACCGAAGCGGTTTGGACCAGCATGGGCGCGGTTTCGGCCGACACGGCCACCACCTGCTCCAGGGCCCCTACTTCGAGGCGGAAGTTACGGGTCAGCACGGCCGAGACATCCACCCGGATCTGGTCCACCTGCTCGGCGCGGAATCCCGGCGCCTGGACCGTCACGCGGTACACCCCCGGCTGCAAAGGATACAGAACGTAGTTGCCTTCGCCGTTCGACTCGGCGCCGCGCTCGATCCCGGTTTCGATGTTCCGGGCGGAAAGCTTGGCGGCCGGAACCGCGGCGCCGCTGCGATCCAGGATCGTCCCCATGATCCGGCCTCCAGTGGTCTGACACACCAGCGGGAGGGCGGGCAGCAGCGCGCAGATGGCGAGGAATGTAGTGCGGCGCATACATCTCAGACTGTACCACCATGCGGATGCCAAACCGGGGACAGTACACTCAAACACCTATTAATTCTCAACCGGCAGTCGCG
>JACQZT010000016.1 GCA_016213755.1 Acidobacteriota bacterium | reverse complement strand
TCTTCGCCCGGACGGCCGTTGTGCCAGTAGCCCGTTGGATCCAGCGTCGGGACCTTGCGCACCGTGGAAAACCACTCGTCGAAACCGTTGTCGCCCGGCGAGGACTTCTTCGGCCCGGCGAAGTCGCCCAGGTGCCACTTGCCGAAATGGCCGGTGACGTAGCCTCGCGTTTTGAGCGCCTCGGCGAGGGTGATCTCCCGCGCGGGCAGGGCGTACTTCGACGGTCCATCGCCGTTGTCGGCGTTGGCGAAGAAGATGCCGTAGCGGTAGGGATGCCGGCCGGTGAGGCAACTGCCGCGGGTCGGCGAGCACACCGGCGCGCCGGAGTAGAAGCGCGAAAAGCGCATGCCCGCGGCAGCCATGGCGACCAGGTTGGGCGTCTTCAGAATCTTGTGGCCGTTGAATCCGGTGTCGCCCCAGCCCTGGTCGTCGGCCATTGCCAGGATGATGTTCGGCCTGCTGCCGGCGGCACCCGCCAGTGGTCTGAGAGTGAAACCCGCCGCCAGGCGGAGCCAGTCCCGTCTATGAAAATGCGCCGATGGCATCTCAGCTTGCCTCCTCGGAGAACCTCAACGTTTCAGCTTATCATTGAGCCATGAACCGTCTGTGGATATTCGCAATGGCGGCCCTGGGATGCGCAGCGCCGGTCCCCGCGCCGCTTTTCGAGGCCAACCCCGTCACGCGATTTCAGTTGCGCCCGCAGGGGACCGAGTCGGCCCGGGTGCAGCTCGTAGACGTCGCCGGACAGCCTTTCAGCAAGGCGATTCGGATACAGACGCTGAAGCGTTCCGGAAGCGCCCCGGCGCCGCTCGTCGTGGCGCCGATCGAGCGCGAAGTCGAAGCGGGCGACATCGCCCACGCCACGTTCTGGGTGCGAACCGTCGAAACCACCGAACCCTCGGGCGAAGCGTCGCTCAGCATTCGCTATCAGCCTCCCCTCAGTCCCTGGTCGCACGCTCTGAACATGCCCGCCCCGGCCAAGAGCGCGTGGCAGAAGTTCGAGTACCCGTTCACCATTCGCCGGAGCGCGGAGAAGGGGCAAGCGGAGCTGGCCTTCACCTTCGGCCCCCAGCCTCAGACGGTCGAGATCGGGGGCATCGCCATCGTCAATTACGGAAAGTCGCGGCGCATCTCCGAGCTCCCGCTGACGCCCCTGGGCTACGCCGGCAGCGAACCGGATGCGCCATGGCGCAAGGCCGCCCGGGAACGCATCGAGAAGATCCGCAAGGCCGGCCTTACGGTGGTCGTGAAGGACAAGGACGGCAAGCGGGTCCGCAACGCGGCGGTGGCGGTCCGCATGCGCAAGCACGCTTTCGGTTTCGGCACGGCCGTCGGCGGCCCGACCCTGGCCGGCGTGCGCGTGGCGCCCGAGGACCTGCGCAAATACAAGGAGCACATCCTCAAGCTGTTCAACTGGGCGGTGATGGAGAACGACCTCAAGTGGCCGCAGTGGTCGGTGGTGGCCGACCGGCCCCGAACGCTGGCCGCGGTGGACTGGTTGCGAGAGAACGGCATTCTCGTGCGCGGCCTCAACCTGATCTGGCCTTCGTTCCGCAATAGTCCGGCCGCGGCGCGGGAGATGAAGGACAAACCCGAAGCGCTGGCCAAGTTCATCCTGGATCACATGGAGTCGGACGCGGCGCTGCTCAAGGGCCGCCTGGTGCATTGGGACGTCATCAACGAAACCTTCAGCAATCACGACTTTATGGACATCCTCGGCCGACAGGCCATGGTGGACTGGTTCAAGGCCGCGCGCCGCGGCGACCCGGACGTGAAGCTGTACATCAACGACTTCGGCATCATCTCCGGCAACGACACCGCGCACCAGAACGACTACGCCGCCACCATCCACTACCTGAACGAGATGGGCGCCCCGCTGGACGGCATCGGTCTGCAAGGCCACTTCTCGCCCCGCGTCACTCCGCCCGAGGAGGCGCTGCGGCGGCTGGACCGCTTCGCCGGATTCAAGAAAGACCTGGCGGTGACCGAATTCGACATCGACACCGTGGACGAGAGGACCCAGGCCGACTACACCCGCGACTACCTCACCCTCACCTTCAGCCACCCGGCCATCCAATCGTTCCTGATGTGGGGCTTCTGGGAGGGGCGCCACTGGAAGCCGAACGGAGCGATGTACCGTACCGACTGGTCGAAGAAACCCAACGCCGAAGCCTACGAGTCGCTGGTGCTCAAGAAATGGTGGACCAACGTCGCGGGCCGCAGCGACGCTCGCGGGGCTTACGCAGTGCGCGGATTCCTGGGCGACTACGACGTCGAAGTGCGTTCGGGCCAGAAATCGAAAACTCTGCGCACGAGCCTCCCCGCCGGCGGAACCACCGTCGAGTGCGTGCTGGATCAGTAGGTCAGGCGCAGGCCAACCTGCACCTGGCGGGCCGGGCGGGCCGAGTTTACGATGCCGAAGCCCGCGCCTTCGAACTGGTGGGCCGGGTTGCCGAAGTTCGGGTGGTTGGGCAGGTTGAAGAACTCGCCGCGGAACTGCAACTGCTTCTTCTCACCCACCGGGAAGGAGCGGATCAGCGAGCAGTTGATGTTGATGCGGCCATCGGCGCGCACCAGTCCCATGCCCTGATTGCCGAAGGTGTACTGGGGCGGCTGCGCGAAGGCCGTGGTATCGAACCAGCGCATAATGGTGCGCTGGCCCGGCGGCAGGTTGGGGTCGCGCAGCACGTCGGCGCGCTGCGCGCCGGCCGAATTGGCGTTGGTCGAGTTGGTCTGGGTCTGCACCGTGATCGGCGCACCGGTTTGAATCGTGGTCACCGTGCTGAGAGACCAGTCGCCCGCGACGTAGCGGGCGGGATTCCGCCGCAGGTACTTGCGCCGCTTGCCGAACGGAAGCTGGTACACCGAACCCAGAGTGAAGCGGTGGCGGATGTCGTTCTCCGAAGGTCCCCAGTCCGCCCGGCGGTTGTAAAAGTTCGAGTAGGCCGCACCTTCGCCGCCCAGCGTGGCTCCGCCGCCGCTCGAGTTGTCCAGGAACTTCGACCAGGTGTAGGTGGCAAGCACGTTGAACCCGCGCGAGAAGCGCTTCTGGACTTTGAGCAGACCGGCATGATAGCTCGACACGCCGAAGCTGGGGGCGAGGATCGACACGTTGCTGAATTGCGGATAGGGCCGGTATTGCCGGCCGGTGCGGCCCGGCCCCAGAACATCGGGCGGAATCTGGTTGATGGAGATGTTGTCGCTCGAGAGCTTGCGGGACAGGTTGCCCAGGTAACCCACTTCCGCCAGCAATCCGCCGGGCAGTTCGCGCTGGATCTGTAAGTTGAATTGCTGCGAATAACCGGTGCGGCGGTTGGTTTCGAAAAACGTCACCGCCTGAGTCGAGGTTTGCCCCGCGGGGACGGCGCCGAACGAGTCGCTGAGCACCGGTTGCGAAAGCGGCGGGATGGGCAGGCCGCCGCCCACCGTGTAGGGCATGCCGAGGTTGTTGTCCAACAGCACCAGCGCCGAGGAGCGCTCGAAACCCAGCGTGGCGACGTTGGCCACGGCGCGGTCGAACGGATGCGCGAAAAACACGCCGAACCCGCCGCGCACCACGGTCCTTCCGATCCCCGCGGGCCGCCAGGCGAATCCGAAGCGCGGTCCGAAATTGTTCCAGTCGGGATCGAAAATCCGCGAGCGGAAGCCATTCACACCGGCGAACTTCACCACGCCGGGCGTGCCGGAAACCGGGTTGATGGCGGTGGTGTCGAAGCCGTTCAGCCGGTTGTCCCGGTCTCGGATCGGGGTGTCAACCTCCCAGCGAACGCCGAGGTTGAGGGTCAGGCCGTCGCGCACGGTCCAGTCGTCTTGCACGAAACCGGCCAGGTACCAGCTCACGCGGTCGAGCACCGGGGTCTCGCGCTGCGCGAAGTTGGTGGGCGTGCCGAGCAGAAGCGTGGCCAGGCCGCTGCCCGTGTTGGCGTTGCCGGGCAGGCCGCTGAAGCCCCGGCTGAAAGTGAAGCTGCCGGAAATGGTAGGCCGGAAGATCTCGTAGTTCATCGAGGGCCGGATCTCGCCGCCGAACTTGATCGCGTGACGCCGGAGAATCCAGCTCGCGTTGCTGACGAGCTGGTACTGCTGGATGGGAAATTGTTTGCGTTCCTGCGTGCCCGCGCCGAGGTCGGTGAATCCGGCGGCGTTGATCTGCGGAAACGCGTCGTCCGGCACCCCTTTGATCCCCAGCTTGCTGGGCCAGTTTCCGCCGAAGCCTCGCGAAAGCTGGTGGTTGATGCGGCGTCCGTACGTGATCCGGAACTCGTGCAGCAAGGCCGGGGTGAAAATGCGCGTCCAGGTCCCATACCAGTACTGCTGGTGCCGAAGGGTGTCGCCGGCCGTATCCGCCGCGCGGTTGGGGAACACGCTCACGCCGGTGGTGTTGTCGCTGTTGTACAGGTAGCGGGCGGTGATTTTGTTGTAGCCGTTCAGATTGTGGTCGATCTTCAGGATGTAGTTGTCGCGCGTGAGGGCGGTGACATCGTTGGCGCGGAAGTTGTTGGCCCCCGCCAGGTCGTCCGGAGGCCGGTTGGCCTTGGGGTAGAAGGGCATGAGCTTGACAGTCACCGGATCCATTCGCGAATCCGGGATGCGGTTGCCGGGAAAAGGATCGCGGATCACGGACCCGCTCTCGCTGCGGCTGGACGCCGGATCGTAGATTTTCACCTGTACGCCGCGGCCGTTGTAAGTCTCGGTGAAATCGCCGGTCTTTTGCAGGTCCGACGGTACCGTCAGGGTGCGGATGGAGCCGTTGCGGCGGCGCGAGCCTTCATACGAGAAGAAGTAAAACGTCTTGTCGCGGCGGACAGGACCGCCCACCGTGCCGCCGAAAACGTTGTAGCGCAGCGCCGGGTTCTGTTTCTTGCCGTCCACGATGGGGGAGAAGAAATTCGGCGCATCGAGCTTCTGGTTGCGCAGGTATTCGAACAGGCTGCCCTTGATCTGATTGGTTCCGGACTTGGTGTTGGCCACGATGACGCCGCCCGCCGACCCGCCGTACTCGGCCGAGAAGCCGTTGGCCATGATCTTGACTTCCTGCAAGCTTTCCACCGGCGGATCGGTGTCGATCTGGCCGATGCCGATGCGCATGTTCTGCGCCGTTCCGCCGTCGATCATGAACCCCTGGCTCTGTGTGCGGCCGCCGGCCAGGCTAAAGTTCGGCTTGCTGCCGTCGTCGTAATCGACGAAGACCGCGGCCCCGGTGATCTCGATCAGGTTCATGGCGCGGCGGTCGCCCAGCGGCATGTCCTCGATGCTCTGCGACTCGACCAACTGGCTGGCGTCGGAGTTGCGGGTTTCCAGCAGCGACGCCCTCGCCGAGACGGTCACCGATTCGGCCACCGCGCCAACTTCCAGGCCGATATTCAACTCGAGCGACTGGCCGGTGGTCAGAACGATGCCCTCGCGGACGTGGCGCCGGAACCCAGTCAGGTCCGCCGTCACCCGGTAGCTGCCGATAGGCAAAGGCCGCAGCGAGTAGAACCCGGATTCGTTGGACCGTACCGCGGTTTTCACGCCGGTTGCCAGCTCGGTCGCCATAACTTCGACGCCGGGGACCGCGGCCCCCTGCGGGTCCTTGATCACGCCGCTGATGGCCGCCTGTGGCGACTGCCCGAACGCACTCGCGGCAAAGACGAGAGAAAGGAGAACGATGAGGAGACTAAGCACCTTGAATGCCTTCCAGGGAGATGATAACACCGCAGTCAGCGTGACTCGATGGCAACCGTGCGCGCGCCGGAGACCCGGTCCTCGAAGCGCACGACCCCATTCAAATTGGCCCGCGTGCGCAACACGGTCTTGTCATTCACCCGCACCACAACTCCCTGCCGCGGCTTCAGGCCCGTGACGAGGTGCTGCGCCGCGGCTTCTCCGGAGAGCTGGTAGCGCAGCGGCAGGGCGCCGGAGGTGAACAGCACGACGCGATTGCGTCCGGCGGTGAGCAGGTGCGCCCCCGCGGCATTGCCCGCCGAGTCCAGCACCAGCCGCGCATCGGTGGCCCTGGCCGAGGCGCCCTCGCGGATCTCGATGGCGTGCAGGAACCGGTCGCTCGCGGCCGGCTGCGCGGGCGCGACTTCGATGCGCCATCGTCCGGCTTCGCGAGCCTCCGCAGCCACATTCGGATTGGACACCGGGTAGTTCTTGCCAGTAAACGCGTTGAAGAACTCGTAGCCGGGTCCGCCGACCGTGGTCACGGTGTGCTGGGCGGGCAGCAGGGTCCGCACGAAGAGCGTTCCCTGCCGGCGGACGGTGGTGAGTTGCGCTCCCGGAAAAGCTCGGATTCCGCCGCCGGGCGCCTCGCCGTCCACGAGCGGCTCGTCCTGGAAATGCAACAGCCAGCGTTTCTGGACTTCCGGCCGGGCGCTGGTCACCGTGTTCAGGACCAGCAGGAAGTCCGCCGCGGGGAGATACGCAAACTGCCGGTCGTAGTGCGCGACCCGGCCGCCGTAGGCCCTGCTCAGATCCACCTGCAGATAGGCATAGCCGTTCTTCTCATCCTGGTCGCTCGCGAGCACCTGGGCGGTGTCGAGCCCTTCGGCCCGCGCGTGCGACAAGTACATGGGCCAGTTGGCGTGGTGCTGCTTGCCGCGGATGATACTCTGCCCGCCGTCGTTGGTGTAGCCCTTGGGAAGCGCTTGTTGCGGGTCGTACACCAGCAGGCAGTTGTGCGCCAGCGTGCGGGGCGCGTACTCGTTGGCGTGCCGGTCCGGACGGTACATCCCGTCGTAGGCGCCGCTGTCGACGGCCAGTCCGCCGCGCCGGTAGATCAGGAACTGGCCCTTGTCGAAGTGCTGGTGGTCGGTGTAGTGGTCGCCCGCCAGGATGGTGATCATGGTGCTGTCCGCGCCCCAGCCGCTGCGCCACAGGAACTGATCGTAGGTGCCTGCGCCGAGGCGCTGGAACAGCGGCAGGGTCCGATAAGAAGGCGTGACGGGCTCGCGCGGGTCGAAGAAGATGCGCATGCCCCAGCCGAACTCGGGCCGCACCGCCTGATCTCCATAGGCCGCCAGCAGGGCTTGCGCGAACGAATGCAGGCGCGCGCTTTCCCGTGCGTCTTCCACCCCCGCGGCCAGCATCTCGACGGTCAGCGGCACGGTCAGCGAAGCCTGCACGCGGTTGGCCGAGGTGTCTCCGGTGCGCTCGAAGGTCATGTCCGGCCGCGTGCAGGCGATGAGGAAGCGGCCCGCCTTGCGGATGAAGTCGCCGTGGCGGGCGCGGATCCGGGGGAAATAATCGCCGCCGGTGGCGCTGCGGTAGGCGTGCAGGGTCAGCACCAGCGTGCGCAGCGTTTCGTGGAAGGTGTAATGGCTGCCCTCGCCCCAGGCCGACTCGCGGGCGTTCCATGTGTCCAGGACCATGCCCGGCGGCTCGATGAACCGGCGCGCCAGTTCCAGGTATTCGGCGGCCTTGCCGTCGTAGGGCGCCGGCTCGCCCTTCAGGACCAGACCGCAAACCGCCACCGCGTTCAACGCCATGTAGGTGTAGTTGTGGTTGATGTCGGGCTGCCCGCGCAGCAGAAAGCGCCGCGAACTGTCGGCCGTGGCGGCGATGTTCGCCATGGCGGCGGCGCGCTCGGCGGGCGCGAGACCGGCATGCACCCAGTCGAAAGCGATGGCCATTTCGGCGGCGGCCAGGAATCCGCCCACGTCGTTCTTCTCGTAAGAATACGTGTGCGAAGCGAGGAAATCGCGCACGGCGGCCAAGTCCCCGGCGCGTCCCTCTTCCAGATAGCGCGCGGCCAGTTCGGCCGCGCCCGCCGCGCCCCGGGCCGAGACGGGAACGCGGAAACGGGCATACGCGGGATTCTTCCAGCGGGCGCGAAACTGGCTGACGGTTAGCCCCTGGCCGACGCGCGCGCCGTCGGCGCGAACGTAAATGCGCGGGTGGAGCGCGGAAACCTCGCCGGCGGCGGACACGGCGAAAGTAAGCGCCAGGATGGCGGCGGTCCTCATGCGGTAAAGTGTCGCATATGCAAACCGACACAAGTGGTCGTCGCAATTTTCTGCGGGCCGGGGTCTCGGTCCTCACCGGAAGCGTCCTGGGCGCCAACGATCGCATCTCGCTCGGGTTCATCGGCGTGGGAGTCATGGGTTCGGAGAACCTGGGCGCCGCCATGAAACAGCCCGGAGTGGCCGTCGCCGCCGTGTGCGACGTTTACCAGCCGCACCTCGAGCGAGCCGGAGCGGCCGCGCGCCGGGCGGGACACCAGCCCAAGGAGGTGAAGGATTTTCGCGAGGTTCTGGCGGACCGCTCCATCGACGCCATCTGCATCTCGGCTCCCGACCACTGGCACCCCTACATCACCGTTGAAGCCTGCAAGGCGGGGAAAGACGTCTACGTCGAGAAGCCCGCCTGCGTGGCCGTCGGCGAAGGCTTCACGATGATCGAGGCCGCCCGCAAGCACAACCGCGTGGTGCAGGGCGGCACCTGGCAGCGCTCCGGCGCGCACTTCCAGAAAGCCTGTGAGATGGTGCGCGACGGCACGCTGGGCAAGATCGCTTTCTGCCGCGCCTGGATCTACAACAACCTGCCGCAACAGGGCGTTGGCAACCCGCCCGACGGCGCTCCGCCCGCCGGTCTGGATTGGGATCTGTGGCTCGGCCCCGCGCCCGCGCGCGCCTTCAACCCGAACCGCTTCGGCGTCTATCCCAAAGCCTATTCGTACTTTCGCTACTTCTGGGATTACGCCGGCGGCCATCTCACCGACTCCGGCATACACATGCTGGACATCGTGCACATGGCCTTGGGGGACGCCATGCCGCAAGCGGTGGTCGCGCTGGGCGGCAAGTACTGGCTGAAGGATGACAGCGAAACGCCCGACACGCTGCAAGTCACCTACGAGTACCCGGGCTGCATCGGCAGTTGGGAGCATCGGTCGAACAACACCGAAGGACTCACCAGCCGGCTGATGGGCATCACCTTTCACGGGACGCGCGGCACGCTGTACGTGGACCGCGCCGGGTACAAGCTGACGCCGGAGAAGGGCGCGGACCTCGCGCCCGCCGAAATGAAGCGCGTTACCGACCCGCATCCGCTGCACTGGGCCAACTTCCTGGATTGCGTGCGCACGCGCCGGCGGCCCAATAGCGACATCGAGAATTGCGTCCGCTCGTCGGCCGCCTGCATCCTGGGCAACCTCTCGATGCGGGCGAAAATGCGCCTGGATTGGGACAGCGAGAACAACACCACGCGCCAGAGCGAGGCGCGCCCGCTGCTCGATCGGAGCTACCGCAGTCCGTGGGCGCTGAAGCTCTGACCCGCCCGGCCCCGGCGCCGGCGAGTTACAATTGTCGCTGCATCCGAACGGGTAACCATTATGCATATGGGCGGAATTCTCGCACTGCTGGCGCTGGCCGGCGCATTCGCTCCGGGAGACGGCTTCGTGTCCCTGATGCCTCGCCAGAGCATCGAAGAGCATTGGATCGCCGAGGGCGCTCCGGCCTCCATCTGGTCGGTGCGCGACGGCGTTATTTCCTGCCAGGGCAAGCCCAACGGCATCCTGCGCAGCCGCAAGACCTATAGAAACTTCGTCCTGCGCGCCGAGTGGCGCTTCGAGCCGGAGGGCTGGACCCAGGCGCCGGCGCGCTGGCCCAACGCCGGCTTCTTCATCTTCGCGGGAGAGATCAAGGACGGCTGGCCCGTTTCGCTCGAAGTGCAGGGCTACCACGGCGAAGCGGGGAGCCTGTTCGGCGTGCGCGGCGGCAAGGTGGAGGGCGCCAAACGCGGGCCGTTCGTCACCGGCCGGCCGCCGCTCGGCTCGTGGGACAAGTACGAAATCACGGCCCGGGACGGCCACGTCATCGTGGTCTTGAACGGCAAGCAGGTCAACGAAGGGCGCAACGCGCAACCCTCGGAAGGCGGCATCTGTTTGCAGTCGGAAGGCTGGCCGGTGCAATACCGCAACGTGGCGGTGAAGGAACTCAAGTGATGACCCGGCGCGAACTCCTCGTGGCGTCGGGCGCCGCCGCGCTGCCGGCCTCGGCGGCCACCAGTTTTCAGATCGCCTGCATGACGCTGCCCTACTCGCAGTTTCCCCTGGCGCGGGCGCTCGAAGGTATTCAGCGCACGGGATACAAGTTCGTGGCCTGGGGGACCACTCACCAGGAATCCGCCGGCCAGCGCCGGCCGGTGATGGCGGTGGAGGCGCCGCCCTCCGAGGCCAAGGCGCTGGCCGCGCGCTGCCGCGGTCCGGGCTTGGAACCGGTCATGATGTTCGCGACCGTTCAACTGGAACAGCCGGACGCCCTGGCCGCGCACCTGCGGCGCATCGAGCAGGCCGCCGCGGCGCGCATTCCGTACCTGCTCACGTTCGGAAAAACCACGCCCGGCGAGTACCAGACGTTTATCGGGAACTTGAAGCGGGTGGCCCCCGCGGCCCGGCAGAGCGGTGTTACCGTGCTCATCAAGCAGCACGGCGGCAACACCGGCACCGGCCAGGCCTGCGCGCGCATCGTCGAGGAAGTCGGCGACGAGGGCTTGCGCATCTGCTACGACGGCGGCAACGTGATGGACTACGAGCGCGCCGACCCGATCCCCGACATCCAGGCCTGCGCGCGCCATGTGCGGGCTTTCGCCATCAAGGACCACCGCTACACGCCGCGCAACCAGGATTGCGGCCCCGGGCTGGGCGAGCTGGACCATTACAAGCTGCTTTTGCCGGTGGCACGCACCGGCCTGAACATGCCGCTGGCGTGCGAGAATATCTTCGAACCGATCGTTGCGCGGCCGGCGAATCCCGAAGGTGTGGACGCCCTGGCCCGCCGCGCGCGCGAGTTTTTGGAGACTGTAATTCGGGGCGTCCAATCCACTTAGAGGTGATCGGAATGCAACGCAGGCACTTCTTCCTGGGAGCCTTGGGAAGCACCGCCCTGGTGCGCCCGGCCTTTTCCCAGTCTTCGAGTTCGCCCCTCGGCGTGGGCGTGATCGGCGTCGGCAACCGCGGCAGCTACGATATGCAGGCCGCCATGGCGCAGCCGGAGGTCAAGATCACGGCGCTGTGCGACATCAAGCCGGACCGCCTGGACAAAGCCGCCTCCGGCGCCGCGGCGCACAAGCCGGCGACGTTTAAAGACTACCGCGAGCTGCTCCAGCGCAAGGACGTGGACGCGGTGGTCATCGCCACTCCCTGCGATCTGCACGTGGAGATGAGCCTGGCAGCGCTCAAAGCGGGCAAGCACGTCTACTGCGAAAAGCCCGCGGGCGTCGAGCCGGCATCCATCCAGCGCCTGGTGAACGCGGTGCGCGCCAGCGACCGCGTGTACCTGATCGGGCAGCAGACGCGCAGCGTGACTCGCGTGCGCCGCACCATCGCGAAGATCCGCGAGGGCGTCATCGGCGAGGTGATCATGGTCAAGGCCCAGCGCCACGCCTCGGCCGACCTGCCCCACGACTCTTCGTCCAACGACTGGTTCTTCGTTGCCCGCCGCTCCGGCGACGTCATCGTCGAGATGTCGGTCCACAACCTGGACGTGTGCAACTGGGTGATCGACAGCCGCCCCGACCGCGCGGCAGGTTTCGGCGGAGCGCTGCTGTGGAAGAACGACCCGCCCGGCCGCACCAACATGGACGGCTACACGCTCTCCTACGAGTACGCCAACGGGGTGAAGCTCTCCTACACGCAGGTCTTCTTCCACCCCAACGGCATGCCCGGCAACGGGCAGACCAACTACGTGTACGGAACCAAGGGCGGCGTGAATCTGGACACCTCCACCGCCTACTCGTTCGAGCGCGGCGTGAAGCCGGTGGTGCTGGCCGAGCCGGAGAAGGACCCGCCCCACGCCCACATGGCCGCCTTCCTGGAGTGCATCCGCACCGGCAAGAAACCGTTCGCGGACATCACCGTCGCCGCCACCGCGGCGCTGACCGCCATCATGGGCCGCGACTCGATCTACCGCAAACAAGTGGTCACGTGGGACAGCATGGGAGTCAAAATATGAAAGCGCTGCTGGTGGCCGCCCTCTGCTTCGGCAGTGCCGCGGCCCAGGATTTCGTCGTTTTCCCCACTCCCGCCGACGCGCCGCCGGCGCAGCTCAAGCAGTATCTGAACCGCATCGGCCACCAGCAGCTTCGCGCGCGCGACGCCGAACTGGCGCGAGTTCAGACGCGCGAAGACATGGAGCGCCGCAAGAAGGCGATTCGCGAGAAGCTGCTGCGAATGGTGGGCGGGCTGCCCGACTACCGCGGTCCGCTGAACGTCAAACCGGCCGGCACGCTGCGCCACGACGATTACC
>JACQZT010000183.1 GCA_016213755.1 Acidobacteriota bacterium | reverse complement strand
AGCGGCCAGGGCCAGGCCGAGGGCGGCCGCGCGCGGTCCCAGCCGGCCGGCACGGAAGGCGGCCAGCAGGCTCGCCAGGGCCAGAGCGGTGAAGCCCGCTCGCAACGCGCCTTCGCCGGCGATCTCGCCAGTCGCGGCCAGGCGATAACCGGCACCCACGACGATGGCGCACCCGAGGAGAGCCAGGGCGAACACGGCGGCGCGAACCGGCGCGGTCCGCCGCAGCAATGCGTCGAGACCCCAGCCGGCCAGCGCGGCCAGCGCAAAGTGCACCAGAGCCACCGCGCGCAGCACCACCCGGACTTTCTCGAAAACCGGGACCAAGGCGTAGAGCAACCCGTGGAAGATGGTGGATTGGCCCGCGGCGTAGATCAGGGCGCAGATTCCCATCCCCGCCAGCACGCGCACTGCCCGCTGATTCCATGACGACAGCAGTCCGATGGCGGCCAGGGTCAGGATCACCAGTCCGACGAAGAAGCCGGCCTCGATCCCTTGCCCGGCCAGAATGAAGGAGCCGAGGACATCGCGGGCGGACATGGAGTAGATGGAGTGGATAGTGTAGGGGACGAGGTCGCGCCAGCCGACGGGGTCCGGCGTCCCCACCCAGCGCACACTCAGCCGGCCGAACTCGAGCAGGGGCAGCAGTTGGACGGCGGAGATCAGCGCGGCGACCAAGCCGAAGACGGCGAGCGTGGTCAGCGGGCGCGGAAGCCTGCGGTGCTGAACCCAGGAGAGCCAGGCCAGTACACCCGCGGCAGCGAGGCTCAGCAGCAGCGGCAGTTCGTGGTGACCGCTGAGCCAGGCGATTCCCAGCGCCAGGCCGGCCAGGGCTGAGTCGCGCAGGGGGCGCGTGCCCTCGGCGGCACGCCAGACGGAGAGCAGCACCACCGGAATCCAGACCGCGCCGTTGGCCACGTCCAGCCAGGGGACGGAACCGAAGAACCCGGCGCAGGAGAAGGCAAAGCCGCCGAACAGGGCCGCGGGCACGCCGAGGCGCCGGTCGCGCAGGAAAAGATAGGCTCCCAGGGCAGCCTGGAAATGGATCAGCACCCAGTACCAGTTGAGGAGGCGAAAGCTGAGGAAGCCGTTGTCCAGCGGGAGCAAACAGAAGAGCAGGTTGAGGGGATAGAGCGGCCCGGGCTGGGCGCCCCCGATGAGCGGCTGGCCGAAGAAGAGATCGCTGTTCCAAAGCGGCAGACGGCCTTGGTGAATCTCCCGGGCTTCGTACTGCAAGCGAGGGATCTCGAGATAGACCATGTCGGAGTGATCGAACCAGAGGTACTGGTCCGTCAGGGCGATGCGCCAGTAGAAGCCGGCTGAGATCGCGGCGAGCAGGAAAACGGGGGCGATTCGGCGCATGGCGGAGCCGGAGGCAAACCGGAAGCACTCAGCTTAACACGGCCTGGGAGTGGCTGCGATTCAGATAGTAATATAGCCCATCGCACCCGGTAATCGCCTGGCTCGGCGCGGATCGGCGGAACGCCGCTGCCCGCGGGCCGTCCAGGGCTGCCGGACCTCCTCCAATATCCGGCGGTCCCCGCGCCGGATCGCCCGCCCGCTCGCTGACCACCAACATCAACGGCACGGCGCGCAACAACAACAACAACACCCTGGTGGACGGCGCGGCCAACACCTTCATCTGGCTGCCGCACCACACCTACTACGTGCAGCCGGTGGAGAGCATCGAGACGGTGAACGTCTCGACCGGCTCTTTCGACGCCGAACAGGGCATGGCCGGCGGGGCGGCGATCACCGTGGCCACCAAGTCGGGGACCAACGAAGTCCACGGCGTGGCCTTCTGGTTTCACAACAACCAGCACTTCAACTCCTCCACCCAGTACATGCGCACCTCGGCCTACGTCAAGCCGCTGTCCATTCTGAACCAGGGCGGCGGGACGCTGAGCGGCCCGGTGATCAAGAACAAGCTGTTCTACTTCGGCAGCTACGAGCGCACCATGGAGCGCACCGGCTATTCGGGCAATTATTCGGTGGCCCCAGCTCCGTTCCGCGACGGCGATTTCAGCAACTGGGAAGGATGCACGGTGTGCGGAGCGGCGCTGTCGATCGTCTACGATCCGGCGACCCAGGCCGGAACCGATGCGCGGACACGCAAACCGTTCGCGAACAACATCGTCCCCAAGGCCCGCATCAATCCGATCTTCGACAAGATCCAGCGCGCCCTGCCGTTTCCAAACCAGCGGAACCCGAACTCCACGGACAACCTCGGCGGCAACTACTTCGTCTCGGCCGTGATGCCGCTGAACCGCAACATGTACGATCTCAAGGTCAACTACAGCGCCACTCCCAAGCTGGCGGTGTGGGGCAAGTACAGCCGGATGGGCGCGCCGGTGGACGGGCGGTACCCCTTCGGCGAAATGGGCGGAGACCCGCTCGGAACGGCCGGCTACGGCGCCACGCACGTGAACATTCCCACGGGCGGTTTCACCTACACCTTCTCGCCGACTTTCCTGTGGGACGGCGTGTTCGGCTATACGCGCTTCGATCAGACGGTCACCGGCCCGCAGCAGGACAAGAACGTGGGCCTGGACGTATGGGGGATTCCGGGCACCAACGGCGGGCAGCGGTTTAAAGGACGACATTACGCATTACGGCGGGCTGCCGAATATCACCGGGTTCGGGTTCAGCGCCTGGGGTGAGGTCCAGACCTGGATCCCGACCGAGCGTCACGAGCGGACGTACGAATTCCGCAGCAACTTCAGCAAGATCCACGGCGCGCACGAGCTCCGCTGGGGCTTCGAGCCGCGGCGGCTGGAGATGAACCACTGGCAGCCGGAGACGGCCAACCCGCGCGGGGTCATAGGTTTCTCGAACGCTCCGACCACGATTCCGGGCCAAACCAATACGACCGCGCAGAACAGCTATGCGGCGGCGCTGCTCGGACTGGTGGGCAACTACAACAAGAGCGTGCAGAACCTGCTCATGAAGACCCGCGAGTGGCAGCTTGCCTGGTATATGGGCGACCGCTGGCACGTCAGCCGGAACCTGACCCTCACGCTCGGAATGCGGTACGAATACTACCCGCTGATCAACCGCGGCGACCGGGGCGTCGAGTCGTACAATCCCTGGACGAACACCGTCTACCTGGGGGGCATCAACGGCGTCAGCAACCAGATTACGGTCAGCAAACGGCTGTTCGCGCCGCGCGTGGGATTCGCTTGGCGCGCGGCCGACAAGTGGGTCATCCGCAGCGGTTACGGAATCACCTACGACCCCATGCCCTTCTCGCGTCCGTTGCGCGGGCAGTACCCGGCGACGATCTCGGCCCGCTGGGACACGGCCACGGCCGGCGCCGAGAACTCGGATCCGCAGAATGGCTGGTTCAACACGCTAAATAAGGGAATTCCAGAAGTTCCGGTTCCCGATATCAGCAAAGGCACTCTTCAACTGCCGCTCAACCTCGACATGGGGCCGCGCGGGCCCCTGCCCGGCCGGCTGACCCGCGGCTACATCCAGTCGTTCAACTTCACGATTGAGCGGCAGTTGCCCTGGGACTCGGTGGCCAATGTCGCCTACGTCGGCACCCGCACCGTTCACCAGTTGATCCAACGGGATCTGAACACCGCCGGACTGGGCAGCGGGCTGACCTCGGCAACGACTCTTGCCAGCCTGCCGTTCGCCAGGCTGCACGGCCGCACGAATGGAGTTCCCATGTGGGACGGCTGGGCGGCGGGAAAGTACAACGCCTTGCAGGCGAGTCTGAACAAGTCTTTCAGCAAGGGGTTGTTGGTCAAGCTCGCTTACACGTTCAGCAAGACGCTCAACTTCGCCGACGACGACGGCACCGCATCGACCTGGGGAGGCTGGGATTGGGAGCCGATCCTCAAGCGCAACTACGGCCCGGCCGGCTACGACCGCACCCATATGTTCACTGTGGGCTGGGTCTATGAATTGCCGGCCGGCAAGGGCCTGAAGTACAACCTGAGCGGAGTGGCCAACCAGGTACTGGGCGGCTGGAAAGTCAACGGCACTTTCGCCGCTTACACCGGCACTCCGTTCTGGGTCACCGGCAGCAGCCAGACCACGCGCTGCGCGCGCGGCTGCGGCACCAACGGCGCCGACATCGTCGGCCCCATCACCAAGATCGACCAGGAGCGCGGGGCGGGCAAACCGTACCTGGACCCCATGGCCTTCCGCGACCCGCTGTGGCAGTTCAACAAGGACGGCGTCCTTCGTTTCGGCACCATCGGCCGGGGCATCCTGCACGGGCCCGGCTACTGGCGGCTCCACCCGGCGATCTACAAGACGTTCAAGGCAACCGAGCGGGTGAGCGCGGAGTTCCGCGTGGAATCGTTCAACGTCACCAACACCCCGGCGTGGAACAACCCGAACAACGGCGCCGGCAGCATGAGGCTGGATCCCAACACGGGCGCCCTGCGGACCGACATCCCGTACGCAACCGCGCTGAGCAACTTCATGACCATCACCGGCGCGAGCACGGGCCGGCAGGTGCGCTTCGGCCTGCGACTTTCGTTTTGACCGTCGCGGTAGGGATGGCCGTTACCGGCCACCCCCCGCACAGACCCGTACTTGCGGTGCTACCGCATACGGTTCTTACCTTGGATGCGCCGCCGGATGGCGGGCGTCAAATCTAGCGTCAGGAAACGGATGAACAATCT
>JACQZT010000182.1 GCA_016213755.1 Acidobacteriota bacterium | reverse complement strand
TACGTCCGCCAGGACTGCGTGCCGGAGCTTCGCCGCCAGATCGCGACCCACAAGCGGTTCAAACGTCTGGTTGACCAGTGGATCGACCTGAGTATCGAGCACTCACAACTGACCATGCGGATTGCGGAACCCAGGGCAACCCGATAGGCTGGAACTCGGTACTCTCAAGTACACTCAAACACCAATTTCGAAATTGGTGTTTGAGTGTACTGCCCCCGGTTTTCCGGTTTAGAGGGTCAGGTTGGAGTAGTGGTGCATTTGGAAGGCGGCGGAGTAGGGGCCAACGCGGGGGTCGGTGCGGATCAGGGCGAACAGGCGCTCGGCCATTTCCTTGCGCACGGCTTGGTGTTCGGGCTTGTGGGCCAAATTCTGCGGGTCGGGGTCGTGCATGTCGTAAAGCTCGTCGGTGGCCGAGGCGACGTTGTGGACAAACATGTGGTGGCGGCCGCCGGGCTCCCAGCGCTGGGTGCCGCAAGCGGGGTTGCCAGTGATCTGCCAGCCGGCCTGGAACATCAGCGCGCGGCCGGCTTGGGGCGCGCCGCCCTTTAGGACCGGTACCAGCGACACGCCGTCCATCCGCTCCAGCGGTTCCACGCCCGTCACGTCGCACACCGTGGCGGCGATGTCCAACAGAGAGACCGGTTCTTCCACCGTCCGGTTGCGGACGCCGTAACTGGCCGGGGGTTTGACGACCAGGGGAACGCGCTGCGTTTCGGGATGAATGTAACATCCCTTGTCGACCAGCCCCAGGTGGCAGTTCATCTCGCCGTGATCGGCAGTCAGGATGATGAGCGAATCGTCGTACAGGCCGCGCTGCTTGAGCGCCTGGAGGAAGCGGCCCACGGCGCGGTCGGCCATCTCCATGGCCAGGGCGTTGCCAACCATGAAGTCCCGGGCCGTTTCGGGCTGGTAGAAGCCCCAAAACTTGCGGAAGGTATCGAGCAGCGGCGGGTCGCCCGGCGCGGGCCGGAAATCGCGCGCCGCAGCCTGCTGAAAACTCGGCGGCAGCGCGATCGCGCGGCGCAGGTGCTCCTCCCGCTTCTGAAATCCGTCGGGGATGGTGAACGGCTTGTGCGGATCGTAGATGTTGAGTTGCAGATAGACTGGCGCCTGGCCGCCGCCCAGGGCGAGCGCATCGTCGAGTTTCTGTTCCGCCCACTGCGCCAGGTAGTAACTGTACTGGCCCTCCAGCGGAAAGGGCTTCCCATCCGACTGTTCGATCCAGCCGCCGTAATTCTGGCTCAGGCGCGTTTTGCGGTCCGGCCGCAGGGTGAAAATCTCGCGCGCGTAGCGGGGCATCTTGATCCCCGCCCGGCGCAGATAAGCCCGGTAGCCCTCGTCGCGCTCTATTTGCGGCATGGCGGCGTTCCAGTTGGAATCGAGCTCGTCGAAGGCGTCCATGAACTTTTGCGCGCCCACGTGGTTCTTGCCGGCGTGCTTGGTGCGGTAGCCGGTGGCTTTGAGGTATTCGGGAAAAATCACGTCGCCAGACCGCAGGATAGACTCCATCCCGCTCAGCCCGCCGCCGGGATTGGCCAGCACGTACGGGTGCCGGCCCGTATACATCGAGGCCCGCGACGGAGCGCAGATGGAGATGGTGCAGAAGGCGTTGGCGAAGTTCACACCGCCGGCCATCAGTCCGCGCAGGGCCGGCAATTCCATTTCGCGCTGCAACTCGCGCGAGGGCAGAAACTGGTCCGGGCTGACCATATCCAGGCAGATGAGGAAGACGTGCGGCCGCGCGCCCGTTTGCCGCACGCGGAAGGGATGGGACCCCTCCTTGCGGTTGATGTAGCGGGCCGCGCCCGCCGCCGGCGCCAAAGCGGCGCTTCCGATGAACTCACGTCGTTGCATGGCCAGACCTTTCCTTGCGGCGAATTCCGCATCTGGGCATGATAGCGAACTTCGCCCTCGCCTGAACGGCATACTTAGGCATAGTCCTGAGCTGACTAGGGCCTTTCCCTTGTGGTCAATTCCGGCGGGTCCGCTTAGCATGGAATCAGGGACCCAGGCGGACTTCATGCGCTGTTTGTATTGCGGGAAACGGCTCGCGCTGCTTCGCAAGCTGACGGACGGCGAATTTTGCTCGGCCGCGCACCGCACCCGGCACCGTCAGGAAGAACAGCATCTGGCCGTGGCGCGGCTGCAAGAGCAGGGGCAGCGATCCACGCGGCTCCAGCCCGAAGAACCGGCGCCGCTCCGCAAGACCGAACTGGCCCCCAAGCCGGGCGTCATCCGCCCGCGGACAACCGTTACCCCTCTGCTACAAGCGACCCGCCCTTGCGTTGCGGAGCGCGACAACCGGGCCGCCTGGAGGAGCGGACCACGGGATGCTTCTCCCCAGGCGTTGCCGCTTGGCGTCCGGGCGGCGGTTTTCGCGGTCGCGGCGCGATCGCCCTCCCCACTCCGTTGTTCGCCCGCCCTGGTGGCGCCGTCCCCGGTCGAAGAGACCCCCGGGCGGCTGCAAATTCCGCTGGTGGAACCGCGGGAACTGCCTCAGGCCCGCTGCCCGCAATGGGCCATCCGGCGGCCCAAGGCCCGGGTGTTTCTGCGTCTGGCCTCGCCGCTGCAGCCAACTTCGGCCAGCCACCGGCCGGTCGTGTCGGTGGCCGTGCCGGAGGTCTTGGCAGCGACGGGCGTTGGCGCAACCGACGGGGCCGGGTTCGCCATCGCCGCGGCGGCGTTGTGCGCGCTTCCGGTGACCGTGTCGGTCGCTCTGCCCCGCAGTTCCGGCTTGGGGACCAGTGGTTTGCCGGTTCCAGCGGTGACCGCGCCCGAGTTTGGAGCCGCATTCGAGAATATCCACACCCGGACTTTCCCGCTGACCGTTGCTCCCGCGTGTCCGCGGCCGGTCTGGCGCGCCGCGAGGGCCGGCCGGATTCCGTTCGGCGCCGAGCCGGCGAAGCCGGAAGATTTCGCGGCGGGACCGACCGCGGAGCTGAGGCGGGCGAAAGCGCGTTCCCAGGTGTGGGCGGCGCAGACCGGCAAACCGGCGGAGTTCCCCGCACTGCCACCGGCGCCGGAAGCGTCGCTGGCCGCGCCTTTGCGCGCCGGCCGGCGCCCGCCGCGGCACGCCCCGGCCCCGCGGCTTGCGCCGCTCGGCGGCACGGCCTCGCCGCTTCCGCGGCTCCTGCCGCCTCGAATCCAGCCGGAATCCGCGGATGCCGCTTTCTCCGGCTTCGCGGCGCGCCGGGCCTGTCTGCCCGCGGTTCCGGCGGGCGAAGACGCACCGAACCTGGCACAAAACGATCGGCTGTTCGGGCGGGCGGTAAAGGCCCTGGATGGGGCTGTGAATCCGCCGGTGTGTTCGGGGCGGCAGGTCTCGGTCGCGGGTGCGCCCCTGTTCCCGTCCGCTTCCGGGTTCAAACCGGCTATTGCGCTCCTGCAAAGGCCGGAGCTGGCTCCGGTGGCGAGTCTCGAGGCGCGGCACTCGGCGCCGGCGGCATCTGGTGACGCCAACCCCTTCGCTCCTGCCGCACCGCCTCCCGGCATGGCACTCCGGACAGCTCCGATCATGCTGTCTCCCGCGCCCGGCCGGAGTCTGTTCGAGTTGCGCTGGCCTTGGTCGCCTCGCTCGGTGGAACCGCGACCGAAGGCGGTGTTCGAGACCCTGACGGCGATTCCGGCGCCCTGCCGGCCCAAGTCGCGCCTGGCAACCGAGTTTGAGAAGCCCGCGCGGAAGGCCGCCGGACCGGTCGCGGCGCGCCTTTCCATGCCCTCGGCAACCGGTTCCTGGAAGGCGGCCTCGCGGTTCTGGAAGACGGCGCCCGCGGACCTGAAGTGGCTGGCGCTGGCGTTGCCGCTGGTGCTGGGCGTGGCGCTGGTGTCGTCGCTGGGCTGGCTGCCGTCGCGCTCGATTGCGCCGCCGCCAGGCGCCGCGCAGTCGCGATCAAGCCAGATCGAGGGCGCCATCGACCGGCAACTGGTGGCGTGGAAGAGCAGCATCGCCAGCCGGGCGGCCATCAACCTGCAAGACGATTTCCGCGCCGGGCTCTCGAACTGGGAAGGGCGCGGGGACTGGGCCAAGGATTGGCAGTACGATTCCGCGGGCTTCCTTCTGACCGGTCCGCTGGCGCTGTACCGGCCTTCCCGCGAGCTGAGCGACTACCGCTTCGAGTTTCTAGGCCAGATTGACCGCAAGAGCCTAAACTGGGCGTACCGCGCGACCGATCATAACAATTACTACGCCATGAAGATCGTGCTGCACAAATCCGGCCCCCTGCCGGCGGCCGTAATGGTCCGCTACGCGATGGTAAACGGCAAGCCGGAAGGCGTGGTCCAGGCTCCGCTGCCGATGACGGTGCGCAGCGACATGTTCTACCGGGTCGCGGTTGAGGTGCGCGGGTCGGATTTCACGACTTCGGTGCAGGGGCAGATCGTGGACCACTGGTCCGACCAGCGGTTCGACCGCGGGGCCGTAGGTTTCTTCAGCGATAAAGGCGAGCGAGCCCGCCTCCGTTGGGTAGAGGTTTCGCACCAGTACGACGTGTTGGGGCGGCTGTGCGCGCTGCTGGCACCATACAGCCTTCCATCGACAAACGGGAGTTTGAACCGGCAATGAATATCAGAAAACGCTCGGCCGACAAAGACGATTCGACGGTGAAGCCGATGGCGGCGGCCACGGATTTCGCCGCCGACGGACACGGGAGCAACACGCTGGCGCGGGTTGTCTCCTTGCACATCGAGGGGAAATACCGCGATGCCTTGCGGGAGGTGGACGCCGCGCTGGCGCGGGGCGAGGACTCGGCCGAGATCCAGTCGGCGCGCGGGCACCTGCTGTTCGAGCTGGAGCAGTACGACGAGGCGGTGCGCGCTTACGGTCGCGTGCTGGCGGCCGAGCCCGAACGCCCTTCCACGTACTACAACCTGGCGGTGTGCCTGGAGAAGCTGGGCCGCTGGAAGGAAGCGGCGGAGCGCTTCGAGCAAGCCCTGACGCACGATCCCGAGCGCCTCGACTCGCGTCTCGGCCTGGCCATCAGCCGCTTGCACCTGGACCAGGTGGACGCCGCCTTGGACTCCTTCAACCAGTACCTGGAGGCGCATCCGGATCACAGCACGGCCAGCTTCGGAAAGGGCGTGGCCCTGCAATTGCTTCGGCGCTACGACGAGGCCGCGGATCTGTACCGGAGGCTGCTGGAAGGCGCCCCACAGTCGGAAGAGGTTCTCACCAATTTGGTGACCATCGGCATCGCCCGCAAGGACGACGTCATGATCCGGGAATACGCCGAGCGCCTGCTGGTGGCGAGCCCTTACTCGCAGGCCGCGCTGGAAGGACTGGCGACCTGCGCCTTCTCCGCGGGCGACTTCGAGGCCGCGGCCCGTCTGTGCGCCAAACTGGTGGAACTTTCGCCGGACCATTTCGAACGCTGGTTCAATCTGGGCGTCGCCTGCCAGAAAGTCAGCCGCTTCGAGCAGGCCGCGCAGGCTTACTCGGAGGCGGTGCGGGTGCGGCCCGAGGCCGGGCAGGCCTGGGTCAACATGGGCGTCTCGAAGCAGGAACTGGGCGATCTGGCCGGAGCGCGGAAGGCTTACGAAAGGGCCCTGGAGTTCTCGCCGAACCTGCCCGAAGTGCTGCACAACCTGGCCGGAGTTTTCGAGCGCTTGGGCCAGCCGGATGACGCCGAACAGCTCTATGCCCGGCTGACCGCAAGCGATCCGAATTGGGAGGACGCTTGGTTCCGCTTGGGATACCTGCGCTTTCAGCGCGGCGACTACGCCGGGGCGATCGCGGACTTCGAGGAGTGCCGGAGACGGCGCGCGGATTGGTCCGAGGCGCTGCTCAACCTCGCCTTGTCGCACTGGCGGCTGGGTGACCGGAGTTCCGCCAAGCGGAGCTTCGAAATCATGCTTCTGCAAGACCCGGACTCGCTGGACGCCTTGCGGGGGCTGGCGGCGCTGGCCGTGGAACGGCGCGACTACCAGGAAGCCCTCGACTTGCAGGCGCGCCTGATCGACTTGGGCGACCGCAACCCCGAGTTGTTTTACAACACCGGACTGCTCTTGCAGCGCTCCGGCCAGGTCGCGGATGCGATCCGGCTCTACCGCGAGGCGCTGGCCGAACGGCCCGCCTTCGCCGAGGCGCTGCTCAACCTGGGACACGCGTTGAAGGCCCAGGGGCAATCCGACGAGGCCCGCCAGTACTGGCGCCAGGCGCTGGAAGCCAAACCGGAACTGGCGCACGGCTACTTCGAGAGCTGAAACCGGGCCGCCGGATGAGCGAAACTGAAGTGTGACGCTGGTCAGCGCCAGCCGCCGTACCGACATACCGGCGCTCTACGCACCCTGGTTTCTGCGCCGCTTGCGCGAGGGCTTTTGCCACTGGATTCACCCGTTCAACGGCCAGGTCCGGCGGGTTTCGCTGCGCCCGGCCGACACGCTGGGCATCGTCTGCTGGACGCGCCAGCCGGCGCCGCTGATCCCCCACCTGGAAGACCTGCAAAGCGCCGGCCACCGCTTCGCCTTTCACGTCACTGTCAACGGATACCCGGAGCGCATCGAGAGCCACAATCCGCCCGCGGAGAAATCCATCGCCGCGGTACACCGGCTGGCGCGAGCGCTTCCACCGGACCGTGTGTGGTGGCGCTACGACCCGCTGCTGGTGTCCGAGATCACTCCCGCCGCGTGGCATGAACGGAACTTCACCCGCTTGGCGCAGGCTTTGGAGGGAGCGGTGCGGCGCTGCTACTTCTCGTTTCCCACGCTGTACCGGAAGACCCGCCGCAACCTGGACGCGGCCGGCGTGGGCTGGATCGATCCGCCGCTCGAAACACGGCTGGAAATCGCTGGCCGGCTGGCGGCGATCGCACAGCGGCACGGCATCCGGCTCTACTCCTGCTGCGACGACCGGCTGCTGGCGGCCGGCGCCGGGAAAGCGCGCTGCGTCGACGGGGAGGTCTTCCAGGCCGGGAGCCTCGCGCCCGCGCCCACGCGCCCCGATTGCGGCTGCGGCTCGAGCGTGGACATCGGCGCTTACGATACCTGTTCGTTCGGATGCGCCTGCTGCTATGCCACCCACAGCCGCCGGGCGGCGCTCACGCGGCTCGCCGCCCACGACCCGGAGGATACGCTGCTGTGGCGGCCCGCGACGCTGCGGGGCCAGGACCTGCTACTGCCGGTCCACCGGTAGGCGCGGAGCGGCGGGTGGAGCGGGCGGGACGGGGGGTTGTCCGGCCGCGTCCGTGCGCGAGGCCTTGCGCACAGTAATGGTCCCGCGCCCGGTGGTCAGCTTGACCAGGGGGCCCTGCCCCACGGTCCCCGCCAATCTTTCGCTCCGGTCCTTGTCGCGCTCGCGCTCGACGACCTTGCGCAGGGGTTCACCGAAATCGTTTTCCACGCCGCCGCGCTTGGCGGTGGCATTCAGCTCGAACCCGGCGCCCGGCGGAATGGAAACCTGGATGTTGCCGCTGCGCGTCTCGACCTCCATCTTGCCCAGCGGAGCTTTGCCGGGCCGGATCTGGATGTCGCCGCGTTCGAGGGTGATCTCCAGCGACTGGGTAAAATCGCCGATCTCGACGTCGCGGCTCTTGGCGGTGAGCCGCACCGGCCCCACCACGTTCTCGGCGTTCACCTGGCCCAGCGCCATGCGGATCTGGCCGGGGATCTTCTCGACGGAGAGCGTGGTCGGCGAACTGTCGAAGCGCAGCGGACGGGCCAGGTTGCGGAACTGCTGGTCGCCGGAGAACGATCCGCTGATGGTCACCTGGCCTTCCACGTTTTCGAGTTCGATATCCTGGCCCCGGCCGCCCTTGATGTCCACCGTCCCCTTGACGCCGGCCGCACGGACAATATCGCTGCGGCGCAGGTCGGCGCGCGCGTTGCCGCCGATGTTGTTGAGCCGGACGCCGGCGTTGTCGCTGTCCACTTCCACGCCGCCGGCGATCTCACTGACGTCGAAATCGCCGTAGCGCCCGCGCGCTTCCACGGTGGCACCTTTCGGCACGGTGATGTCCAGGTCGGCCGAAACCCGCTGTTCGCCGCTCACCCGCTCCTGGTTAGTGCGAATCACGATGCGGTCGCCCTGCGTAACGATTTCCAGGGGGCTCTGCTGGTTCGCCGTATTGGCGTCGCTTTGCTGGAACGCGCGGATGGTCTTGCGTCCGGAAACCTTGATCTCCTCGACATCGGCGCCGGTCACGCGCGTGTTGCCGCGCAGATTCTCGATGACCACGCGCGGGGTCTTGCCGGCCGCTTTTTGCGCCGCCAGCGGGAAGTCGTACGGTTCGCCGAATACGTCCAGGCCGCGCGTGGCGAAATGCCCTTGCGGCCAGCGCGAAATCCAGCGCTGGGTCACGAACAGACCGGAGCCAATCAGGGTGATCACCACGATCAGCGTCCACTCGCCGCCCGAGATTCCGGCCGCCGGCAGCGGGCGGCCGCGCACGGCCCAGTACAGGATCTCCAGCAGCCGCAGCGCGCCCCAGGCGATCAGCAGGAACGGCCAGTAGCGGGCCAGGATCTCCAGCATGGGCAATTCGGGCCGGAGGTTATTCATCAGAAACAGGCCGCCGATCAGGATCAGCAGCAACGGACCGATCACGGAACTGCGTTTCATGGCTGGAAGCCTCCTTGCGCGTCAGGCTGGGCCGGAGGTCTGGCCGCCACTCTCTCGATCAGCTTCAGCAGGCCGAAGACGATCAGCAGCGCCGGCCAGGTTCTCCAAAATCCGTAGGGGCCGAAGTGATCCACGGCCAGCAGCGCGCCCAGCACGACTAGCAGGATGGGCCCCCGAATGGCTTGCAGGAAGGAGCCGCTACTGCCGTTCATGGCTCACCTCCCGATCCGCCGGCGCGGCCGGATTGTCCCCTGCCACACGGAGATAGAGCAGGTAAACGCCCAGGGCAATCAGGAAAACCGGCCAGTAGCGCACAATCTGGTACAAACGCACGATTTCGAGGTTATTCAGAAGAAACAGCGTGCCGGCCGCGATCAGCACTACCGGCAGCACCGGGAAGCCTGCCCCGCGGCCCTTCAGCGGAACCAGGCTCGAAAACTCGTCCACCGGCGTACCCAGCAGGCGTTTTCTGGCGGTGTGATAGGCCTCGAACGCCATGTACAGGTGCCACACCGGGATCATCATGCCGAACAACGGTTCCAGACCGCCGGAGGCGTCGCTGTTGACGATGCTGACCAGCAAGCCCCAGATAATGACGTGGACCAGCCCCTTGGCATATTGGGCGTTATAGATGGCGCCCACACCCGGGATCAAGCCCAGCATAAAGGCGAGGCCGGGGGAAGGCGCGTCCGCGAGCGGGGGCGTGGAAGCCGGCGCCGGCGCGGGCGCCGGCGCCGGCATGTGCTCCGGGCAATACATGGTCCCACTCGAGGGACGCTGGCAGTCGTTGCAGAGGGCTTTGCCGCATTCGCGGCAGAAGGCGCTCGCCAGCGTTTCCGGATGATAGTTGCAGTTCATTGGTTCTCCCTCCCCGTGCTTTCCCCCGCGGCCGCGTTCGGATTCTGCTTCGCCGCCGGCTCTCGGGCGGGCGGCTGTGCTTTTCGCTCTACGTCTTCCTGCTCGGTCAATTCCTTCAACCGGCTTTGGATCTCGTACACAAACCTAAGATTCTCGTAATACTTCACAGCCCGTTCCCAGCTCCGGTGGCAGCGATCGTCCAAGGTGGCCCAGACGCGGACCGGGTTCAAATCCGCCGCCGTGAGTTGCCGGGGCTGGATTCCCGCGAAACGTCCCAGCATGGCGAACGACAGGATGGTCATCGCCATTCCCATGGCCAGCCGGGGCTGGAGGATAGGCTCAAACCAGCTCCGGATCCGCTGGCCGATTCCGCTCCGCGAGCCTTCCGATGGCCGCCGCGTGGGAATCTGGAACAGGATGCGAGTGACCAGTTCCGCGGGCGGTTGAACGGCTTCCACGCGGGCCAGGAAGTCGACCGCCGCGGCCGAATCCCGCGCCAGTTCGGCACAGGCCGGGCAATCGGCCAGGTGCCGCTCCACGGTGACCCGCCGCGCCGCGTCCAGCGTCCCGTCCACGTAGTCGCAAAGCAAAAGTTCGAGGCCGGTGCAGGTCATACCGATATCCTCTGTTTCCTGAGCAGCCGGACCAATTCCGCCCGTCCGCGGTTCAACCGGGATTTCACCGTCCCCTCGGGGACATGCAGCACGCCTGCAATTTCCCGGTATTCCAATTCCTCCAGGTCCCTCAAGATCACGGCTTCCCTCAGTTCCGGCGACATCTTCCGCAGGGCCGCCTGGAGCACTTCGCCGGCTTCCCGGCCGGCCAGCAACCCGTCGGTGCGGCCCGCCATGGCGGTCCTCTCTTCCAATACCGGAAGCTGATCTTCGATCGAGTCGGTGGCGCGTTCCTGCTTGGTGCGCCGGTAGTGGTCGATCAGCAGGTTGCGCGTGAGCCGGGTCAGCCAGACCACAAAAGAGCCTTCGCCAGAGCGAAAGCTGCCCAGCGTCCGGAACACACGCAGGAACACCTCTTGCGTGAGATCCTGCGCCTCGGAGTCTTTGCCGGTAAAGCGGTAGGAGATCGAATAGACCCGGCGCGTGTGGAGTTTCACCAGATCTTCCCAGGCCGCCTCGTCGCCATGCAAGCAGCGTTCCACCAAGTTGGAATCCAGGTCCACGCTGTTAGCCGTTGCTCCCGCCCCGGCGGCATGGCCCGCCGTCTGGCCGGGCCGCGTGACCGCGAATCCTGGCGCCGGCGTTGCGAAGAATGTGGCCATGGTCGCCATGCTTGTTCTCGTTCGAAACAGGGAGCCGGCTCCCGAACCCGGCGAGAGTCTTTTTCCCGCCGTCCGTTTTCGGCTTCCAGTTATAGGAACGAGGATTTATCATTAGAAGTTCATGCCATCTGCGATCCCCGCCACGAGGCGGGGGCCGCTAGCCATGCAGACTATCACATTCTAACCCCGAAATGAGCCGCTCCAACCCATCCACGAGTCGAACCTGGCGCTGGGCGGTGGCGCTGACGGTTCTTTTCACCCTGGTGCTGTGCCTGGTGGCGTTTCGCTGGCGCGATACCGGCTTCCAGTGGACCGCCTTCACCGCGACTTTCCTCCGCCTGCGCTGGCAGTGGGTGGCGCTGGCTTGCGTGCTGGGATTGGCGACCTATGTGGGCCGGGCTCTGCGCTGGGGCGTGATGCTGAAACCGATGGCACCCCAGGCCCGCCTGTGGAACCTGATCCAGGCTACCGCCATCGGCTTCACCGCAGTGGTTCTGCTGGGACGCCCCGGTGAATTGGTGCGTCCCTATCTCATTGCGACGAAAGAAAAAGTCTCTTTGTCCTCGCAGATGGCGACCTGGGTGCTGGAACGCATTCTCGACCTCTTGACGGTCCTGTTGGTGTTCGGCCTGGCACTCACCCAGGTGCAGGTTCAGGAGGTCGGACCCCGCTTGGGCTGGGTTCTGCAAGTGGGTGGCCAGGTGGTGGCCGTTTCGTGTACTATATGTGTCATAGTTATATTCATCTTTCGCCGCCACTCGGACGCGATACGGCGGCGACTGCTGGAGGGTCTGGCGTTTCTTTCCGCGCCGCGGCAGGAGAAGGCGGACCGCCTGATCACCGCTTTTCTGGACGGCCTGCGCGCCACCCGCGGAGACGCCTCTTTGCTTCTCCTGTTCGCCTATTCGGCGCTGGAATGGGTTCTTATCGCGGCCTGCTACGTCTGCCTGTTCCGGGCGTTTCCCGAGACGGCGGGGTTGGGCTGGAATGACGCGCTGGTCTTCATGGGGTTTGTCTCCTTCGGCAGCATCGTGCAGATTCCGGGCATCGGCGGCGGGATGCAGATCGTCACCGTGGTAGTGCTCACCGAGTTGTTTCACCTGCCGTTGGAGCTGGCCACCAGCATGGCGTTGCTGACATGGATTATTACATTTGTAGTCATTATACCTCCGGGAGTGTTGCTCGCCTTGCACGAAGGGTTTAGCTGGAAGCGGCTCCGGCGGCTGGAGTCGGAGGTGGAACTATGAACTGCCCTTTCTGCGGATTTCGTCAGGACCGGGTGATTGACTCGCGCGAGAGCAAGGAAGGGGAGTCGATTCGCCGGCGCCGGCAATGCCTTTCCTGCGAAAGGAGATTCACGACCTACGAGCGCATTGACGAGATTCCCTACATGGTCATCAAGAAAGACGGCCGCCGGGAGAAATTCGACCGCCAGAAGGTGCTGACGGGACTGCTGAAAGCCTGCGAGAAGCGGCCGGTGGGAATGGGCAAACTGGCCGAGATCGTGGACGATGTGGAAGGGCGGCTGGCGGAGAGCCCGGAACGGGAAATGCCCACTACCGCCATCGGGGAGATGCTGATGGCGCGGCTGAAGGCCCTGGACAAGATCGCCTTTGTGCGCTTCGCCTCGGTCTATCGGGATTTCCAGGACGTGGAAGCTTTCCTGAATGAAATCAAGGACTTGATTCGTCAAAAGCGAAGTTGAGAAACCCAGGCCCGGCGGGACACTGACTTTCAGGGGTGGTGAAGATTATTGTAACCGAATGGTTTTGGGAACATCTTTATTGTAGGGGCTTAACTTCGGCGCGGGTTGATGCTATAATCTCAGATGGCACATCAGACGGCGCTTTGCGGCCAGACTTCGCCCTAACGAGTGTTCCGGGCCTACCGGTGAGCAGGATCTGTCAGAGAGTATACCGCGCGCGGGGCAGTCTTTCTTTTCCCTGTTGGAGGTGAACCGTAAGTGGATCATTTTGAAGACCAGTTCTTGCCAGATAGCCACGAGCCACTGGGACTCCCCTTCGATGAGGAGTCCAATTTCTTCCATCCGGAAGAGGTTCACGATGTAGACGAATTCAACGCCGCCCCGGTGGTGGAAGAGTCGATCTACACCGACGATCCGGTACGGGTGTATCTGCGGGAAATGGGCGCGGTTCCGCTGCTGACGCGGGAAGGGGAAGTGGACTTGGCGCGGCGCATGGAGCGGGGCAAACTGCGCATGCAGAAGGCCATCAGCCGCTCGGCCGCGGTGCAGCTTATGGCGGTCGAAATGGCCGAGGCTCTGAAACGGGGCGACGAGGACCTGGACGACCTGGTGGACCTGGGGGACCTGGAAGAGGGCAGCCCGGCGGACATCAAACGCCGGACGGATCTGCGCGACCAGTTCAACGGCATCATCTCGTTGCACAAGAAGGAATTGCAGCTTCGCGAGAAGCTCGAAGGGGTGGCCGCGGGCAATCGGAAAGCCCGCCGGAAGGCCTCCTGGAAGCTGTTGCGCTGCCAGGTGGAAGTCTCCCGTGCGATGCGCGCGACTCCCTTTCTGCTGTCCAAGTGGAGGCTGTTTTCCAGGACCATCGAGCGCGCGGTGGATGAACTGAGCCACCTGGACGGAGAGCTCAAGCGGCTGGAGCAAAACGCCAGCCCGGCCGCGCAGGGCCGGATTCGCGAGTTGCGCCGCGAAATCCGCAAGCGGGAATCGGTGGCCGAAGCCTCGCTGTCGGACCTGCGGCACAGTCTGCACGTGATCCGGCAGGGCGAGATCGAAGCCGAACGGGCCAAGAAGGACCTGGTGGAGGCCAACCTGCGGCTAGTGGTTTCGGTGGCCAAGAAGTACGTCAACCGCGGGCTGCACCTGCTGGACCTGATTCAGGAAGGCAATATCGGCCTGATGCGGGCCGCCGACAAGTTCGAGTACCGGCGCGGGTACAAGTTCTCGACCTACGCCACTTGGTGGATCCGGCAGGCGATCACGCGCGCCATCGCCGACCAGTCGCGCACCATCCGCATTCCGGTGCACATGAACGAGAGCATGAACAAGTTCCTGCGGGCCACGCGCGAGCTGGAAAAAGAGATGGGGCGGGCGCCGACCAACGACGAAATCAGCCGCCGCATGGACATTCCGGTGGAGAAGGTCCAGAAGCTCAAGACCATCTCCCGCGACCCGGTGTCGCTGGAAACGCCGGTCGGGCGGGACGGGGAATCCGCTTTGGGCGACCTGATCGAGGATCGCTGGGTGGGTTCGCCCGTGGATGCCGTCATCGACTCCAACGTCCGCGACGAAACGGCCAACATTCTGAAGACCCTTTCGCCCAAGGAAGAGAAGGTCATCCGCCTTAGGTTCGGCATCGGCTGCGAACGCGAGCACACCCTGGAAGAGATCGGTCAGGAATTCGATGTCACGCGCGAGCGCATCCGCCAGATCGAAGCCAAGGCCCTGCGCCAGTTGCGGTCGCCCGAGCGGGCGCGCCACCTGCGCGCGCTGCTGGCGGCGCGCTAAGTCCTCGTTTTACTTATTTTAAGCAGAC
>JACQZT010000179.1 GCA_016213755.1 Acidobacteriota bacterium | reverse complement strand
CACCGACGCCTCGCTGAACACGGGCCGACCAAGCTGCGCCAGGCTGCGGCAACGTAGTAGTGTGCCCAGGCGAGCCGAACCGGGGCCTCTGCCGGCGTCAAAACCGGCGAAATTGCTGCTGTTTTATTCCGGCGCTAACACGAGTGCGCCCGGGCGCTCGACCATTCCCATTCCCACGCCCGCCTCACCAGGCCCGCTCGCACCGGGTTAAGTTCTACGTAACGCAGGGCTTCCCACGCCGCGGCCTGGTCCAGCGCGCACGAGTAGTAACGGTCTTGCCACAGGTGCCCGGTCTGCTGCTGGCGCACATGCTGCCAGCGGGCGTAGGCGTTGCTGACTCGCGCCAGCGTCTTGGCCAGCGAGTCCTCCTTTTGGGGAACCACGAGCAGATGCACGTGGTTGCTCATCAGGCAGTGCCCGATCACCTCCAGCCCATGCCGGGCGGCGCTATCCCACAGCGTGCTCAAGTAAACCCGCCGGTCTGCGTCCCCGAAGAAGACCGCCTGCCGGTGGTTTCCCCGCTGCGTCACATGGTGCATGCACCCCGGCACCACCACTCTTGCCACTCGTGCCATCGAAGAATCAGTGGCCGGCGCGCCCCGCTCGTCTCAGAGAAATTGGGGAAAGAGTAGCCTGTCACCGAATTCCGAGGCGGGCGGCGGTGGCTTGCAGTTTGTCCCACACGCCGGCGTCCAGCGGGATGCCGTCGCGGCGGCGCTCTTCTTCCAGGCGCCATTCGGGATCGCCCGCCACCAGGACTTCGTCGAAGCCGGCGGCCGGGTGCGCGGACTTCACCGTCGCCACCAGCCGCTCCATCCGCGCGCGAAATTCATTCAGCGGCATGAAACGCGCCACGTCGAGGGCCAGGAAGAAATGACAGGTGCCCATGGGGCGCGACAGCAGGTAGATGCCGCCCACCTCGGTCGACATCGCTCCTCCGCTCAGCACGCCGCACAGGATCTCGACCAGCATGCCCAGCCCGCTCCCTTTGTACCCGCCCAGAGGCATCAGCAGCCCGCCGCCCAGAGCGCTGGCCAGATCGGTGGTGGGCACGCCCTCTTTGTCCATCGCCCACCCCGCCGGGATCGTGCTCTCGCCGGCCAGCCGGGCTTTGAACATCTTGCCCATGGCGACAGTGGTCGTAGCCATATCCAGCAGCCACGGGCGCGCGTTTTCTCCAGGCACCGACATGCAAATAGGGTTGGTCCCCACACGACCCTGTTTGCCCTGCCATGGCGGCACGCTGGGCGAGGCGTTGCACAGCGCGATGCCGATCAGCCCGCGCGATGAAATCCGCTGCGCCCAGTACGCCGCGGCGCCGAAATGATTGGACCGGCGCACCGACACCACGCCCACGCCGTAGGTTTCCGCCAGCCGCGCCGCATGGTCCGCGCAAATCGCCGACACCACCTGGCCCACCGAGTTCTCGCCGTCGTACACCAAGCAGCACCCGCTTTCCGACAGCACCCGCCCCTGGCCGCGCACCTGCATGTTGCCGCCCAGGAAATGGTCGATGTAGAAGGTGAGCAACTGCACGCCGTGCGAATCCACGCCGCGCAGGTTGGCGAACACCAGGCAATCGGCGGTCACGGCCGCCGCCTCGGGAGCCAGGCCCGCACCTCGCAATACGCGTTCCACGAACTCGCGCAGAACGCCGTCTCGAATCACGACTTTGTCGGACACTTTAAGATTTCGCTCCCTGACGGGCGGCTTCCAGAATGGAATCGGCCACTTCGTGGGGCCGGTCGATGTTGGCGATCATGAGCGCGCCGGTTTCGCCGGCCGTCTCCAACGACAGGTTGCCCAGCCCCAGCATGCGCTGCCCCAGCGTCTGGTCCACCCGCACATCCTGGAGCTTGCCGAGTTCCATTGAGCGCGTGCTCTTGGAGAGCACGCCGGTTTCGTACCGCAATCGGTCGCCGGTCACGGTGAGCTTGGTGAACAGCCGCGAAAAGTGCATGGACGCGGCCGCCAGCAGGATGCCGGCGGGCACGATCAGCGCCCAGACGGCGTGTCGCGGCGCGGTCTCGACGTAGCTGTAGGAGAAGATCACCGCTGCCAGCAGAATCGCCAGCCAGTAGGTGAGCTTGATGAGCTTGGTGCTCGGTCGGATGATTGTTTCGGACATTCCTATCCCCAGAGGCTTATTGTATAGCACCGCCCGTGTTGTCGTACGATAGTCGCTGGAGGGAGTTCAGAATGTTCAGAAAGATTGCCGGCCTTGCGGCCGGCTGCCTGTTAGCGGCGCCCGCCTTCGCCGATTTCAGCTACCAGCAATCGACCAAGATTACGGGCGGGGCCATGGTGGCCATGATGCGCGTGGCAGGCGCTTTCAGCAAGCAGGCGCGCGAGCCCATCCAACAGACCGTCCTGGTCAAGGGCGACCGCATGGCCACCCTCACGCCGGACAGCGCCCACGTCATCGACCTGAGCAAGGAGACGATGACGGACATCAATTTCAAGAACAAGACCTATTCGGTGATCACCTTCGAGCAGATGAAGCAGGCGCTGGCCGCTTTGCAGGAGAAGATGAAGAGCCAGAAGGGCGCCGGGCAGCCCGATGTCGATTTCAAAGCCTCGGTGAAGGAAACCGGTCAGACCAAGCTCGTCTCCGGCCTCAACGCCAAAGAGGTCATCCTGACCCTGGAGATGCAGATGAAGGACCGCCAGTCGGGCCAGCAGGGCGCCATGGAGGTGGTTTCCGACATGTGGCTGGCGCCCCAGATCCCGGGCTATGACGAAGTTCGCAATTTCTATCGCCGCATGGCCGAAAAGATGGCCTGGGCGCCCGGTTCGGCGCTGGGCGGGCTGGGGCAGTCTCAGCCCGGCATGATGAAGGGCATGGCGGAACTGGCCAAGGAGGCCTCCAAACTGGACGGCGTCCCGGTCCTGCAAATCACCCGCATGGGTTCCTCGGCGCAGGCCATGGCCGACTTCAGCGCGAAGCCCCAAGAAAACGCTCCGCAAGGGCCTTCGGCCAAGGAAGCCGCCGGCAACGCCGCCGGCGACGCGGCAGGCGGGGCTATCGCCGGCCGCCTGGGCCGTCTGGGCGGTCTCGGCGGCCTGGGCGGACTGCGCCGCGGCAAGAAGCAGGAAGCGCCGCCCCCCGAGCCGCCGCCGCAAGACGCGCCTCCGGGCGCGGGCATGCTCATGGAATCCACCACCGAGTTGTCCGGATTCTCCTCGGCTCCGGTCGACACCTCCAGGATGGAGGTTCCGGCCGGCTTCAAGCAGATCGAAAACGAGATGCTGAAGCAGGTGCGTAAATAACGTCTTGAAACACAAACGGTGACGGAATCCTTCCCGATTCCGTCACCGAATGGAGGTAAAGAGCCGGCCCAGACGGGCGAACTACTCGACGTCCTTGTTTCTCTTCTTCCGGTTCCGCTTGCGAGCCAGAGCCTCCTTCGTTCGCTGCTTCTCACCCGGCTTCAGGTAGAAGGAGTGCCTCTTGATCTCCTTGATGATGTCCTCTTGCTGGACTTTCCGCTTGAACCGGCGAAGTGCGCTCTCAAGCGTTTCGCCTTCTTGCACGACAACAACGGCCAACTCGATTCACCTCCTCCGGCTGATGGTATCATTCGCAGGCACACCACACCTTGCGGCGCGACGAACCTCTGCAACCATTCTCCCGGCCCGCAACGGCCAAAGTCAAGCGGGGTTAAACTGAAGATATGAAGAAACTGCTGCTGACCTTCCTTCTGGGCGCTTTCTTGCTTTCCGCGCAGACTCCCGGTCCGGGCCGGCCCTTCTCGCTGTTCCCCCCGGAATTACAGAAGTACCTCGAGCTGACTGGCACGCAGGTGGACGCCATCAACCGGGCGAACCTGGAATTCAATTTCTTCGTGACCCAGAAGCAGATGCGGGTGGCCATGGTCCAGGCCGAGATTCGGCACTGGACCAATGCCGATCCTATTGACGCCATGCAACTCGGCGTCCGCCACGCCGAACTCGAACAGATCCGCCGCGAGATCGGCGACGAGGAACGCAAGACCACGGCCAAGGTGCGCGGAGTGCTTACTTTCGCGCAGCAGGCCAAACTGAAGGTGCTCGAAGACGCACTCAAACTCCAGCCGCTGATCAACGACGCTGCCTGCGAGCGCCTGATCGGCGGCCAGGCCGGTTGCATACGCGCCGCGATCATGCCGGGACCGGTGGATCCGGGCCCCCGTCCGTAGGAAAGAAGCAGCGGAACGATGAAACCCCTCGCCGTTCTTCTCGCCGCCGCCGGCGCGCTGTTGTGCGCCGCACCGCCGCGCGCCGGCACGCCGCCCATCCTGAAGGTCTCCGAGGTCCAGCCCGGAATGCAGGGCGTGGCCTGGACCGTCTTCCAGGGCAGCGAGCCGGAGCAGGTGCCGGTGGAAATCATCGGAGTCTGGAAGAACGCCTGGGGTCCGCGGCAGGACGTCATTCTGGCCAAGCTCGGCGGCAAGGCGCAGCGCACCAACGTCGCGGGCGGCATGAGCGGCAGCCCGGTGTACATCGACGGGAAGCTGGTGGGCGCCATCGCTCTGCGGCTGAGCGTCTTCTCGCCCGACGCCATTTGCGGCATCACCCCCATCGAGCTGATGCTGGAGATTAGCGACTTCGACGAGTCCCGCCCCTCCGACGCCCGCACGCCGGACCGCGCCCAGCCTCGCGCGGCCTTGCAGGCGCCCGGCAGCCCGGCCTTCACCCCCATCGAAACCCCGCTGGCTTTCGCCGGTTTTCATGAGAACGTGCTGCGGGAGTTCGGAGGGCTGTTCCAGCAACTGGGCCTGACGCCCGTGCAGGGCGGCGCCTCCGCCGCGCTGGCCGGCCCCAAGCCGGGCCCCGGCGCGGCCGGCGCGCTGCGGCCCGGAGAAGCTATCTCCGCCGTGCTGGTCTCGGGCGACATGAGCGTCAGCAGCCTGGGAACAGTCACCTACAACGATGGCAAGCGCGTGCTGGCCTTCGGCCATTCGTTCTTCAACCTGGGCCCGGTGGAGATGCCCATCGCCAAGAGCGAGGTGCTCACCGTGCTGTCGTCGCAGTTTCAGCCCAACAAGTTCGCCAACGCGACGGAAATCGTGGGCGCGCTCCGCCAGGACCGGCATTCCGGCATTCTGGGCGAACTGGGCGCCGAAGCGCCCATGATTCCGGTCAGCCTCAAGGTGCGAACCTGGGACGGATCGAGCGCCGTGCGCAAAGAGAAGGATTTTCGCTTCCACGTCTTCGTGCACCAGAAGTGGACTCCTTACCTGATGATGTTCACGCTATTCAACTCCATCTCCGGCCTGAACGATTTCGCCGAGGAGGCCACCTACCGTCTGAGCGGCAAGGTGGAACTGGACGGCTCCCCGAACCTCTCGCTGGCCACCATGCTGGCGCCCAGCGAGATGCCCGTGCCCGCCCCCATGCTGCTGGCCGGCTGGTGGGGCGACCGATTCAACCGGCTGTTCCTCAACGCCGTCAAGATGCCGCGGCTGAAGAGCGTGGACGCCACCATCGACCTGCTGCCCGCGCGCCGCACCGCCACCATCGAAACCGCCTGGGCGGCGGTGACCGAGGTCGAAGCCGGCGGCGAAGTCCCGGTCAAGGTCTTCCTGCGCCCCTACCGGGGCGAGCGCATCGAGCGCGAGTTCCGCGTGAAGCTGCCCGCCGGTCTGCCCAAGGGCGAACACCGCATCCTGTTGAGCGACGCCGACACCCTGAACCGCTTGCAGACCGCGGCCGGCGCCATGAATCGCTTTCTGGACCTCAAAGAGACCGTCTCGCTGCTCAACCAGGAGCGCGGCAACGACAAGCTCTATGTCTCGCTGGTGGAGGCGCGGCCCACCGTCTACAGCGACGACAAGACCATGCCCAGCCTGCCCGCCTCGGTGCTCAACGTCATGCAGTCCGGTCGCACGCTCAACCGCACCTTCGTCACCGCCCCGGAAAGCGCGTCGGTGCAGATGGCGGTGCCTTTCGACCTGGTCGTCAGCGGCAGTCAATCGCTTCGCATCCTCGTGAAATAATGACCACACTCCGACTTGTACCCGCCGTGGCGGCGATTTGCGCCGCATCCGCTCTGGCCGTCGAAACCCGGCACTGGACCCAGGACAGCCAGTCCGATTACGAGAAAGCCACGCTCAAGCGCGTCTCCGTGCGCAGCGACGGCAGGCTGGCGCTGGCGCCGAAGGTGGACGAGATTCTGGACGCTTCGACGCCCTATCTGTGGGCCGTGGCCGTCGACTCCAAAGGCAACCGCTACGCCGGCGGAGGCGGCCCGGGCGCCTCCTCCGCCAAGCTCTTTGTCATCGACGCCGCGGGGAAGAGCCGGGTACTCGCCGAGTTGCCCGGCATGGAGATTCACGCCCTAGCCGTCGACCGGCGGGACCGCGTCTACGCGGCCACCTCGCCCGACGGCAAGATCTACCGCGTCGCCGCCGGCGGCAAGAGCGAGGTGTTCTACGATCCCCAGGCCAAGTACATCTGGGCCATGGCCTTCAACCGCCAGGGCGAGATGTTCGTGGCCACCGGCGATCAGGGCGAAATCCACCGCGTCGGCGCCGACGGCAAGGGCGCGGTCTTTTTCCGCAGCGAAGAAACGCATGCGCGCTCGCTGGCCGTGGATGCCGCCGGCAACGTGATCGCGGGCACCGACCCGGGCGGGCTCATCCTGCGCGTGTCGCCCAAGGGGGAAGGCTTCGTGCTGCATCAGTCCGGCAAGCGCGAGGTCACGGCCGTGGCCGCCGCGGCCGATGGCGCCTTGTACGCCGCGGCCGTCGGCACGCGCCAGCCGCCGATGCCCGTGCTGGCCGCGCCGCCCGCGCCGCCGCCCGCTCCCACGTCGCCGCAGACCGCGCGGCCGCAAGCCGCTGCCGTTCCGCCCCCGTCGTTCGGCGCCGGCGCGCCCGCGCTCACCGGCGGCTCCGAGATCTGGCGCATCGACCGCGAGGGCTTGCCGCGCAAGGTCTGGAGCGACGCGCAGGAAGTGGTGTACGCCCTCGGCTTCGACGCCCAGGGCCGGCCGCTGGCCGCAACCGGCAACCAGGGCCGCATCTATCGTCTGGATTCCGACCTGCTCTCGACCAGGCTGATCTCGGCCACGCCCTCGCAGGTGACCGCGCTGGCCACCGCGCCCGATGGCGCCGTCTATGCCGCCACCGGAAACGTGGGCCTGGTTCTGCGCCTGGGGCCGGATGCGGCCTCCGACGGGACCGTCGAAAGTGAGCCGCTGGATGCCGGCTTCTTCTCCTATTGGGGCCGCTTGCGGCTGGCCGCCGGGCTCAACGCCGGCTCGGCCGCCATTGAGACGCGCAGCGGCAACCTGGATCGCCCCCAGAAGAACTGGAGCCCGTGGGCCGCGGTGACTCTCTCCGGCGACACGGGGCGCGTGCAGTCGCCCCCGGCGCGTTTTCTGCAATGGAGACTCACGCTCAAGGGGCCCGCCGAAGTCCGCTTGGTTGAAATCGCCTACCTGGCTCGCAACGTCGCGCCCGTTCTCGAACAAGTCGAGATCACGCCGCCCAACTACCGTTTTCCGGCCCAGAGCCTTTCCCTGACGCCCTCGCAAACCCTGACGTTGCAGCCGCTGGGAAGGCAGCGGCGCGCGGCGGCGCCCGCGGTTTCACTTGACTCCGGCGCGAATTCCGTGCAGTCCGCGCGCGGCTACCTGGGCGTGCGCTGGCTCGCCCGGGACGAGAACGGAGACGCCCTGGCCGCCAAGGTCGAGATCCGCGGCGGGAACGAAAAGGAGTGGAAACTTCTCAAGGACAAGCTGCGTGCGAACCACTTCAGTTGGGATTCGACGGCCTTTCCGGATGGCGAGTACCGGGTGCGCGTGACGGTTTCCGACGCGCCCGATAACCCGGCGGGCTCGGAGCTGGAGGCGCGGCTGGAAAGCGACGCCTTTGTGATCGACAACACGCCGCCCGAAATTCTCGGGCTGGCCGCTCAGGGAGGCGTCGCCGCCTGGAAGGCCCGCGACGCACTCAACATCATCGAGAAGGCCGAAACCTCGCTCGACGGCGGCGAGTGGAAGCCCGTGCTGCCGGTCACCCGCCTGGCCGACGCGACGGAACTCGATTATTCCGTTAAGCTCGAAAACCTGGCCCCCGGCGAACACACCCTAGCCGTCCGCGTCACCGACGAATACGAAAACCACTCCGTCGCCAAACTCCTAATTCGGTGACAGGCTACTCTTTCCCCAATTTCGGACCACCTGATCCCCGGACAACTGATCCGGCAGGCCAGGAAATCGTGGGGAACAGACTCGAATCGCGCTGTGAATCCAGAGCGGGGTTGCCCCGGAGGGAAGGAACTTCAATGGCCGGCCCGACAAAGTCGCCAAAGGGGAATCGTCTCTCCTTCCCCGAACCGCCAGAATCACCGGGCGAGATCAGGGAATCTGAATTCCGAAATTGGGGAAAGAGTAGCCTGTCACCGAATTGGAGGTGCTTTGCGATTGCGGTGTTGGTGCTGGCTGGGGCGGCGACGGCCCAGACGGTTACCGTCAGCGTGCTGGCCACCACCGACCTGCACGGCAACCTCTACCCCTACGACTACTACACGGCGCGGCCGGCGGATCGCGGCCTGGCCAAGCTGGCCACCCTCATCGAGGCCGCGCGGCGGGACAACCCGAACTCCCTGCTCATCGACGCCGGCGACACCATTCAGGGAACGCCCCTGGCCACCGTCTACCAGCAGTTCGTGCGCCACGGACGCCTGCCGCAGGGGCTTGAGACGCCGCCCTCCGGACTGCGCGCCGATCCCATGATGCTGGCCATGAGCTACCTGCGCTACGACGCCATGGTGCTGGGCAACCACGAGTTCAACTTCGGTCTGAAAGTGCTGAACCGCGCCCGCGCCGACGCGCGCTTCCCCTGGCTGTCGGCCAACACGGACACGGAGACCGGCGCGGGCCGAAAACCGTTTGCCCCCTATCTGGTGAAAATCGTTGGCGGGGTCAAGGTGGCGGTCATCGGAATCACAACTCCCGCCATCCCGCAATGGGAGCAGCCCGAAAACTACGCGGGCCTGCGCTTCCTGCCCGCCAAGGAGGCCGCCGAGCGAGCCGTTTCGGAGCTCCGAACCAAGCATCGGCCGGACATCGTCGTGGCCGCCATTCACGCCGGCCTGGAGCGCGAAGGCGGAGACACCGGCGAAAACATGGTCCGCCAGATCGCCGCCCAGGTGGCCGGCATCGACGCCATCGTCTTCGGCCACTCGCACCAGCAGGTGGCCGGCCAGCGCATCGGCGGCGTGCTCCTGATGCAGCCCAAGAACTGGGGCGCATCCCTGGGGCGCATCGACTTCGAGATGGAGCGCGAGGGCAGCCGCTGGAAAGTGTCCCGCAAATCGAGCCGCCTGATTCCCGTCACCGCGGACACCGAGCCCGATCCCAAAGTCCTGGGCCTGGCCCGCCCCTATCACGAAGTAACCGAGAAGTACCTGAACACCCCCGTGGCACGTTCGGCCGCGGCTCTGGACGCCAGCCTGGGACGCATACAGGACTCGGCCCTGCTCGACGCCGTGCAGGCCGTGCAGCTTCACTACGCCCGGGCGGACGTCTCGCTGACGGCGCTGTTCAATCCCGGCGTGCGCGTCGCCGCCGGTCCGGTGACGGTGCGTCAGATCGCCGCGCTGTATCTCTACGACAACGAACTCTACGCCCTCGAAGGCAGCGGAAAGATGCTGCGCGAGGCTCTCGAAAACGCCGCGCGCTTCTTTCTCACCTGCTCCGACGCCGCCTGCGCCACCGGCCCGCTGACCGACCGCGGCGTCCCGGGCTTCAACTTCGACATCGCCCAGGGCGTGACCTACGAGATCGATCTGACGCAGCCGGCGGGGCGGCGCATCCGCGATCTGCGGTTCCGCGGCCAGCCCCTGAGCGACGACCAGCCCCTGCGCATCGCCGTCAACAACTACCGCGCCGGCGGCAGTGGCGGATACGGCATGTTCCGCGGCGCAAAGATCGTCTGGCGCAGTTCCGAGGAGATCCGCGACCTGATCGTCGCCTATTACACCGGGCGCGGAGCGCTGCCCGAAAAACCCGACGACAACTGGCGCATCGTCCCCCCGCGCGCGGTCGAGACCCTCCGCGCCGAATCCGCCGCGAAGTAGAGTTCCTTACATCGGGTTAAGGTTTTTGCCCGATTGTGCCGAAGGGTAGTCTGGACGACAAATGTATGTAGGGGATACATAGAAGATGGCCAGATCCAGGCATCGAGGCGAATGTGGCTTCAGCCTTTACATCACCGCTGCCGGCGCTGTAGTCATGATCGCCATGCTGGGGCTGAGTTTCGATCTCGGCCGCATGTTCATCAGCAAGAACGAGCTCCAGACCTTCGCCGACGCCGCTGCGCTGGCCGCCGCGACGGAGTTGATGGGCGGCAAGGCGGGAGTTCAGCAAGCCTACCAGGTAGCGCAAGCCGGCCCCCTCGGCACGACCCGCCCAAACGGCGTCAACTTCGAGACGTCCAATATCACTAATGTCGCCGCCAACTTTTCGACGGCGTTGAACGGCACTTACGACAGCTACGCCACCGCCTCGGGGCCGAACACCAATACATACCGCTTCGTCCGCGTCACGGCGACGGCGAATGTCCCGTTCTACTTCCTGCCTGTTCTTCCCAACATCGGACTGCAACAGTCGCTGAGCGCATCGGCGGTGGCGGGCCAGAATGCCGGCAGCGGCTTCGGCTATGGCGGCCTGACTCCCTTCTCGCCCTCCGCGCACAACGCGTCCGACACCCACAACTTCGGCCTTACCCCAGGGCAGAGGTACACGTTCAAGTGGGGCAACGGCAACTCCACTACCTGCCCGGGCGACGCCGGTTTCAACCCTGGCAACGCGCCTTCCGCGCACGGATTCGTGGATCTGGGACAGGGCAATGGAAACAGCGACCTGCGCGATGTCATCACCTACGGCGGGTACCCGAACCCCAGTTCCAACCCCTCCTCGGTCACGGCGGGAACCGTTTTGTACAGCGTCCCGGGCAACCGCGGCAGCAGCATTTTCGGCGCCCTGGCCGAGCGCTCCCTCCAGGATCCGGACCAGACCTCGACAACGTACGCGGACTACCAGACCAGAGGCACCGGGAATAACCGTCGCATCGTCAGCGCGGCCATCCACGATCCGGCCTTGAACAGCGGAAACGGATCCAATTTCCGGATGACCGTGGTCGGTTTCGGCAACTTCCTCATCGATCCGGCAAGCATGATTTCCGGGAGTTCGGGCCCCATCTGTGCCACTTACATCGGACCGGCCAGCACATCCGGCGCCAGTTCCGGCGGAACCGACGGAACCAAAGTGTACGCCGTGTTGCTCTACCAGTGAAGCACATGACCAGACCCTCGCCAAATCGGAAACGGCAGCAGCGTGGCGCTGCCCTGGTCGAGTTCGCGGTGAGCTGGGCGCTGCTGTGGGCGATGTTCGCCGGGCTGTTCCAGTTCGGGTACTCGTTCATGGTCTACAACCGGTTGAAGACGACGGTCGCCAACGCCGCCGCCTTCGCCGCCCGCATGGAATACGACACGTCCAACACGAGCGCGTTCACCACCAGCCTGAAGAACCTGGTGGTGTACGGGGACCTGACCGCCAGCGGCGTGGCCGTGGTCCCCGGCCTGACCACCGGCGCCGTCAGCGTGCAGATCACCTCTTCCAGCGGCACGCCGCAGTACGTGACCATCTCGGTCACCGGATTCAGCGTGAACGCCGTCTTCGGAAATTTCAGCTTCGCCGGCAAGCCGCGCGCCACCACCGCCTACTACGGGAATCTGATTTGTTCGGGGTGCTGAATGGCCGAAAGAGATCGCAACGCGCGCAAGCGAGGACGCGAAAGAGGGTCCGGGATGGTGGAATCGGCCCTGATCCTGCTCACGTTCGTTTCGATGGTCCTGTTCATCCTGGACATGAGCCGGATCCTGCTTTTCGAACAGTATTTCGCCGAGCGGGTGCGCTCGGGCGCGCGCGCCGCGGCGGTTAACGCCTACGACACCGCCGCCATCAAGAATTTCGTCTGCTACAACAGCCGCTCCGCGCCGGGCGGCAATACCAGCACGCCGGGGCTGTTCGGGCTCACACCGGCTTACGTGACCGTGCAGCGCCTGGGCACGGCCGGCAAGTGGGACGACCGCATCCGCGTCACCATCCAGAATTATCCGGTCACCACCATGATGCCCTACTTCACCGGTTCCATGAGACTTCCCCGGGTGACCGCCACCTTCCCGGTCGCCAGCCTCGGCGCCGCCAACTAAGAAGGCGTCGAAGCGCCGTTACTCGAGCGCCTTCTTCAGGTTGCTCACCAGCCGGTCGGCCACCTTGCGGGGCCCGCCGCGCTTCACCGCGCCCCAGAAGAGGCTGCGGTCCCCGGCCTCGGAAGACCATAGAACCTGCGTACCGGTGCGATCGGTGACCGACACCGCTCCCGTTGCGTTGTCGTGCAGTCCCAGGTAGCGGCCCGTGATCTGCGCGCCGGTTCCGGTGCGGTTCTCTCCGGTGCCGACCATGAGGGCGTCGGCCTCTTCCTTGACCAGCACCACGCTGAGGCGGCTGCGCAGCTTTTTGGTGATCTCGGCGCGGATGAACTGGTCCAAATCGCTGGGCATCTTCTCGATGTAGATTCTCTTCATGTCGCGGAGCGAAGTGATGTTGGGCGCCAGGCGAGGCCCGGCAGGCGCCGCCGCCGCGTCCGGCACAGCGGCGGGCGCGGCGACTGGCGCAGCCGTCGGCGCGGCGGCCGGGACGGGCGCCGCCGGCCGCTGCGCCAGCGCATCGATCAGCGCCTTGCCGGCGCCGGCCGCCTCCAGTTCCCGCCCGATCTCCGGCGTCATGGCAAAGCTGATTCCGCGTTCCGCGGCCAGTTGCTCGATACGCGAAGCGGGCGTGCCCACCTGCAGCAAGGTGACGATCTCGCTCTTGCTGAGCGGCGCCGCCGCCGCTGGCGGAGCCCCCGCCTGGGCCGCTCCGCGAAAGCTGGTGCGCACCGCGTCAATCAGTTCCCTTTGCGCGGCCGCGGTGCGCAGTTCCGCTTCCACTTCCGGGGTGACCTGAAAATCCACCCCGCGTTCACGCACGAATTGCACCAGTTCTTGCAGCGTCAGGCCCCCGATGCGCAGGGCGTCGATCAGCCCCTGCTTGGTAATCGGCTTGGGCCCCTGGGCGCTGGCCGTTTGAAGCCCCAGGCCCGGCGCGCAGAACAGGGCCAGGGCCAGCAGCATCGTCAGGATCGGTCGGTTCCGCATATCCATCTCCAAGTCCAATCTCACCGTCTGTTCACGCGGCGCCGCCGGCGGCTACCCTCGCGCCCCGGGCCGCGATCGTCACTACCGATATGTTGTCATATCCGCCGCGCTCGCGCGCCAGGCGGACCAGTTCGGCGCAGGCCGCCTCGGGTTCCAGGTGCGAGACGGCGTCACGGATCTCGCCATCGTCCACCAGGTCGTGCAGGCCATCCGAGCACAGCACGAAGTGGTCGCCAGACATCATCGGGAAGGGATCCTCCCACACGTCGGCATCGAGATCGGCCGCCAGACCCATGGCGCGCTGCAAGACGTTGCGGCTGGAGTGGCGGCGCGCCTCGGCGGCGCTGAGGATGCCCTTTCGCACCAGGTCCATCACCGCGGAGTGATCCTCGGTCATTCGATAGATGCGGCCGTCCCGCACCAGGTACACCCGGCTATCGCCGATGTGCCCGGCCCAGGCGTTGCCGCCGGCAATCACCAGCGCCGTGCAGGTGGTTCCCATGCCGCCGATCAAGCGGCGGGCAGCGGACTGTTCGTGGATCTCGCGGTTGGCCTCCTCCAGTGCTCTGGCCAGCGCATCGCAGATCGTCCCCTCGGCCCGATAATACTCGCGACAGACCACTTCGGCGGCCAGGCCGCTGGCCACCTCTCCGGCCTCGTGCCCGCCCATGCCGTCGGCCACCAGGGCCAGCAGACCCTTCCGCGCCAGCACCTCCGGCTCCTTGGGCCGGACCACGCGAACGCTATCTTCGTTCAGCTCGCGGTGACAGCCCGGATCCGTCCGGAAGGCGAACTCCGACCGCAGGCTGGGCGCCGGCTCGAGCGCCGCTCCTTCCTTTTCGCCCTGGGACCACACGATTCGAATTCTCATCGGTTTTCCCCGTCGCAACGCTATTTCGGCGCGGCTTGCATCAGTCTCATGCCCTCGCGGATCGGGACGGCGGAGGAATCCACGCCTTGCCCTTCCACCGGCCGAGCCGAGCTGTGAATCGCGATCGCACGTCCCTGACTATCGAAGACCGGCCCCCCCGAACTGAGGTTCCCGGTGGAGGAGAACGTCAGCCCGTAGATTCCCCCCGGCGAACCGCCGGCCGCCGGAGCCGAGTTCGAGCTTTCCCGCAAAATGCGCGCCAGGCGAGCCACACTGATCGTGGGCGCCGGAATCGCCTGAGCCGTCAGGTCGGGGACAAATGCCTTTCCCGCCGCGGCCGCCGCGGAGCCGCCGAACGAGGTCGCGGGAAAACCCATTACGATCACCGATCCCCCGGCTTGGATGGTGTCGAAAGTGTCGAGCAGATCCACCTTGCGCAGGACGCGGGACGCTTCGATCTTCGCCAACGCCGCGTCGCCATGCTCGGAGACACGCAGCAGCCTGGCTGGAAAACGCGGGCGCTCGCGCGCGAAGGCGGCGTTCAGATACTCGTTGCGCCCTTCGACTTCCCGCGCGCCTGGCGCGCGAACGGACAGCGAGCCGGATTCGGGATCGAAAGCGGAAGCCAGAATCGCCCGCGCCGCCAAAGGCCGCCAGGCCGGATATTCACCGAACAGAATGACGCGCCGGCCCGTGCTCCGCAGCTTTCGGTCGAGCTGGTAGAGCAAACCCGCTTGAGCGCTGGGCGGAAACCGATAGCTTGTCTGCCAGGCAGCCACGATGTTGCGGTCGGTAAGAATCGAGCCGTCCTCGCCGACCACGAATCCAGAACCGGCCTGCGCGCCGCCGATCGCGCGATACGCGCCCTTGGCGTCCGTGGCGGCGAGCAGAGGCTCGAAGGTCGTTTCCCCGGGCAACTGCACGAATACGGGCAGGAAGGCTCCCCCATCCCGGATGATGGGCACGATGTTGCCCGTCGAGTCCTTCATCGCGTTGGACTGATAGACCTGGTAAAAAGGCCGGCCGCTTTCCCCATCCACCAGCTTCCAGCCGGCCTCGAGATAGACCAGCGACTCCTGGTTTGCCGCGGCCACCGCGCCCGCGCTCATGGCGCCGGCCCCGGACGGCGCGGAGCCCGGCGAGCGCCTCGCGCCCCACCAGGCCAGGACGGCCACCAGCACCGCCAGCAAGGCGATCGAGAACATCCACACCGCCTTGCGTGTAACCAGCGCCGGCCTGTCAAGCTCCCCAACCGGAGCCGTGAACGGAAGGGGCGCCTCGGAAACCGCGCGCACAGGGCGGCCCCCCGGCGGCCGCGGCTCCAGGTCGAACTGAATCTCCGGTCCGCCGGCGCCCAACTGAATCACGTCTCCCGGCACCAGCCGCACCGCCGCCCTGATCCGCTGCTGGTTCACAAACGTGCCGGTGCGAGTGTTCAGATCCATCACCGAACAGAGGACCGTCCCGCTGCCTTCGATCAGAACCTTGGCATGCATGGGAGCTACCAGGTCGTCCCCGGGCTTGTCGAACCTCACAGAGCAGTTCACGGTGCGGCCGATGGTCAGCTCGTGACGGCCCTCGACCCCGAATTTGTCGACCCGGCCAGTCTTGCTTCCGCTCAAGTGCCTCAGGACAACGCGCTGATGCATGCAGTGCTCCGATCAGAGTCCTTGTTGACTAAGGTATCTTATTCAAGACGGAACTCCAAGCCCGATTTGAGACCTATGGATACGATGGAAGCCTTGAAGACCCGGCGCAGCGTGCGCGCCTACCAGCCCCACCCGGTGCCCCGGCAGGTTTTGGCCGACCTGATCGATTGCGGCCGCCTGCATTGCCGTGCTGACGCGCGGAGTGAAGTACTACCTGGAAGACGCCAGCGCCGCAACGGAGAACATATTGCTGGCGGCCCACGCCCACGGCTTGGGCGCGTGCTGGATCGCCGGCGACAAGAAGCCCTACGCGGACGCCGTTCGCGCCCTGCTGGGCGCGCCCGCTGCGCTCAAGCTGGCGGCCCTGATCGCGGTGGGCTATCCGGCCGAAGAAAGGCGCTCCGAGAAGCGCCCGCTGGAGGACGTGCTCCACTGGGAGAAGTACTGATCAAACCAGTTTGTTGAGGCCGTCGATGTAGGCCTTGGCGCTGGCTTCGATGACGTCGGTGGAAGCGCCCCGCCCCATGGCCCGGCGGCTCTTGTCTTCGAGCTGTACGGTCACCTCGCCCATCGCCTCGGTGCCGCTGGTCACGGCCCGGATCTCGTACCGTGTGAGCCGGGCCGAGGTCCGGGTCACCGAGGAGATGGCCTTGCAGACCGCATCCACCGGCCCGTCGCCGATGGCCGCGCCTTCCCGCACTTCTCCCCGGACGTGCAACCGCACGGTGGCCGTGGGAATAGCCGAAGTGCCGCTGTAGATGTGCAGATAATCGAGGTGATAGGTTTCCGGAACCGGATGAATCTCGTCGTGCAAGATGGCGATGAGATCCTCGTCGAAGACCTCCTGCTTCTTGTCCGCCACGACCAGGAAACGCTGGTAGGTCCGATCGAGTTCTTCCTTGGTGAGCGCATAGCCGAGTTTCTCGAGCCGGTCGCGCAGGCCGTGGCGGCCCGTGCGCGCGGTGAGCACCACGCGGCTCTCGGTGAGGCCGACGTCCTCGGGGCGCATGATCTCGTAGGTTTCGCGATTCTTGAGGAAACCGTCCACGTGGATCCCCGAGCTGTGCGAGAAGGCGTTGCCCCCCACGATGGCCTTGTTGGGCGGGACGGCCATGCCCAGCATGTCGGAAACCAGGCGGCTGGTGCGGACGAACTCGCGGGTCTCGATGCCGGTGCGCAGACCGAAGTAGTCGCCGCGCGTGCGCAGAGCCATGACCACCTCTTCCAGCGCCGCGTTGCCGGCCCGCTCGCCGATCCCGTTGATGGTGCCCTCCACCTGCCGGGCCCCGTTGTGCACGCCGGCCAGGGTGTTGGCGACGGCCAGGCCCAGGTCGTTGTGGCAGTGCACACTGACGACCGCCCGCTCGATGTTGGGAACCCGCTCGCGGATAGAACGGATCAGCGCGCCGAACTGCTCCGGCATGGCGTAGCCGGTGGTGTCGGGAATGTTGACCACGGTGGCGCCGACGTCGATGGCCGCCTGGATCATCTCGAACAGATAGGCCGGATCGGCGCGGCCGGCGTCCTCGGCGTAGAACTCGACGTCCTCGGCGAGCTGGCGGGCGAGCTTGACGGCCGCGACGGCCATTTGCAGGATTTTGACCTTCTTCTCGCCCAGTGTGACGCCGTACTTCTCGTCGCGGAACTTGTGCAGGACGTGCATGTCCGAGACGCCGATGCCGGTATGGATGCGCGGCCGCGCGGCTTTGGCCAGCGCCTTGCCGCAGGCCTCGATGTCGCCGGCCACGGCGCGCGAAAGGGCGCAGATGGCCGGGCCCTGGATCTCCCGCGCGATGAGCTGGACGGCCTCGAAGTCCTCCGGCGAGGAAGCCGGATAGCCGGCCTCGATGACGTCCACGTTCAGCCGGCTCAACTGCCGTGCGATGGTCAGTTTGTCGCGGCTTCCGAGCCGGGCGCCAGCGGCTTGTTCGCCATCTCGCAGGGTGGTGTCGAAGATGGCCACTTTGTCGGTCATTGCGCGCTCCTTCGTAAGATCATAACCTTGAAAATGGGTACCACGTTTGCATTCCCACTCTCAGCCCCGCGGCATGGGCAAGGTTCTGGGCTGGTCTCTGGCCGCGACGGTGCTGTTCGTCGCGGTGGAGGCGGTGGCGGGCCTGCGCGCGCACAGCCTGGCGCTGCTGTCCGACGCGGGGCACAACTTCACCGATGCGCTGGCCCTGCTGCTGGCGGGCTTCGGCTACCACCTCCAATCCAGGCCCGCCGACGAGGAGAAGACCTACGGCTACCATCGCGCCGGGGTGCTGGCCGCGTTCGTCAACGCGATCACGCTGCTCGCGCTGGCGCTGTACATCTTCTACGAGAGCTACGAGCGCCTGCTGAACCCGCGAGTAGTCCACGAAGCCACCATGCTGGCGGTGGCCGCCGCGGGCCTGGTGGTGAACCTGGGCATCATGTGGGGCCTGGATGCCGGGCGCAAGCACGACCTCAACGTGCGCGCCGCCTTCGTACACATGCTGGGCGACGCGGTAGGCTCGGTGGGCATCGTCATCGGCGCGGTGGTTATCCGCTACTCCGGCTGGCAGCGCATCGATCCGCTGCTGTCGATCGCCATCGGACTGCTGATCGTCTGGACCGCCTGGGACATCGTCAAGGAGTCGCTGAACATCCTGCTCGAAGGGCTGCCGCGGGGCATGCGCCTGGGCGACGTCGTGCGGACGATTCGGGCCGTCGAAGGGGTGCGCGACGTGCACGACCTGCACGTGTGGAGCCTGGGCTCGTCGGTACACGCGCTGAGCTGCCACGTGCTGATCGACGACCTGCCGCCCTCGTCGAGCGAAGCGATCCTGCGGTGCATCAACGAAGAACTCGAGCGGCGCCTGCACATCCACCACACCACCATCCAGTTCGAGCACGCCTGCTGCGCGGTGTCGGAAAACGGCTGCCGGATTCCGGCCGCTATTCCGCGACGAAGTACATGAGCTTGGTGCGCACGGTCTTCGCCGTCTCGCTGTCGGGCGCGACGACGAGAATAGTGTCGTCGCCGGCGATGGTGCCGACGATCTCGCTCCAGTTGGCCTGATCGAGCGCGATGGCCAGCGAGCTGGCGTGGCCCGGCGCGGTTTTGAGCACCACCAGGTTCTGAGCCACGCGGATGTCTTGCAGGAACTCGGCCGCGACGGTGGCCAGCGACGGTCCGGCCGAATCGGGGACGATCTGCCGGTAGCCTTCCTGGGTCTTGACCAAGCCCAGGTCGCGGATGTCGCGCGACAGGGTCACCTGGGCGGCCGGGATGCCGCAGGCTTTGAGCTCGCCGGCCAGCTCATCCTGGGTGTGGACGTTCTTGGTCCGGATGATTTTGAGGATCTGCGACTGCCGGTAGTTTTTGTTCATCGGTTGTCTAGCGGGAGCGAAGCGCTGCGAGTTTCGCCTCCGCCTCCTTCAACGCCTGGCGGACCGCTTGCGGTCCGGTGCCGCCGGCGATCTCGCGGGTCTTCATGCCCTCTTCGGGCGCCATCAGCCGCGCCATGCCGGGAGTGAACTCGGGCGCGAAGCGGGCCAGTTCCCCGGCCGTCCAATCGGCGGGCCGCCGGCCCTGGCGCAGGCTTTCGAGCACCAGCTTGCCGGCCAGTTGATGCGCGCGATGGAAGGGCGTTCCGGCGCGCGCCAGCGCCTCGGCCAGGTCGGTGGCCACCACCCAGCTTGCGGCCGCGGCGGCGGCCGGAACCGCGGGCCGCAGCTCGGCCGTTTCCACTACCACGCGCGCCATCTCGAGCGAGGCGCGCAACCGATCGGCGGCTTCAAACAGCGGTTCCTTGTCCTCCTGCATGTCCCGGTTGTAGGTCATGGGAAGACCCTTCATGGTGACGAACAGGGAGGTGAGCGCGCCGAACACGCGGCCGCACTTGCCGCGGATGAGCTCCAGCGAATCGGGGTTCTTCTTCTGCGGCATGAGGCTGGAGCCGCTGGTGACGCCGTCGGCCAGTTCCAGCCAGCCGAACTCCTCGCCGGAGTAGAGGATCCAGTCCTCGGCCAGCCGGCTCAAGTGGAGCATCGAGGTGGAGGCGGCGTAAAGAAAGTCGAGCACGAAATCGCGGTCGGCCGAGACGTCCATGCTGTTGCGCGTGACGGCGGCGAAGCCGAGGTCCTGGGCGATGGCGGGGCGGTCGAAGGGAAAGCCCGAGCCGGCCAGCGCGCCCGAGCCGAGGGGCATGACGTCGGCGCGCGCGTAAGCCTGGTCGAACCGTTCCCAGTCGCGCGCGAACATTTCGAAGTAGGCCAGCAGGTAGTGAGGCCACAAAACGGCCTGCGCGCGGCGGGTATGCGTGTAGCCGGGGATGACGGCGCCGGGATAACGGCCGGCCAATTCCACCAGGGCCGCCATCAGGCTGGTGAGCAGTTCCTGGGCGCGGCGGATTTCCGCGCGCACCCAGATGCGGGTGTCGAGCGAGACCTGCTCGTTGCGGCTGCGGCCGGTGTGGATCTTATCGGCCACCGCGCCGGCTCGCTCCTTGAGCTTGCGGATGACCAGGGTGTGAATGTCCTCGTCCGTGGCGCCCTCGAAAAAGGCGGGCGAGGCCGCCTCCGCGAGGATGACATCGAAGGCGGCGGTGATTTGCGCGCGCTCTTCGGCGCTCAGGATGTTCACGCGCTCGAGCGCCCGGCAGAAGGCCTTCGAGCCGGCGATGTCGGCCTCGATCAGACGCCGGTCGAAGGAGAGGGATTCGCCGAAGCGTTCGAAGACCTCGGATGGGCCGTGTTCGAATCTGCCGCCCCAGAGTTTCATGGCTGCTTGTCGAGAGCGGCGCGGACTCTGATGGGGAGGCCGATCAGGTTGATGAAACCGAGGGCGTCCTTCTGGTCGTACTCGGCGCCCATGGTGAAGCTGGCGATGTTGAGCGAATAAAGTGAAAAGGGCGATTTGCGGCAGACGGGCTCGAGGTTGCCCTTGTAGAGGCGGAGGGTGACTTCGCCGGTGGTGCGTTCGGCGACGGCTTCGAAGAAGGCGTCGAGGGCGTGGCGCAGGGGCGTGAACCAGAAGCCGTTGTAGACCATTTCGGCGTAATCGAGCGCCAGTTTCTGTTTGTAGTGGAGCGTGTTCCTGTCGAGCGTCAAAGCTTCCAGTTCGCGGAAGGCCGCCATGATGAGCGTGCCGCCGGGCGTTTCGTAGCAGCCGCGCGATTTCATGCCCACGAAACGGTTCTCGACCAGGTCGATGCGGCCGATGCCGTGGCGCGCGCCGATCTTGTTGAGGGTTTCCAGCAGGCTGACGCCGGAGACATGATGCTGGCCGTCGACCGACACGGGGCGTCCCTTGTCGAAGCCGATGGTCACCTCGGCCGGCGTGTCGGGCGCTTCCCTGGGGCTCTTGGTGAGCATCCAGACGCCGTCGGAGGCGGCGTTGGCGGGATCTTCCAATTCCCCGCCCTCGTGCGAGATGTGCCAGATGTTGCGGTCGCGGCTGTAGATCTTGGTGGCGGTCTGCGCGATGGGCACGTTGTGCCGGCGGGCGTACTCGATGGCGTCCTCGCGCGAGCGGATGGTCCATTCGCGCCAGGGCGCGAGCACGGCCAGGTGCGGCGCCAGGGCTTTGTAGGTCAGCTCGAAGCGGACCTGGTCGTTGCCCTTGCCGGTGCATCCGTGGGCCAGGCCGTCGCAGCCGGTTTTGAGCGCGACCTCGACCTGCTTTTTGGCCAGCAGCGGACGGGCAATGGAGGTGCCGAGCAGGTACTTGTGTTCGTACACGCCGCCGGAGAGCACCAGGCGCCACAGGTACTCGGTGACGAACTCCTCGCGCATGTCCTCGATGTAGACCTCGGAGGCGCCGGTTTTGAGGGCCTTCTCCTCCAGGCCGGTGAGTTCGTCCATGCCCTGGCCGATGTCGCCGCACACGGCGACCACTTCGCAGCCGTAATTCTCTTTGAGCCAGGGGATGATGACGGAGGTATCGAGTCCGCCCGAGTAGGCTAATGCGACTTTCTTCGGTTTATCCATAATTCGTGTTCCTTAGTGCGCCATGAGCATCAGCAGCAGCGCCTTCTGCGTATGCAGCCGGTTTTCGGCCTGGTCGAAAACCACCGATTGGGTGGTTTCCATCACCGAGTCGGTGGTTTCCTGGTCGCGCTTGGCCGGCAGGCAGTGCATGAAGACCGCCTCCGTGCGCGCCTTGGAGAGCAGGGTTTCGTTGACCTGGTAGCGGCGGAAAACCCGCCGGCGGGTTTCGGCCTCGGCTTCCTGCCCCATGCTGGCCCACACGTCGGTGTAGACGGCGTGGGCGCCGGCCACGGCCCGGTCCGGATCGTCGGTCACCAGCAGGCTGGCTCCGGTTTGGGCGGCCAGCGCGCGGGCCTCGGCGACGATTTCGGGGTTGGGTTCGTACTCTCCCGGCGAGGCGACAGCGAAGTGGATGCCCAGGCGCGCCGAGCAGAGCATGAGGGAATGGGCGACGTTGTTGCCGTCGCCGACGAAGGCCAGGCGCAGGCCGGGCAGCTCGCCGAAGTGTTCGCGCAGGGTGAAGACGTCGGCCAGCGCCTGGCAGGGATGGTACAGGTCGCTGAGGGCGTTGATGACGGGGACCTTGGACCAGCGCGCCAGCTCGTCGACGGTCTTTTGCAAGAAGGTGCGGGCCACGATGGCGTTGGTCCAGCGGTCCAGGTTACGCGCGACGTCCTTGATTGGCTCCCGTTCGCCGACGGGGCCGACGTTGAGGATGGAGTCGCCGCCCAGTTGCTTGATGGCCAGCTCGAAGGTGAGGCGCGTGCGCAGGGAGGGTTTTTCGAACAGCAGGCTGAGGTACTGGCCGGCCAGTTCCCGGGCGTAGCGGCCGGGGGTCTTTTTGACCTGGGCGGTGAGGTCGAGCAGGTAGAGCAGCTCGTCGCGGGTCAGGTCCAGGTCGCGGGTGAAGTTCCCGGCCTGGGTCCGGCGAATGGCCGCGACAGCGACGGGGGCGCTCACTTGGGATCTCCTGCGCTTCATGGTTCTGTCTGAATGATTATTCAGATATCTGAATAATTACACACGGGAACCGGGGAGTCAATTGCGGGAGGATCGGAGGGGGGCGGAGGCGTGATTTCAACGACTTGGCCAGCTTCGTTTCGCACGCCGCATTTGCGCAACAGGAAGATGCGGTGGAGAGAGCGCTGGATGATGTTGTGGAGGCGGGTCTCGTAGCGGTGAAGAAGGAGGAAGTGAGGGCTGTTGCGGGCCAGGGAGTCAAAGGCGCGGACCATGCATTCGGGCACGTCCCCGGCGGTCTGAGTGTCCAGTTCCAGATCGAGGGCCTCACGCTCGATGGTCCACAGGCGGCGAAGGCGCCAGGCGGCGGAGCACATCTCCTCGAGGGCCTCCGCTTCGAGGACATCCCGCGGCCCGATGCGCTGGATGTAGGCGCGCAGCGTCTGGTGGAAGAGCTCGAGGGATTCGCCGTGGATGACGGTGGTTTTGGCGAGCAAGCCGTGACTGATGGCGTTGCCGGAGGAAATGTGCTTGCCGGCGGCGGTCTTGGGCCCGGTGGAGCGGGCGGCGTTGGCGCGGGAAGCGGCCTGTTGTTTGGGTGTGCGCATTTGTGGCTCCTTTGTGTGTGTGGCGGCGGATGGCGACCGGGGGGGGTTGACGGTTGGGCGCTGGTCAGGCTGGACAGGCCTGCCGGAATGTCACAACGCCATCTAACCCTTGGCCTCAACCGCATCCCGGCAAGCCCGCCACCGCTGCGCCTCATAGGGGTCGGGGGCCGGTCCCATATGGAGATGAGCACGGAGAACGGCGTCGTACTGCTAGGGGTGGACGTAGGAGGTGGAAGTGGGGGCGCCGATTGTGTCGCGCCGGGCGGCCACGAGTGGGTCCACCGAAACCAGTGTAGCGGATGCCGAGCGCGCCGGTGGCGGCGGAAAACGGGAAGCAACGGACATGGTATGGCTCCTTTTCTCCAATCTTTTTGCGACCAGACACACTACGGCCTCGGGCGCGATTCGAGTTTCCGCGCGGCGGAAACATCGTCGCCGGTGGGCGCCCCAACGTCAGGGCCCCCACCGGGGTGTGTGAGCAACGCAAGGCGGCTTACAGGCCGGTCTTAGAGAAGCAGCCGAGAAGGGTTTGCCTACGCGTCTCCCGATCGCCGGAGATTTCAGCCTTTGGACCTTCGAGCATATCCGACTCAGCCAGCGGGGCTGGCCTCGCGTTT
>JACQZT010000177.1 GCA_016213755.1 Acidobacteriota bacterium | reverse complement strand
GGTCGCGGCTCGGTATTCGGTACTGAGCCGCGACCGTCAGGGAGCGGTCAGGCCGAACGCGGGGACCTACGGGACAACGATGTGGTCCCCATGCTCGATTTGCACGTTTTGCGCCAGGTTCTTGCCCTTAATCACGTCGTTGTAGTTGAACTTCAGCCGCTCGGCGCCGCGCATGATCACAATCTTCTTCTTGTTGGCGAATTCCCGCACACCGCCCGCCTGCACAATGGCCTCGAGCACGGTGACCGGCGTCACCAGGGGATACGCTCCCGGCCGGTTCACCTCGCCGCTGACCATGAATTTCTTGCTGTTCACGGCCTGCACTGAAACCAGCACTTCAGGCCGATTGATGAACTTGGCCAGCACCGTGGAAATGGAAGCAGTGAGCTGCTCCGGCGTCAAGCCCGCCGCCATGAGTTCGCCCACCAGGGGCAGGGTGATTCTGCCGTCGGGACGGACCGCCAGGGGTCCGGACAACTCCGGCTCGCGCCATACGCGCACCAGCAAAATATCCTCCGGTCCGATCTTATATGTCTTTGGGTCGACCGCCGCGCCCACTCCCTTGGCCGCCTCTTCCAGCGTGGTCTTGGGAGGATCCGCCGTCCTGGCATCGGGTTTCGCCGCCTGGCCCCACAGCCAGCCCGACGACGCCGCCGCAAGCACAAAGCACTTCAGAAGCATCGTTCTATAGTTCATGAAGGTCCGTCGTCCGGGCAAGTGGTCGGCACTTGCCTTGTCATCTCATTTTATAACAGGACTTGCACTTAGCGGGCCGCGAAATCGTCCGCCCCGGACCAGGCGGCCAGCGCCTGGTATACCCGGGACACGGGCAGGCCCACCACATTGAAGTAGCAGCCCTCAATCCGGTCGATGAACTTGGACGCCAGCCCCTGGATCGCGTAGGCGCCGGCCTTGTCCAGCGGCTCTCCCGACTCCGCGCAGGCGCGAATCTCGGCTTCCGGCACGCGGATGAACCGGACTCGGGTGGTTTCGGTCTCCACCAGCACCCGGCGCGCGCTGCGCAGGCAGATACCGGTGATCACTTCGTGCCAGCGGCCCGAAAGCCGCCGCAGCATGCGCGCGGCGTCCTCCGGACCCTCCGGTTTGCCGAAAACCAGATCGTCCAGAACCACCACCGTGTCGGCTCCCAGCACGACATCCGAAGGCCCCGGTATCACGGCCTCGGCCTTGGCTTGCGCCAGGCGCCGGACGTGCCCCGCGGGCGATTCGCCGGGCAGCATGCTCTCGTCGACACTGGCCTCCCGGACTTCGAACTGGATTCCCGCCTGTTTCAGAATCTCCCGCCGCCGCGGCGACTCAGAAGCCAGTATGAGCATACTTCGATCCTACAACCCCTGCCGTGGCCGGCGGCGGGTTAGAATGGTCACGGTGAACCGCAGAAGCTTCTTCCCGATCCTGGGCCTGGCAGCCGCCGCGCAGCCCCCGGCGGCGAGCCAGACCCTGCGCGGAAAGCTGACCGCGACCGGCGCCGGCCAGCCGGCGCTGGAAGCGCCTGGCCGGGGCCTGGTGGCGCTGGAAGGCGACCAGCCGACTCTCGGCGTGGTGAAGGACCCGCGACTGGCCGGCGCGGACTTCGAGGCCGCGGGCCAGTTCAAAAGCGACCGGGTCTTCCAGATTGGCCCCATCCACACCCGCTCGATGTTCCTGCACCGCGACGGCAAGCGGCTCTTCATCACCTATTGGTGCGATCTGTGCGCCATCCGCACCTACACCCCCGGCATCTGCTGGTGTTGCCAGCAGGACACCAAACTGGATCCGCTGGAAAAGGACGACCGATGATTCGCCTGCCCTGGCCGCTGACCCTCATGCCGCTTATGTCCTCTGCCGCAAACTACTCCGCCTCCAAAATCGGCGTCGATGCCACGGAAGTGATCGTGCTGGCCGACGCCGCGCGAAAAACGGAGGTCCGCATCGCGCCCTCCATCGGCAATAACGCCTACTCGATGAAGATGAATGGAATCGAGGTTCTCTGGAGTCCCAACCAGACTCTGGCGGAATGGAAAGCCAAGCCGGCCCAAATCGGCAATCCGTTCCTGGCGCCGTGGGCCAACCGCCTCGACCAGGATGCGTTCTTCGCCAACGGGAAGAAATACCTGCTCAATCCCGGCTTGAAGAACTTCCGATACGACGCCACCGGCAAACCGATTCACGGGTTGCTGGTGTACGCCAGCCAGTGGCGGGTCGTTTCGCTAAAGGCGGACGAGGGCGGCGCGGAGACGACCAGCCGGCTGGAGTTCTGGCGCGAACCGGACTGGATGGCGCAGTTCCCTTTCGCCCACAGCATCGAGATGACGTACCGGCTTCGCGACGGCGCACTGGAAGTTGAGACCGCGGTCGAGAACCTCTCCAGCCAGCCGATGCCGCTGTCGCTCGCGTTTCACACCTATTACCGGATTGCCGACGCTCCCCGCGACGACTGGACCGTCACGCTGCCCGCGCGAGAACGCGTCGTGCTCAGCGACGCGCTGGTTCCCACCGGCGAGCGCAAGCCGGTGGAATTCGCCTCGCCGCTGGCGCTGCGCGATGCCACGTTGGACGATGTTTTCACCAGCCTCGCCGCGGACGCGGCCGGACGGGCCGAGTTTCGCGTGCGGGGGAAACGGCAAAGCATCGCCGTGACTCAGGGGCCCAAGTACCCCGTGTCGGTGGTGTACGCGCCGCCGGGCCGCGACTTCATCTGCTTCGAACCGATGACCGGAGTGACCAACGCCTTCAACCTGGCCCACGAAGGCAAGTACCCCGAGTTGCAGACCGTCGCCCCCGGCCGGATCTGGCGGGAGAGTTACTGGATCCGGCCCGAGGGCTACTAACACAGACTCGCGCTACTTCTTCTTCGGCGCGGGCGCGACAGGGGGCCTTGCGGCCGGAGCCGCGGGCGCCGCCCCGGCGGGCGCGTTCTTGTCGTATAGAGCGACGATTTCCTGCGTGATGTCGATGCCGCTGGAGATGTAAAGCACCGGCGTCTGCGGCGAGCTCACGTCCAGAATCAGGTTAAAGCCGTTGTCGCGGGCATACTTGTCGATCACCGCCATGATCCGCTGCCCCAGCTCCTGCAAGATCTTCTGCTGTTCCTGCTCCACCTCGGCCTGCGCATCCTCGGTGTCGCGGTTCAACGACTTGGTGCGCTGGTCGATGTCGCGGATCAGCTTCTCGCGCTGGTCGGCGGCCATCGTATTGCGCCCCTTGTTCAACTGGTCCTGCAACTGGGCGATGGCGCTTTGTTTGCCTTCCAGTTCCTTGCGCTTGGGCGCGAGCTTGGTTTCCAACTCGGCGGCGGCCTTCTGGCCGTCCTTGGTGCCGATGATGGCGTTCTGAATGTGGATGACGCCGACCCGGGTGGGAGGCGCGGCGGTCTGCGCACCGGCGATGGTAGCCAGCGCGGCAGCCAGAATTGTGGCGGGAATGGCCTTCGTTGTCACGATAAAAACTCCTGAACTCGTTTATCCTTGCAAGCGGCGCCAGGCGCGGCTCTGATTCTCTAAAACGTGCGGCTGATGGTGAACCGGAACGTCGACCGCTTCTCATAGAACGGCGACGCCCGGCCGTACAGCGCCAGCGCTTCCTCGAAAGTCGCCTGATTCGGGAAGAACGAACGGTCCACCACGATGGGCTGCTGCAACCAGGTCCGTACGATCTGCGGGTTGTAAGCCCAGTACAGCCGGAAGGGGGCGTTCACCACCGGCATCATGATCTGCAATTCCAAACCCGTCGAGGAGCGCATTCTCTGCGTCTCCGGAGCCAGGACCGCCTGGCCGCCGAACCCGGCTTGCGGGAAGATGCCGTTCAACTCCTCGACCCGGCCGGTGTTCATGGTCAACTGCGCCATGCGGCTGATGCGATTCACGCCGGCGTCGAAAAACCCGGCCAGGGTGACCGGGCCGAAAATCGGAATGCGGTACTCGAAGTTCCCCACCAGTTGCGTGTCGCCGCCCGGGAAGATGAGCTGGTAGATGGGGATTCTCTGCGTGACGGGTGCAAACTGCTCGGCGCCGTCGATGATCACTTTCTGCAAGCGCGCCGAACCGTCCGAGTTCAGCACGTTGATGGTCGCTTCGCTGGGCACGTAGGCGATCGGGCTGATGCCCCAGATCTCGAATCCACGAACGTCCTGCTCGCCGCCCATGTAAAACCGGTTGAAGGGCGGGGCGAGCTTGCCGCCATAGCCGGTCAGAAACCGGCCCAGACCGTGGAAGCCGATGACGTGGCCCTTCTTGAAGCCGGCCCGGAAGTACTTGGCGTCGACGGTCGGCTCGATCATGTTCACGTTGCCGCCCAGAATGCTGCCGGCGAACGAGGTCGACATGAACAGGCTGCGGCCGCGGCTGGGAGTGATGGGGTGATCCACCGTGTTGTAGGTGTAGGAGGGGATCACCCGGCTGGTGGTGATGCCGCTCAACGCGTTCGGGCCGCCCAGACCCTGGAAGTTGATGTACTCGAAGTACTGTTTCGAGGCCGTCGACAGAGTGGTGTACTTCGACTTGTCCCACCCGTAGCTGATGCCCAGGCGCGCGAAGCTGCGCTTCAGCGGATAGTTGGCGAACACCGTGAACCCGTGCCCGTTGGACACGTAGTTCATGAGGTTGTCCTTGCCCAGCGCGTCGTAGTAGGGAATCAGGTTGCGCCCGGACAGCAGCGATACCTCGCGGCCCTGGTCGTAGTTGAACCGCTGCATGTAGACGGTGAAGCCTAGCTGGATGGGCCGGTCGAGGACGTAGGGCTCGGTGAAACCGAAGCTGACGTCGCGCATCCGGTCGCCCAACTGCGAGGAGATGCTCAGCGTTTCGCCCAGCCCGAGGAAGTTGTTGGTCGAATACGCGAATCCGACGAAACTGCCCGAGATGCCCGAAACTCCGCCGTTCAACTGCACTTGGTTCTTGCCGCGCTCCTTCACCTTGAGCGTGATATCGACGGTGTTGGTCTTGGTGTCCCGCTTGATGTCGGCGGCCTCGTTTTCCTTCAGCACTTCGAAGTAGCCGAGCTGGTTCAGCCGCAGGATGCTCACTTCCCACAGGCGCGTGTTGAACATGTCGCCTTCGTCCAGCATCAGCTCGCGGCGAATGACCTTGTCGCGCGTGGTCGTGTTGCCGGAAAAGTCGATGCGCCGGACGAAGAACTGCTTGCCCTCGTCCACGGTCAGCGTGAGATCGATGCGGTCGCTGCCCGGCTGCGGCTCGAAATTCGGCTCGGGAACGAAATCGATATAGCCGAACTCGCCGTACAGCTTGCGGAGGTTCTCCAGCCCCTTGCGCAGCTTGGTGGTGGAGAAGATCTCGCCTTCCTGCATGCCGAACACCTGCCGGATGAGCGGCTCCGGGCTGCGGAACAGTTTCATGCCCACGGCATTAATCTTGTTCAGCCGGTAGCGCCGGCCTTCCTCGACCGGAATCAGCAGGTCCACGCGCTTGCCGGCCTTGTTCGGATAAAACAGCGGAATCCGGAACTTGCCCGCGCCGACCTCGCGCATGGTGACGGTGTGTTCCAGAGAGCGCGCGGTGAAGTAGCCGCGCTGCTGGTACCAGTCGCGGATGCGGTCCTTGTCTTCTTCCAGCTTGGTCGAATCGTAGGTCTTCGAAAAGAGGCTCTCGAACAGAATCGACTTCGGAACGCCGATCGGGCGCAGGTTCTTCATGGCCGAAATAACCGCCCGGTCCTTGAAGACTTGGTTTCCCTCGATCTGGATCCGGCCCACCTTAACTTTGGGGCCTTCGTTCACGCGGAACGTGATTTCCAGCGACGACGGCGGGATCTGCCGGACTTCCGGCGTCACGGTGGCGAACTGGCGGCCGCGTTCGGCCAGGTACTCCTTCAGCACCACCGTGGCGCGCTGGACCTTGTTCGGGTCGTACTGGGTTTCCACGGCCAGGCCCACGCGCCGGTCCTTGAACCGGTCCAGGATCTCCGAGACCGTGATGGACTTGTTGCCTTCGTACTTGATGGAGCGAACCACGCGCCGCTCCACCACCACGAAGCGCACGATCCAGCCCGTGTTCCCCGGCTCGCGCTCCATGCGAATGTCGTCGAAACGCCCCGTGTTCCACAGGGCCATGAAGTCCCGGTGCAGCGCGTCCTCGTCGAAACGGTCGCCCTTCTTGGTGAAGATCAGGGCGCGCAGGGTGTCCTGCGGGACGCGGAGCGCGCCGCGAAAATCGATCGCCTCGATCACGTCCTGCAATCCGGATGGTTTTGCCTCTTCGGCGGCCGGTGCGGGCGCTTCGAAGACCGGCTTCGCGCCGGGGGCCGGTTTCGGTTGCTGTGGTTCCGGCTTCGCCTCTCGCGGCGCAACGGGAACCGTCTCGAATGGGCTCTGCTGCTTCTTCTCCGGCGCCTGCGCGGGCGGAGGGCTCTGCGGCTGCTGAGAGGCGAACGCTCGCCCCGGAAATTGCAGAGCCGGAGCGATAAGAAGGCAGACCAGTAGGGATCTCAGGCTACAGCGCCTGGAAAACATCATCTAAAGCCGGTTCCTTTCCACTCTACGCCTAGTTCAGGACGTCCGCAGCCGCCCTCGGGTTTCACGGCCGGTGCAGGGTCAAAACTCCCATTCTAGCAAATGGAGATCCTTCGACGATTGCCCCCACTCAATAAACAGAAGATCGGGAGGCCGAACCGCCTCTCCGGTTATGATTAAGATCGGACGCCAACGACGGGAGCCTTATCGCATGCGCATTCGAAAAGCGGTGCTGACCGCGGCCGGACCCCGGCAGAGAACGCTGCCCTTGCAGACCCTGATCGACCGGGACGGGGTCGAGAAATCGGTCCTGCGGATTCTGGTCGAGGAGGTCGTCCGCGCGAACATCGAGGAAATCTGCATGATCGTCTCGCCCGGAGACGAGACGGCCTTCGCCGCCGTGGCCGGCGAGCACGCCGGAAGACTGCGCTTCGTGCACCAGACCGAACCGCGCGGCTACGGCGACGCGGTCTTTCGCGCCCGCCCGTTTGTGGGCGACGAAGCCTTCCTGCACCTGGTGGGGGACCATCTCCACGTCCCGGCCGGCGAGCGCGGCTGCGCCGAGCGCCTGGTCGAACTGGCGGCGGCGGAGGGGTGTTCGGTTTCCGCGGTTCAGGCCACGCGCGAGTCGCTGCTGCGGAATTTCGGCGCGGTCGGCGGCCAGCCCGTTGCCCGGCGCCAGGATTTGTACCTGGTCGACACCGTCCTCGAAAAACCCACCCCGACCGAAGCCGAACAGCGGCTGGTGGTTCCCGGTCTTCGCACGGGACATTATTTATGCTTCTTCGGCCTGCACGTTCTCACGCCCGCGGTCCTGGAGATTCTGGGCCGTCTGCTGGCGGACGGCGCCGCGGGTGTAACCCTGTCGGCGGCGCTGGCGGAACTGGCCGCGCGCGAGAAGTACCTCGCCTTGCGCGAGTCGGACCGCCGCTACGACCTGGGCGCAAAATACGGGTTGCTCACCGCGCAGATCGCGCTGGGCCTGGCCGGCAGCGAGCGCGAAGAGGTCCTCGCACGGCTGCTGGAATTGCTGGCGCTTCGCGAAAGCGACGCCAGGCCGAGGTGACAACGGGTCATGAGCGCCTTGGTCGAGATCATCGTAGCCGCGGACCCGGAAGGCCGCAATCGCTCGCTGGACGAGTACTGTCGCACTGCGTCTCTGCCCGAATTGCTGGCGGAGTGCGACGCGCTGGAGCGCTTTCGCCGCGCCAGCGATAACCTCTATGAGCGGGTGCGCGCGCTCTTTTTTCTGTACGCCATCCATCGCTTTCACCTCTCCGCCCGGCTGGCAGCCGGCGCCCGAACGCCGATCCCATTCCCGGGCTACGAGAGTCTCCTGCGGCGGCGATTCGAGGAAGCGGTCTCCACGTTTCTCGCGGCGCAGCGGGCCCAGGCGCCCAGTGAAGCGCTCTCCAGCGCACTGGCGGCCGCCTACCGCGGACTCGCCTTTCAAACCCTGACCGGCCAGGTGCGGCGCAGCGTTCGTTCCGTGCGCGGCAACCAGTGGATGTTCCGCATCGGCCATCCCGCCGACTATCCCTTGCACGTCCGCCGCGAGCTGGCCGAGCGCTGCCCGCAGTCGGGCCTGTTCCCGATTCTGCGCGAAACCACGCCGGTCCGCATGGACCTTTCTCACAGCGGCTGGAGCGACATCTTCTTTCTGGGCATGGATTTTCCCGAGGGCGCGCGGGTGCTGAACGTGTCCATCGATCTGGCGGTCCGCGGCGCGGCGGGAAACTCCGGCCCCAAGCCGCCGGTGGAAGCCTACTTCCGCGTCATCGACGAGCCGGTCTTGCGGCTTTCCAGCGCCGACCTGAGGGCCACGGCCGACATTGCGTCGCTGGCCGAGGTCTTCGATTTCGCGCGCGACTACCTGGGCCTGCTCAAAGCCGCCGTCATCGCCTCCGGCCTCATCCCTCCCGGGCTGGAGGGCTCGGGTCAGCCGCTGCCCGAGATTCTGTCCCGGCTGACCGGACGCCCCGGCCGGGGCATCGAACTGGTCAGCCGGGTCAACGACATTCCCAAAGGATCGCGCCTGGCGGTTTCGACCAACCTGCTGGCCTGCCTCATCGCCGTCTGCATGCGCGCCACGGGCCAGGCTCAGGCGCTTACCGGGCAGCTCGCCGAAACCGAGCGCCGGCTGGTCGCCGCGCGCGCCATTCTGGGGGAGTGGCTGGCCGGCTCGGGCGGCGGGTGGCAGGATTCCGGAGGCGTGTGGCCGGGCATGAAACTCATCCAGGGCGAACTCGCCGGCCAGGGAGACCCGGAATTCGGCGTCAGCCGCGGCCGTCTGCTTCCTTCTCACCGCATCCTGACGCAAACCGACGTCACGGCGGAAACCAGGCAGCGCCTGGAAGACAGCCTGGTGCTGGTCCATGGCGGCATGGCGCAGGACGTGGGCCCCATCCTCGAAATGGTCACCGAGAAATACCTGCTCCGCTCGCCGGCCGAGTGGCTGGGACGGCAGGAGGCCATTCGCATCCTCGACGAGATCGTCGCCTGCCTCCGGCGCGGCGACGTGCCCGCTATCGGCGCCGCCACGGAACGCAACTTCCGGGGACCGATTCAAACCATCATCCCGTGGGCCGGCAACTACTACACCGACTCCCTGATCCGCCAGGTGCGCGAGGAAATGGGCCCGCGCTTTTGGGGCTTCTGGATGCTCGGCGGCATGGCCGGCGGCGGGATGGGGTTCATCTTCGATCCAGCCGTCAAACGCCAGGCGCAGGAGCGTCTGGCCGGGATCATGCTCGCTTCCAAGCGGCGGATTGAGCGCGCCGTGCCGTTCGCGATGGAACCCGTGGTGTACGACTTCGCAATCAACGAACGCGGCTCCTGCGCGGAGTTCCTGGCCGGCGATGCCGCCCTGCTGCCGCCCGGATACTACACGCTGATCGTTCCATCCTTGTTAAAACAGGACCCGCGCATGCTTTCTCCCGCCCGGCGCTCGGAGCTGGGCCGCTTCGGCGCCGCCAGCCGCACGGAACCGGCTTTTGCCGGCATCGTCGAAACGCTGTTCGATCACGTTTTGCCGCGGGGCGGAAAGGACGACGCCGAGTCCAATGAGGATCTTCAGGCGCTGCTCGGCCGCCTGGGTTTCGACCGCGTGCAGCACGAGCACATCCGCGCCGAGTTGCGCACTGGCCGCATCGGGCTGGCGCAGAATCGCCTGCCGGCCAACAGCCAGATCGAGGACGTCTCGCCCGCCGATGTCGTGGAAACCGCCAACGGAGCGCTGCCCGCCTCTCTCCGTCAAATCGGGATGGAGGCCGCCGCCTCGGGCGCCGTGGCGGTCGTTTCGCTGGCCGGCGGCATCGGAAGCCGCTGGACCAAGGGTGCCGGCGTGGTCAAGGCCTTGAACCCCTTTTGCCGGCTGGGAGGTCTGCATCGCAACTTCGTCGAGATTCACCTCGCCAAAAGCCGCCGTGCCGGCCGCGCCTGCGGTTCTCCGCTCCCGCACGTCCTCACCACCAGCTACCTGACTCACGAGGCCGTGTCCGCTTTCCTCTCGGCCCAGAATAACTACCACTATCCGGGGCCTCTGCACCTCTCGCCGGGCCGTTTCGCCGGTCTCCGCATGGTTCCTATGGCGCGCGATCTGCGCTTCGCCTGGGAGGAAATGCCCCAGCAGATCCTCGACGAACAGAAACAGAAGGTGCGCGACAGCCTGCGCGCCGCCCTCATCGGCTGGGCTCAGCATATGGGCGAAGGTAGCGACTACACCGACAACCTCCCCTCGCAGTGCCTCCATCCGGTGGGCCACTGGTACGAAGTCCCCAACCTCTTCCGAAACGGTGTTCTGTCCCAGCTTCTGGCCCGGCAACCCAACCTCAAATACCTCCTGGTCCATAACATCGACACGCTGGGTGCGGACCTCGACCCGGCCCTGCTGGGGCTTCACATCTCCAGCGGCGCCGCGCTCAGCTTTGAAGTCATCCCTCGCGCCGTCGACGACCGGGGCGGAGGGCTGGCGCGTGTCGACGGCCGGCTTCGCCTGGTCGAAGGGCTGGCTTTGCCGGCCGAGGAGATCGAATTCCGGCTCTCCTATTACAATTCCGGGACCACCTGGGTCGATGTCGATAAGCTGTTGGACGCCTTCGGCCTCGCGCGCGGCGATCTGGACGATGAGCCCAAGGTCGCCGGCGGCATCCGCGCCTTGGCCGCGCAGATGCCCACCTACATCACCTTGAAGGACGTCAAGAAACGCTGGGGGAAAGGGCAGGAGGACATTTACCCGGTCGCCCAGTTCGAGAAACTGTGGGGCGACATGACCGCGCTGCCCGGCCTCGACTGCCGGTTCCTGGTGGTTTCCCGCCTCCGCGGCCAGCAACTGAAGGACGTCGCCCAACTGGACGGCTGGCTCCGCGACGGCTCGGCCGCCTTCGTTGAGTCGCTCTGCGACTGGGAGTGACGGGCCGCGGCCGGACTTGACCTCCAAACCCGCTGTTCGCTATCTTGCTTTGGGAGGATCGATTCAATGGCATGTTGCAAAGGCAAGCCCGCCAAACCGGCGGCTAAGCCCAAGAAGTCCGCCGCCAAGGCGAAGAAGTAAATCCGGGACGGCGCCGTTCGCCCCCTTGAAAACGGAAAACCCAGCCCAAAGGCCGGGTTTTCTTCTTCAATCGGGCAACGTCCTACTCTCCCACGCACTCGCGCGCGCAGTACCATCGGGGCTGAGGGGCTTAACTTCCGTGTTCGGGATGGGAACGGGTGTAACTCCCTCGCTATGATCACCCAGAAGATCGTGCTCTGAATATTGACGGGAACCGCGGGCCGCGCCTCAAAACTCTGTATCGACAGTAAATCTTATGGTCAAGCCGAACGGGCTATTAGTAACGGTCAGCTCAACGTATTGCTACGCTTACACATCCGTCCTATCAACGTGGTCGTCTTCCACGGCCCTTCTGAAGCCCATAAGGCTTGGGAAATCTCATCTTAGGGAAGGTTTCGCGCTTATATGCCTTCAGCGCTTATCCTGACCGAACTTCGCTACCCAGCTATGCCACTGGTGTGACAACTGGATCACAAGAGGTTCGTCCACCCCGGTCCTCTCGTACTAAGGGCAGGCCCCTTCAAATTTCCTACGCCCACCGCAGATAGGGACCGAACTGTCTCGCGACGTTCTGAACCCAGCTCACGTACCGCTTTAATAGGCGAACAGCCTAACCCTTGGGAGCTTCTACACCCCCAGGATGCGATGAGCCGACATCGAGGTGCCAAACCGGAGCGTCGAT
>JACQZT010000175.1 GCA_016213755.1 Acidobacteriota bacterium | reverse complement strand
GCGCCCAACAGGGGCGCGGCCGAAATCAGGCTCCTGCGCGAGATGGTTTGCATGGCAAACCCTCCTTTCGCGAGATCAGCGGAACAGCGCCGCCACCACCAGCACCAGAATACCGAGGCCCAGCCACAGAATAAAACCGCTGCCGGGCGCCTGGCGCACCAGCACGGATTCGGCGGGTTTCCTCGGATCGAAGTATACAGCGACCGGTGTTCCGACTGGCAATCGATCCTCCGCGCGCCGGCATGGAAGGCGCTTTCCTGTTTGGTTTACCACGATTGAGGCCGCGTCGTCGAGCACCGGCGTCTGGCTGTATAGTTGAGTGTTAGGTGGACCCGGCATTCATTCGATGGAGGAGGTCATCCATGTTTTCATTGTTCTCGCGCCGCTTTCGCTTGGCCGGCGGTCTGGCCATGGCGGCTCTGATTTTGGCGGGCGTGCAAACCCTGTGTGCGCAGGCGGTCACAGGCACGATTCTCGGTTCCGTGCTGGACGCCAGCGGCGCCGCCGTTCCCGGTGTGGCCGTTAAGGTGACCAACACGCTCACGGGCGAAACCCGCAACCTGGTTTCCGATGCCAGCGGCAACTACATCGCCACGGCCCTGAGTGTGGGCCGCTATCGCGTGGAGATCAAGCGCGAAGGCTTCAAGACGTTCATCGGCGACGGCACCGGGCTGGAGGTGAACCAGAACGTCCGCATCGACGCGCGTCTGACGCTGGGCGCGGTGACCGAGTCGGTGCAGGTGACGGCGGATGCGGCCCAGGTGGACACCTACCAGACCCAGGTGGGCGCCATTGTGGACACCAACCGGGTGAACGACCTGCCGCTGAACGGGCGCAACGTCTACGACCTCGCCATCACCTTGCCGGGCGTCGCCTCGACCCGCTTCAATACGGTTTCCGACAGCGGCGGCAACTACATGAACGTGAACGGCAACCGCAGCCGCTCCAGCACCTTCCTGCTGGACGGCGGATTCAACAACGACCTGTGGCGCAACAGCGGCAGCGCCTCCCCCAATCCGGATGCGGTGCAGGAGTTCCGCCTGATCACAAGCAACTTCAACGCCGAGTTTGGCCGCTCGCCGGGAGCGGTCTTCAACGTGGTGCTGAAGTCCGGCACCAACCAGTTGCACGCCAGCCTGTGGGAGTTCTTGCGCAACGACAAGCTGAACGCCAAGAATTTCTTCCAGCCGACGGTGGCGCCTCTGCGGCAGAACCAGTACGGCTTTTCGGCGGGCGGACCGGCCATCCGCAACAAGACCTTTTTTTTCGGGTCGTTTCAGGGATTGCGCGTGCGCAGCCAGGCATTTGTGAACAGCGCCACGCCGCCTGCCGCGGCCGAGCGCGCGGGCGACTTCTCGGCCGCGCCCGCTTCGCAGCGGCCCAACGATCCATCCACCGGCCAGCCGTTCCCGGGCGCCCGGATCCCCGCCAGCCGGTTGGATCCCGTGGCCAAGACCATCATCGACCGCTATGTGCCGCTGCCCAACCAGGCGGACGGGCGCTTGCAGGCCACCGGCAGCAGCCGGGACAACGAAGACCAGTACCTGGTGAAGGCGGACCACCTGCCGACCGGGAGCCATAAGCTGTACGGGAGCCTGTTCTGGATCCAGGGCAGCAGCTATCAGCCTTTCCCGTCGAGCACTCAGGTTCCCAACTACGCCGACAACACAACCGAGTACCGGCAGCGGAACATCCTGGTGAGCGAAGACTGGATTGTCGGCCCGGCCACGCTCAACCAGGCGCAGTTCAGCTACAGCAAGCGCGACACGCCCATTGTGGACCTGTTCCAGCATAGCTGGGCCGACTACGGCAGCAAGGTGACGCTGGGCGCCGGTCCGGCGCGCCCGCCGCAGTTGTTCATCAACGGACGCTGGCAGATGGGGACCTTCGGCGCCAACGGCCAGATGCAAACCTCCTTCGGAGCTTCGGACACGCTGACCATGACGCGCGGCGCCCACACCATCAAGACGGGCATCTGGTACCTGCGCGGCAGCTTCGACGAGATCGGCAACTGGCTGGGCGCGGGACAGGTGCGCTTTACGGGCGGCTTTACCCGCAGCACCCTGGCCGATTTCATGCTCGGGCAGGCCGCCAGCTTTCGCCAGAACAACGGCTTAAACCGGGTGTTCCGCTCCGATAGCGCGCACGGCTACCTCCAGGACGACTGGCGCGTTCATCCGCGGCTGACCTTGAATCTGGGATTGCGCTACGAGTTGAACATGCCCTTGGTCAGCACCACGGATGAACTGGCCACGTTCCGTTTCGGCCAGCAATCGACGGTCATCCCGGCCGCCCCCCGCGGGCAGGTCTTCCACGGCGACAAGGGCATTCCGCGCGGGATGATCAAGACCGACAAGAACAACTTCGCCCCGCGCATCGGCGTGGCCTTCGATCCCACCGGCCGGGGCAAGATGGCCATCCGGGCCGGCTACGGCGTGTTCTACGCCATCGGCTTCGCCAACATCACGTCCAATCTGCAAGGGCAGCCGTTCCTGATCGACGTGACGGCGTTCGGGACGCCCAACCTGGTCAACCCGTGGGCCAACGTGCCGGGCGGCAGCCCCTTCCCTTACAAACTGGATCCGAGCAACCCGCGCTTCTCGCTGCCGCTGACGGCCAACTACTTCGACGAGAACGCCGTCAGCCCGTACGTGCAGCAATACAGCCTGACCGTGGAGCGGCAGTTGACCTCCACCCTGACGGCGCAGGCCGCCTACGTGGGCAACACTTCGCGCAAGCTGCTGTTCCAGCGGGACGCAAACGCCCCCATCTTCGGCCCCGGCGCGACCGCCGGCAACGTCAACCAGCGGCGGCCCTACCTGCCGGCCTCGTTCGCGCAGGTGGCGCACGTGCTGTCGGGATCCAACGCCAATTACAACTCGTTGCAGGTTACTGTCCGGCAGCGGCTGGCACGCGGATTCACCATCAACGGAAACTACACCTGGTCGAAGTCCATGGACGAAATCTCGGACGACATCTTCAACCCGACGGCAGTGGCGGTGGTGGACTCCAACGACCGGAAGCGGGAGCGGGCGCTCTCGGGCTTCAACCCGGCCCGCGTGCTGGTGGTCTCCTACCTGTGGGAACTGCCGGCCGTCGGGAAGTGGAGCTGGTTCGGCAAACAGGTGCTGAGCGGGTGGCAGATGAGCGGCATCACGCGCCTGGAAAGCGGCACGCCCATGACCGTCACGGCGGGCAGCGACCGCAACCTGGACGGCAACGCCAACGACCGGGCGGACCTGAACGGCGACCCCATCCCCGGCGGCGGCCGCTCGCGCGACGAATGGCTGCTGCGCTACTTCAATACCGCCGCCTTCGCTCTTCCGGCCCTCGGAACTGCCGGCACTTCGGGGCGCAGCATCCTGCTCGGGCCCGGCTCGCAGACCTGGAACCTGTCGGCGTTCAAGAACTTCGTGCCCTTTGAAAGCCACCGGTTGCAATTCCGGGCGGAGCTGTTCAGCGCCTTCAACCACACCAACTTCGGCAACCCGAACACGGCGCTCAACAGCTCGAACTTCGGTCGCATCCTCGGCGCCGGCGGCGCGCGCGTGGTGCAGTTCGGCTTGAAGTACGGGTTCTAACATAGGAAAAAAAGGAGTTCTCTAATGCTGCGTCTGGTCCTGCTTTCCATTCTCTCCTGCGCCCTGACACTCGCCCAGGACGCCCGCGGCCGAATCTCCGGCCGGGTGTTGGATCCCTCCGGATCCGCCGTGCCGGCGGTTACGGTGACCGCGACCAACACAGCCACTGCGGTCAGGGTATCCGCCACCAGCAACGACGCCGGGATGTACGACGTCCCTTACCTCCAGCCCGGAGTCTATACACTGTCGGCCACGGCGGCGGGGTTCAAATCGTACGAGCGGAAAAACCTGCAAGTCCGAGTGGGCGACCAGTTGGCCATTGACATTCCGTTTGAGGTCGGGCAGGTGTCGGAGTCCATCACGGTGTCCGGGCAGGCGTCTCTATTGGAGACGTCCACGGCCAGTGTGGGGCGGGTGGTGGACAGCCGCCGCATTCTGGACCTGCCGCTGCCCGGGGGCAACGCGCTCTCGTTGTCGCGGCTGGCGCCGGGCGTGGTGAACCTCTCCGCGCCGAACCACCCCAGCCTGGGTCCGGCGACCGAGGTGCTTTCGCAGTTGTCGGTGAACGGCGTGCGTTCGGGCAACATCGAGTTCACCGTGGACGGGACGCCGGCCATGTGGGGCACTAACGCCGCCTACGCGCCGCCCACCGAGATGGTGGCGGAGTTCAAGGTGCAGACGGCGACCTACGACGCCAGCGCGGGCCGGGCGCCGGGAGGCAACGTCAACGTGGTGCTGCGCACCGGGACCAACCAGTTTCACTCGACGCTGCAATGGTTCCACAACAACCAGCACCTGCAATCGCTGGACCTGTTCCAGCGCCAGAACCTGTACAACCCGGCTACGGGTCCGGTGACGGCCGAGAAGAAGAAGCAGGTGAATCCGCTGAACATTTTGAACCGCTTCGGAGCGACGTTTTCCGGGCCGGTGTGGCGGAATAGGACTTTCTGGATTTACTCCTTCGAAGGCCTGACGCGGCCCGGGGTCGAGCGCGGCAACACGTTTTTCACCGTTCCCGCCGCGGCCCAGCGGCGCGGCGACTTCTCCGAACTGCTCAAAGCGGGCGCGATTTACCAGGTGTACGATCCCGCCACCACGGTTCCGGCCGCCGCCGGGCGCTTCTCCCGGCAGCCGTTCGCGGGCAATGTCATCCCGCAGTCGCGCTTCGACAAGACCGCCACGGGACTGCTTTCCTACTGGCCGGACTCCAACATCCAGGGCACCAGCGACGGCCGGAACAACTTCACGCGGCTGCAAGTTTCTTACAACGAGTACCGCTCTCACACCGCCAAGGCGGACCACAACTTCAACGAGAAGCACCGCGTTTTCGGGCGCTACAACCAGTGGTTCCAGTTGTTCAGTTCGGGACAGACCTTTCCCAATACCGCCAACGGCAACGACCGTTACCGCTATAACAACGGCGCCGTGTTCGACGACGTCTACGTGATCTCGCCATCGCTGCTTAACAACCTGCGCGCCGGCTTCACTCACTTCGAACAGAGGTCCAACCCTCTCTCGATGGGGTTCAACCTGACCGCCTCGGGATTCGCGCCGTCGCTGGCCAGCGCCATCGACCCGCAGGGCCTGTCCTTCCCGGCGCTGCAAATCGCGGGTTACCAGAACCTGGGAACGTCGAGCCCGTCGCGGGCGATTTCAAACTACTTCACCCTGTCGGATGACGTCACCTGGACGCGCGGAAGGCACACGGTGAAGGCGGGCGCCGAGTGGCGTGTGTATCGCGAGCACAACTACAACTTCGCCAACGCGACGCCAACCATCACTTTCACGAACCTGTATACAGGCGGGCCGCTGGATAACTCGCCCGGCGCGCCCATTGGACAGGGGCTGGCTTCGTACCTGCTGGGCATCCCTTCTGGCGGCCAGATCAACGTCAACGACTCGGCGGCGGAGCAATCCCGGACCACGGCATTCTACATACAGGACGACTGGCGGGTCTCGTCCGCGCTCACCGTGAACCTCGGCCTGCGCTACGACTACGACAGCCCGATTACGGAGCGCTACAATCGCTCGGTGCGGGGCTTCGATTTCGCGGCCCAGAACCCGGAGGCCGCGCGCGCCATCGCCAACTATGCCCGGAATCCGCTGCCCGAGCTGCCGGTGAGCCAGTTCAAGGTGAACGGCGGGCTAACGTTTGCCGGCGTGAACGGGAGCCCCCGGGCGTTGTGGAACGGGGACAAGAACAACTTCGCCCCGCGCATCGGTCTGGCCTGGACCCCGGTGAAAGACACCGTAGTGCGCGCCGGTTACGGCGTCTTCACGGTGCCGCTGGGAGCGGACCGCTCGTCGGTGAACCAGTCCGGCTACACCCTGCGCACCTCGCTGGTGGCCTCGACCAACAACGGCCAGAGCTACATCGCCTCGCTGGCGAACCCGTTCCCTAGTGGCTGGCCCAACCCCCCGGGTTCGTCCCTGGGCCTGGCGACGGACGTGGGCCGGGCGGTGAGCTACTTCCGCGAGCAGGGCACAAACGGCTACATGCAGCGCTACTCCATCGGCCTCCAGCAGCAACTGCCCAATGCCATTGTGCTGGACGTCTCCTATGTCGGCAACCGGGGCACGAAGCTGGGGGCTTCGCGGCAGTACAACGGCATCCCGAATGCGCTGCTCTCCAGGAGCCTGGTCCGGGACCAGCAGACCATCAATTACCTGAGCGCGCAGGTGCCGAATCCGTTCTACCCGCTGCCGGGCAGCAACATCGCCGGCACGAACGTGGCCCGCAGCCAGTTGCTGCGGCCCTACCCGGCCTTCACTGGCATTTCGACCAGCGAGCCGCAGGGGTTCTCCTGGTACCACTCGCTGCAAACGTCGGTCGAACGGCGCTTCCGCCAGGGTTTCACCTTCCAGTTCAACCACACCTGGTCGAAGATGATGGAGGCGACGGATTTCCAGAACGACGGGGACCCGGTGCCCTCGGGCGCGATATCGGACCTGGACCGAACTCACCGCGTGGCGTTGAGCGGGATCTACGAGCTGCCGTTTGGGAGGGGGAATCCTCGCGCCCTGGTGCGCCACCTCGCGTCGGGGTGGCAATTGCAGGCGGTCTGGCAGAGGAATGGCGGCGCGCCGCTGGGCTTCGGCAATGCGATCCTCGTGCGGGACATCCGCGACGTGCCGCTGTCCGGTCAGGCACAGACGCTGGACGCGTGGTTCAACACGGCGGCCTTTAACCGGAATGCGGCCGAGCAGTTGCAGTCCAACCTGGTGACCCTGTCGAACCGCTTTCCCGGCGTTCGCGCGCCGGGCGTCGAGGTGTGGGACATCTCGGGCGTGAAGAACATCTCGTTCAAGGAGAAGTGGCGGCTGCAATTCCGGGCCGAGTTCCTGAACGCGATGAACCACTCAAACCTGACTTCGCCCAACACGACGCCGACCAACTCGCTGTTCGGACGCATCTCGGCCACCACCGGCTACCCGCGGTATATTCACTTTGGATTGAAACTCATCTATTAGGAGCCCGTATCCATGAACCGACGCAACTTTCTGGCGGGACTCGCCGGCGCGGCCTTTGCCAAAGGGAGAATCAATTTCGTCTTCATTCTGGCCGACGATTTCGGCTGGCGCGACCTGGCCTGTTACGGCAACCGCTACTTTGCGACGCCGAACCTCGACCGGATGGCCGCGCAAGGAGCGCGTTTCACCAGCGCTTACGCCGCCTGTCCGGTGTGCTCGCCGACGCGGGCGAGCATCGTCACCGGGCGCTACCCGGTGCGCACCGGCGTGACGGATTGGATCCCCGGCCGGCCCAGTCACGAGAAGGGTCCGATCACAACTCCGCGGACCGCGACGGAGCTGAAGCTGGAAGAGACCACCATCGCCGAGCGGCTGAAGCCCGCCGGCTACCGCGGCGCCAGCGTCGGCAAGTGGCACCTGGGAAATCAGGGGCACTGGCCCACCGACCAGGGCTTCGACGTCAACATCGGCGGCAACCAGAGCGGCAGCCCGCCGCGCAGCCCCAAGCCCTACTTCGGGCCGTTCGAACTGCCCAACCTGAAGGCCGGTCCGGGCGAGTTCCTGACCGAGAAGCTCACCCAGGCGGCGGCCGGGTTCATAGAACGGAATCAGGCGAATCCGTTCCTGCTGTACCTGCCGCACTACACGGTGCACATCCCGCTGGGAGCGCGCGACACGGACGTGGCTCGGCACAAGGACCGGGCCGGCGGGCGCTACAACCCGGTGTACGCGGCCATGGTGGAGAGCCTGGACGAGTCGGTGGGCCAGGTGCTGGAGGCCATCGACCGGGCGGGCGTGGCGGACCGCACGATGGTGATGTTCTTCTCCGACAACGGCGGGCTGCGCTACGAGGGCAACTCGAAAGACGCGGTGACCGACAACGCGCCGCTGCGGGCCGGCAAGGGCCACTTATACGAGGGCGGGATCCGCGAGCCGCTCATCGTTCGTTTTCCGGGCGTGGTTCGAGCGGGCCGGGTGATCGGCACGCCGGTATCGAGCGTGGATTTCTTCCCCACCATCTGCGACGCGGCGGGCGTCGAGCCCGGCCAGGTCGACGGTGTCAGCCTCATGCCGCTGTTGCGGGGCGGCTCGTTGAAACCGCGGCCGCTGTACTGGCACTACCCGCACTACTCCAACCAGGGCGGGGAGCCGGCGAGCGCCATCCGGGACGGCGACTGGAAGCTGATCGAGTTCTTCCAAGACGGGCGGCGGGAGCTGTACAACCTGAAGAACGACATCTCGGAAACTCGCAACTTGGTGGCGCGCGAGCCGGCTTTGGTCAAACGGCTGGCGGCCCGGCTGGAGGCGTGGCGCAAGGAAACCGGCGCCATCCTGCCGCGAAAGAACCCGAACGCGGACCCGGCCTGGCCCGGCTGGAACCTCCGCGGCGAGGAGAAACCGGTTCCTCCCGCGGCGCGCTAAGGGCCCGTCCGTCGCAGCCATCCCCAGTCGGGCAACCGGCCGCCGGCCGGACGGTGATAGAGTGATTCCGATGAAACTCTTCCTGGCCGCGCTGGCGCTGGCCGCTCTTGCGGCCGCGCAGCCTATTCGTCTGCATCCGCGGAACCCGCACTACTTTCTGTTTCAGGGAAAGCCGACGGTGCTGATCACCTCGGGCGAACACT
>JACQZT010000174.1 GCA_016213755.1 Acidobacteriota bacterium | reverse complement strand
TCGCTCGCAACGATGATGCCCGCGCCTTGCTGCGCCAGGTCTTTCATACCGAAGTCGACTTGAGGCCGGATCTTCCGGCCAACACGCTCACGGTCCGACTGCATCATCTGGCGCAGAATGCGCACGATGTTGCCGTGCGCCACCTCTGCAATCAACTCAACGCGACCGAGACAATCTTCCCAGGCACTCAGTTGCGCCTCGTCTACGAAGTTGGCTCGAACTAATTTCCCTGGAGGTCAGGATGTCTGACCCTACTCATACCGCAGCGCCTCGATGGGGTTAATGCGCGCGGCTTTGATGGCCGGGTAGATGCCGAACAGCACGCCTACGGCGACCGAGACGCCGAAGGCGATCAGGACCGAGTAGGGCGTGACGATGGTGCGCCACTCGGCGGTGGTGGCGATCAGCCAGGAGAGGAAGAAGCCGAAGCCGACGCCGAGCAGGCCGCCGCCGGTGGAGATCAGCACGGATTCGGTCAGGAACTGGCGGACGATGTCGGTGCGGCGGGCGCCGATCGAGCGGCGGACGCCGATTTCGCGGGTGCGCTCCATCACGGTGGCCAGCACGATGTTCATGATGCCGATGCCGCCCACCAGCAGCGAGATGGCGGCGATGGCCACCATGACGTAGGTGAAGATGGTCTGGGTGCGCTGCTGCTGCGCCAGCAGGGCCGCGGGAATGGTTACGGTGAAGTCCGGAGTGTTGTTATGCGTCGAGTTGATAACGGCCGTAACCACCTTGGCCGCCTCGACCGAGTCGGCCCCGGGCTTCAGCCGCAGGTCGATTCCATCGAGTTCGTCCTTGAGATAACTGGACATGTCCCAGAAACGGTACTGGAAAGTCTTGAAGGGGACGAACACGATGTTGTTGCGGTCTTCCATCTGCCCGCCCGAACTCCCCGTGGAAGCCGGGATCTGTTCGGCCAGCACGCCCACGACTTCGAGCCAATTGTCGTTGATCTTGACGAACTTCCCGACGGCCTGGCCGTAGCCGAGCAGATTGACCTTGGCGTTCTCGCCCAGCACGCACACGGCGGCGCAGGTTTCGTTGTCCTGGTCATTCAGGAAACGGCCCTCGTCGACACGCAGGTTGTGGATGGCGGCGTAGGAAGGCCTGACGCCGAACAGATCGGGCGCGTCTTTGGCGGGCTTGGGAAGCACTCGCGCGGGGCGCAGGGAGCGCCGCGGCGAGAGGGTCTCCAGCGCCTCGATGTTGGATTCCAGAATGCGCACGTCGCGCTCGGTCAGCCCGGGCGACGAGCGCCGGCGCTGCTGCAATTCCTGATCGCTGATGGAGTGGCGCGCTTCCACCAGCACGTTGCGCACGCCCAACTGCTCGATGAAACGCAACGACTCCTCGCGCGCGCCGGACCCGATCGAAAGCATCCCGATGACCGAGCCCACGCCGAAGACGATGCCCAGCGCGGTGAGAAACGTGCGCGTCTTCTGGGCCTGAAGGTTGGAAGCGGCCTGTAGTACGTAGCCGATCATGATTTTGGCATCGCCTGCATGGCCCCGCGACCGTTCTTTTTCCGCTTGGAGTCCGTCTGCACGGGACTCGCCATGGCCACCTGCTGACCCTCCCTGAGTCCCGTAATGACCACCTTGTCCTCGCTGCGCCGCACCAGCTTGACGTCGCGGGCGGCGAAGCCGGCACCGGTGCGCTCGTAGACGAACGTACGGCCGTCGCTCTCAAACAGCGCCTGGGCGGGCAGCCACTGCACGTCGTCCAGTTGTCCGGTGCGGATGCGGAGCACCACGCTCATGCCCGGACGAAGCTCCGGCGCGGGATCGTCGACGCTGACGCGGCAGTCGAAGTAGCGGTCCCAGGGCGGTCCCGTGGTGCCGCCGATGATCTTCACCTTGCCGTTGAACTTGCGCCCCGGCAGGGCCACCACCGCGACTTCGGCCGGCTGTCCCTCGGCGAGGTGACCGCGGTCCAGTTCGCCGATGCGGGCTGTGGCCTCCCAGGAGTGCAGGTCCGGAATCTGAGCCACCGCCATGCCCGGGCGGGCGACGTCTCCCACCTGGTAGATGGGAACCTGCATGCCCCAGCGCAGCATGCCGTCGGTGTTCGGCTGCACGGCCACGTAGCCGGCCGATTTCGCCTTCAAGGTCATGGACTCGATATTGCGCCGCGCGGTGTCGGCTTTCACTTTAGCCTTGGTTCGCGCCGCTTCCTGCAAGGCGATGCCCGCCGCCGCGGTGGCCTTGCGGTTGGCCAGATCCCTTTCCAGTTGCCGCAGCTTCTCTTGGGCCGCCGCCAGCGCCAGTTCGTTCTGGCGCGCGGTGATGCGGGCATACAGCTCGTTGCGCCGGCACTCCAGTTCGGCGATCCGCACATCGGTGCGCGCTTGCAGCAGTTGCGCGAGCGTCTCCTGCTCCCGCGCCTGGCTGTCGCTGGTGGCCTGAACGAGTTGCTGCTCGGCTTCGGCCAGGTCCGCCTCCGCCACGCGAAGTTTGAACTCCTGCTCGGTGGTGTCGAAGGATACCACCACGTCGCCGGCCTCGACCGATTCGCCGCTCTGGCGCAGGGACGTAATAGCCAGAGCGCCGCCGCCGGTCATGGGGACGGTCAGCGACTGGGTGTTGCCGCCCTGGAGCTCGCCCCGCGCGGTCACCACAAACACCACCGTGCCGCGCCGGACGGCCGTCACCGGGGCCGAGAGCTTTGGTTCGACGGTATGCTGCGAGCGATAGTAGCGCGCGCCGGCCCAGGCGGCCACTCCCAGCGCCGGCACAGCCACGCAAAGCGACAGCAGAAGTCCGCGCTTCATATCCGGCTGCGCTCCCTGGTCTCGGGCTCCACCAGCGTGACCTTGCTCTTCTCCGGGATGCCCTCGACCGCCACTTCGTCGGGGTTGCGGGCCAGGACCTTCACTTCCCGCGTTTCGTAGCGGCCTGGCCGCGCCAGGTAGACCACCGGCTTGCCCCGCAAGGTGAACAGCGCCTTGGCGGGAATGCTTACCGCGTTCGGAATCCGGCTTACGACCACGTCCATGCTGCCGTTCATGCCCGGCCGCAGGCGCGCGTCGGGTTGTTCCAGCGCGGCAAGACCCCGGAAGGTGCGCGTCGGCGGCCACTCGAAGCCCATCAAAGTCATGGGCGACAATTGCCCCAGGCGGGCGGGGAAGTTCTTTTCCGGAAGCGAGTCGACACGCACTCGCACCTGCTGGCCAACGGCGATGCGGCCCCGGTCGATCTCTTCGATGCGGCCCTCCATCTCGAGCGTTGCCAGGTCGGGGATTTCGCCCAAGGGAGCGCCGGGCCACACCTGGTCGCCCACTTTGAACGGCTTGGCGTTCATCCATCCCTGCGAGTAGTTGGGCAGGTAGATCATGATGCCGCTGAGAGGGGCCTTCAATTCCATTTTCGAAAGGCGCTCCTTGGTCAGCTCGACCTCGTCCCGGGCCTTATCGCGCTGGCGCTTCAGCGACGCGATGCGAGCCGCGGACGACACCTCGCCCAGTTTCGCGTTCGCCGCCTGCGCGCTCAGCCGCCTCTCGGCGACGCTCAGATCGATCTTGCTCTCGGCCGCCTTCAGAGCGCTCACGATTTCAGTGAGCGACACCTCCAGCCGGGCGCGTTCGACCTGATACCTGGCTTCGGCGAGGCTGCGCCGGTCCTGCTCCGCCACGATGCCGGCCTCGGCGGTGGCCTGATCGAGCGCGGCCTGGGCTTGCTTGAGCGCGGCCTCCTTCTCGGCCAGTTGCTGGCGCGCACTGCTGGGGTCGAAACGGACCACCGGGTCGGCTTCCCGCACCGGCGAGCCCGAAGGCGCCAGCCACACGATGCGCAACTCGGGGACGTTCACTGGCGCCGAAACCTGGACCGAGCGGCGCGCTTTCAGCTCGCCGCGGCAGCGGATGAGAACCAGAAACTCGCCTTTGCGCGCCTCGGCGGTGGCCAGAGTCCCTTCGGCGCGAGCCGCCCGGGCGCGCCACCCCATCACGCCGCCGAAAGCGGCCAGGGCCAGTGCGGCGATCCCGATCCCCCATTTCCACCGGAACCTCATGGCCGGCCCCCTTCCGGCCGAATCAGTACTGCCGAAGACAGATCGGGCAGCAAGCGGGCGTCGGTGTTCGCCAGACGAAAGACGACCGTAAAAGTCTTGATGGGGCTGCCGATCGCCGAACTCGCCGCCGGACTGGCGGACTCAAAGCGGCCTTCAAAGGTCAGATCCGGATAGGCGTCCAACTGCACGGTGGCCTTGGCGTTGGCGCCCAGCAACCGGCTGTCCGGCTCGTTCACCATGGTTTGGACCAGCATCTCGGACGGATCGAAAATCTTCAGCAGCGGCTGTCCCGTGTACAACTGGTCGCCTTCCTGCGCCGGCCCCATGGAACCGCCCCGCCAGATGTTGTCCAGCGCAATCATCCCGGCCAGCGGCGCCCGCACGATCAGCTTTTCGGCGTTGGTCGTGGCGCGTTCCAGAGCCACTTTCTGCCGGTCCCTTTGCAGTTCGACGACCCGCAAGACGGCGTTTTCGGCGGTCAGGCGAAGTTCGTGCGCTTTTCGCATGTGCGTCAGGCGCGCGCGTGTGCCTTCCGCCCGGGCTTCGTTCTTGAGGCGGTCGATCTCGGACAGGATGGGGCCTTTGCGAAGCTGCAACTGCGCTTTCTCGAGGTCCGCCTCCGCCTGCCGGATTTCGGTCAGGCGCTTCTCGGCGTCGCTGTCGTTCTGGGCCCGCTTCTGCTCGACCTGGTGGCTGAAGTCGTCCTGCTTGGCGCGGGCTTCGAGCATGTCGTCGAGTTGCTTGGTACGGTCGAACTCGGCGATGACGTCGTCCTGGCCGGCCTTGGAGCCGCTGCGCGCCAGCTTGATGAGGGTCAAGCGGCCCCCCTGGCCCTGCAATTGCGGCACCTGAATGGTGTAGACGCGGACCGCCAGGATAGTGCCGGTGGCGCGAATGATTCGGGAGCTTCCGGCGGGCGGGCGCGCCGCATTCGCGGGGGGAGGGCTGTCCGCCAGTACAGGCGGTGTGCGCTGGCAACTCAAGCCCGCGGCCAGAGCTCCCGCGCACAGCCACACAGATGTGGCGCGGCTCACCATTACTGTGGTTAGACGAATAAATCCAGGAATAGTTCCAAACGGCTGGTTCGTTCTTACTACGGCGCCACCGGCACGGGTGTGACGATATCTTCCACAGCCTTCGCATCGCCCGCCGCGGGGCCGTGCCAGACGCTGCCGCCGAACGTCGTGATGTAAACCTTGCCGGGGTCGAGCGGGTCGGGGATCACCCGGTGGCCCAATTGAACATGCGCCAAGAGCGGCCCCCAGAAGACTTGCCAAAAGGAATGAAATTGCGCTCCGGGTCATGCGCTCCAGGTACAGTACGGGCCGGGCTTGCGGGAGGCGCGGTTGAGGAAGCATAGCGACGATCCGGGGACGC
>JACQZT010000178.1 GCA_016213755.1 Acidobacteriota bacterium | reverse complement strand
TGCCGGCGGGCGCGGTGAAGTTAAGCGGTGGCGAATCGACGAACAGGCGCGGGAAGTAGGACGCGTCGCAATCGCGCAGCGCCGAGCAGTCGTTGGGCGGGGGCGAATAGGCAAAGCGCGGAACGGGCGCCGAGGCATTCCCCACCGCCACGTTGGACAGCGGCGCCAGACTGACCGTCTGGCGAGCGGTGGCGGTGTCCCCGCCGTCCCGCGGGGGCGTGTAGACCAGAAACACGGGGAACTGGGCGCTTTCCTGCTGCGCCGCGCTCGAGGCGAGTACCTCGTAGACCACGACCGCAGAGCCGTCGCGCAGGGGCACTTCGCTCACCGAGTCGAAGGCAACGGACTGGCCCGGGACCGGCAGCGCGCCGGCCAGGATGCCGCCCGCGCCGTCGGAATCGCCGAGCCGCACCAGGGTCAGCAGCAGCGCGTCGCTGCCGCCCGTGTACTGGCCGCCGGAGCGGCCCGGTCCCAGGTCGCCGCCCGCGGTGGCCTGCGCGGCGTTGGATCCGGCGGCGTAGTCGGGCGCAAACAGGCGCGCCCCGGCGGGCAGGCCGGTGTACCGTGCCATGATGCGCGTGCCCTTCTGAAACGCTTCGGCCCAACCCTCGGTGACGCGCGTCGAGTGGAAGCTGGTTCCAGCCGCGAACAATCCCGACAAGCCGGCGGCCGTGGGCGCCGGCGAGCCCACGCAGTAGATGTTGGCGGACGAGGAACTCGCCAGCAGCCCGCGCGTGGGCATCCCGACGCTGAGCGTGGCGGTGCTGATAGCCAGAGGGCCGTTAAAGGCCACTGAAACAGTGATGGGGCGCGGGTCGCCGATGGTCTGCCGCGCCACCGCGCCGCGCAGGTTGGTGATGCGCACGGTGGCGGCGCCGGCGGGCGACAGATTGAAGCTCAAGCCGTTGAAGGCCACCGAAAACGACGAGAGCGCGGTGGCGAAAATGGGCGGCACCGCCAGCGGGCTGCCGTTGTCGATGGCCAGTTGGACATCCGTCCGTCCGGCTTCATCGGTTCGGTTGGTGACGTTCACCGACTGGAACAACGTCAGGTTGCCAGTGACGGTCTGGCCGGGCGCGCCGCCCGTGCAGGTGAGCAGGATGTCGCCCATGCGTTCCGCGAGTCCCTCCGCGTTGACCAGGGTGGGTACGGCGCTCGATACGCAAGTCAGGGCGGCGTGCGCGGCGGAGGCGCAAATCAGGAGAACCGGGAGCAAGCAGCGGTAGGCCATGCTTCCCTCCTTCCCTCCTAGTTTAAAACTGGGGACAGTACACTCAAACACCAATTTCGAAATTGATGTTTGTACTGTCCCCGAAACCCCCGGCGATCCGCAAACCGCCTTCCCGAGGTAGGTTCCGCCGCCCCGTTGTACTATGAAGAATTGCGCATGAAAGCACTGTGGGAAGTTCTGTCTCCGGGCGGCGAGGAATGGGCGCTGGCCCAGTCCCTCGATCCGGCCCGGCTGCCGGGACACATCGCCGTCATCATGGACGGCAACGGGCGCTGGGCCAGTCGGCGCAACCTGCCCCGCGCGGCCGGACACAAGGCCGGCGTGGAGGCGGTGCGCGAAACGGTGGAAACGTGCGCGCGCCTGGGCCTTCAGGCGCTGACCGTGTACGCCTTCTCGGTGGAGAACTGGAAGCGGCCGAGGACCGAGGTGGATACCCTGTGGCGGCTGCTGCGCATCTATTTGCGCAAGGAACTCCCGAATTTGCAGCGCAACGGCGTCCGGCTGGCGGCGGTGGGCCGGGTGGACGGTCTGCCGGATGGCGTGCGGCGGGAGCTGCTGGCGGCGGTCGAGGCGACCTCATCCAACACCGGCCTGAAAGTGAACATGGCCATCAACTACGGGGGGCGGGCGGAACTGGTGGACGCGGTGAACGCGATTCTGGAACGGGCGCGGAAGGCCGGCACGCTGGACGGGCTGCGGGTGGATGAAGAAGCCGTTGCGGCGCACCTTTACACGGCCGGTCTGCCGGATCCGGATTTGCTGATCCGGACCTCGGGCGAAATGCGCGTGTCGAACTTCCTCCTGTGGCAGATTGCCTACGCCGAGATCTACGTGACCGATACGCTGTGGCCGGACTTCCGCCGCATCGACCTGCTGCGCGCCATTGCCGACTACCAGAAGCGAGAACGCCGGTTCGGCGGAGTGACCAAGACCGCGCCGGCCGTCCGATCATGAAACGCATCCTGACCGCAGTTCTGCTCATCCCGCTGGTCGTCGCCACAGTGCTCTACGCTCCGGCGTGGCTGTTCCTGGCGGTCCTGTCCGCGGTGGCGCTGGTGTGCTTTCACGAGTGGGACGAGATCGTTTCGTCGTACGGCATCCCGCGGGCCGGCCCGGTGGGGTACGCGGCCGGATTGCTGCTGCTGACCGCCCCGCGCGCCGACCTGGCGCTGGTGACGGCGCTGGCTCTCATTGCGCTGGTTCTGGCGATGCGGCTGGCGGACCTGGCCCAGGGCCTGCCGCGCGTTTCCGCGATGCTGCTGGGGATGGTCTACGTGTTCGGCTGCTGGCGCTGCGCGCCCCTGCTGCGCTCGATCAACCCCCACTGGCTGATGTTCGGAATGGCGGTGAACTGGATCGGAGACATCGCGGCCTTTTATGTGGGCAGCGCGGTGGGCCGCCACCGGCTGGCGCCGAGAGTGAGCCCCAAGAAATCGTGGGAAGGCGCCATTGGGTCGGCACTCGCTGCCGCGGCGCTCGGGGTGGCCTACCTGCGCTGGGCCATGCCCCAGGTGCCGCTCTGGGAAGCCGCGGCCCTGGCCGTGACAGTAAACGTGGCGGGTCAAGTCGGGGACCTGGCTGAATCGGCCATCAAGCGCGGCGCCGGGGTGAAGGACTCCAGCAACCTGCTGCCCGGCCACGGGGGATGGCTGGATCGCGTCGACAGCACGTTGTTCGGGTTGCCGGTGCTGTACTTCCTGCTGGCCCGGCCGTGGTGAACTCACCCGGCAGTCCCGAGTAGAATGGGGTTGAGTCGGGAGCGAGCGTATGAAGAACCTCGAACACGATCCGGAGGATTGGGCGGACTTTGAGGCGGCGGCGAGGAGACCGATCGAGCAACACATAAGCAATTCGTTCCTCCACACCTACAAACCCGTATTGGACGACGCTGAATACCGCTCGTTCGACACCATGGAAGACTACCGGCGGTGGTGCAAGGAAAACCTGCCGGCATGGCTGGGCTACAACCGGGACTGACTTCCGATATGGCCGTTTTTGAATTCAGGAACGCACAGGAAATCGGCAGGGCATTCAAAGATCATGGAGTCAAGTACCTGTTCTTCGGAAAGTCCGGTGCAATTCTGCTCGGTTTCTCCGACACCACTCAGGACGTCGATCTCTACGTAGAGAAGCACGCGGACAACTGTGAAGGGCTGGTCGCAGCGCTGTTGGAGCTTGGGTTCCGGCTCACTGAGACGGAACAGCAGGAGGTTCGCCGGGGCAAGCATTTCATTCAGCTCAGAAACGGGCCGTTCGATTGGACCTTGTCTTTGCGCCCGATGGTATCGAGCGATTTGAAGATGCGTGGCAGCGGCGCGTTGAGCGCCATGGCGTCCCGATTGCGAGCATAAACGATATCGTGGCGAGCAAACAGGCGGCAAATCGCCAGAAGGACAAGGAAGCGCTTCCCCGGTTGTTGTCGTTCCGCGAATGGCTGAAGAACCGCGGCGGTGAATAGCCGCATGACAACGGCAACAACGGGGCCGAACTGGCGCCCGCAACTTCGAATTTCGACGTCCGGTGTGAACCTGCGCGCTCCCTCTGCGTAACTAGCGGGCAGAGAGGAAAACTACAATGGCGTGGACGAGAATCGGATTGGGACTGGCGGTGCTGGCGGCGTGCGCCTGCGTGCCGCCCGGTTGGGCGCAAGCGACAAAGAGCGCCGTGGCGGCGCCCCTGGAACAGCCCGACGCCCAGCGCACCCGGGAAGAGTTGTCGCGCCTGCTGGAGCGCCATCCTCCCTCCCTGCGGGGGGTCTT
>JACQZT010000176.1 GCA_016213755.1 Acidobacteriota bacterium | reverse complement strand
GTTGCGAGTGGCGGTGCGGTTCAGCAGCAGATGGACGACGCCGTCGGGAGAGACGGCCGCCAGGTCCGTCCGGCCGTCGCCGTCGAAGTCGGCCGCGGCCTGCACCAGGCCGGGGGCGACGCGGCCGCCGCCCTGGCGCCGGTAGACCGAGCCGTCGAGGACCAGGTCGACGGCCCCGCGATTCTCCAAATCCGCCAGCACCAGCGAGGCCGCTTTGGGCGCCTTGGCCGACGCGGTCTTGCGGTCCAAAATAACTCCCGCGCCGTGCGGTCCCGCGAAGGCGATATCCGCGACGCCGTCCCGATTGATGTCGAAGGCCGCCACTACGCGGGAGCGCGCGGGCAGGGCGGGCATTGGCTCTGCCTGGTAGACCCCGCGCATCTGGTCGCGGTAGAGGACTCCCGCGCGGTCCGCATAGGAGACCAGCAGATCCATGCTCCGTTCGTCGGATTGGGCGCGGAAAGCCGCGCCATCGACGGCCTCGCCCGGCACAAACGGGAAGCCGGCCGTGCGGTCGGCGAAACCGCCGGCGCCCTGGTTGCGAAAGAGAGCGGAGCGGGGACCGAGCAGAACCAGGTCCAGGTCGTAGTCGTGGTCGTAGTCCAGCCACACGGCCTTGGTGAATCGGCCGGCGGGAAGCCTCGCGGGCACTTTGCGAAAGTCGCCCTTGACGTTGCGGTACAGCGACACAGCGTCTTCGGTGAGAATGCACAGGTCGGCCAGGCCGTCGTTGTCGAGATCTCCGGGGGCAATAGAGACTACGCCTTTCACATCCGGCGCTGTTCCGCCGCTGTAGAGCCGCACTCCCTCCCGCGACCAGGCCAGCAGATCGGGCTTGCCGTCGCCGTCGGCATCCAAAACGGCCAGGCCGGCTGTGGCGGCGTCCACACGGCCGGCCAGCGCGCGGTCCTCGAAGCGCAGCGCAACCGGCGCCTCTTCCGGCGCCGGCGGCGTTTCGGGGATGTCGAGGATCTCCGCGTAGGAGTTCCACTCCATGTCCTCCGATTCGCCGGCCTCCTGCTGCCGGCTCTTGGCCTCCTGAAACGCCGCCAGAGCCTGCGTTGCGCGCGCCTCGTCTTCGCCCAGCCGGTACGCGTTGTAGATCTGGAAATACGGGGCCACCAGGAGCGGATTCAGGCGGTTGGCCAGGCGGAACCGCTCCAGCGCCTTGGCCGGCTTCTCGCTGAGCTGATACAGCACGCCGAGGTTGTACTGCGAAACCGGTTCTTCGGGAACCAGGCGTACGAAGCCTTCCAATTGCCGGATCGCGTCGGGATAGCGCCCTTGCCGCTTGTACTGAATGCCGAGGCTGAACCAGGTGTGCGGGAGGGCGGGATCGCTTTTCTGGACTCTTTCGAGTTCGGCGATGCCCTCCGTCAGGCGGTTGGCCCGCAGCAGGGCCAGTCCGTAGTTGAGGCGGTCGATAGGCGACTTGGGCGCCAGTTCCAGCGCCTGGCGAAACTCCTCCACCGCCAGTTGAGCGCCGGTGGGCTTTTCGTAGAACGCTTTGCCGAGATTGCGATGCCGTTGCAGGCGGTCCCGGGCCACGCCGGCCGCATCGGTTCCCTGCAAGAGCAGGAGACCGGCCAGAGCTGCCACAAAGCCCGCGACCGCAAGTTTAGGAAACCTCATAGCGAAGCATCATTATAGGGGACACTCCAGACCCGCGCTGTCAGGGCCGGGAGGAGGACGGTTGCCGGGTTTCCCGATACGGCGCATTGGCTCCATACAGCGCCAGGCGGATTATCAGACCCTGTTCCAGCGTTGGCCGGCCCTGTTGCACCGCCAGGTCCAACGCCCGGCGCGCCGTCTGCATCGCCTCGGGGAAGCGGCCCGCTTCGGCGTAAGCGGCGGCCAGCGCGTCGAGGATGGCCGGGTCCCGCCCGCCGGACAGGCGCGCCGCCCGCTCGGCCAGGCCGGCTGCCTGGGTTCCGTTTCGAACGGAGACTTCAGGGCAGGTGGCCAGTACCCACGCGGTCTGTTCGAGCAGCGGCAGCCAGTCCGGGTCCTGGCGCAGGGCCGCCCGCCAGTGCGCGAGCGCCTCCTGGCTGTGGCCGCGCAAGTAGGCCAGTTTCCCCAGGTTGAAGCGGGCCTGCGGGAACTCGGAGTCGATCTCCAGGGCCTTATTCCAGTGCGTCACCGCTTCGTCGAAGCGGTCTTTCCTAAGCAGGGCGAGTCCCAGGTTGTTGTGTGCATTGGCGTCGTCCGGGTTGAGTGCCAGGGATCTTTCCAGGTGCACGATGGCCTGGTCCGGGTGTCCCTGGCGCAGAAGCACGAGGCCCAGGTGGTTGTGGGCCTTGGAGTCGCCGGGGGCGAGCGACAAGGCTTTGTCCCAAGCGGCGATGGCCGCCTTGTCCTGGCCCTTCTCGGTCAGCGCCAGGGCGTGGTCGTAGAGCCGGTAGAATTCGGCCGCGGGCACATCGATTTTCGCCAGGCCGCCGGGCGGGAGGTTCACAAACTCGGGGATGTTCACCGCGCGGTTGGCCGCCGTCGCGTTTTCGATCAGGATGGCCGGGCTGTCACCGCCGTCTTCGTCCAGGTGCGTCAGGAACATCTGCGTGTAAGGCGTACGGCTCTTGGAGGAAAACACCATCCAACGGCCGTTGGGCGAGAAACTGTGCCAGCTATTCATGAGCGGCGTGTTGCACAGCATCTTGCGCGCCGTGCCGCCCGCGGCAGGGACGATGTAAAGCTGGCTGTCGGGGCGCATCAACTGCCCGTTGCGCGCCTGCACGAAGACGATCCAGCGGCCGTCGGGAGAGACCTTGGGGAAGGAGTTGCTCATGCCGTTCGCCCCGGCGCCCGCGATCGGCTCCGCCCGCCCGCCGCGACCCTGGTTGAAGGGGATGCGGTAGAGATCGTACTGGATGGGGGTCTCGTTCGCGTCGTTCGCCGACTCGGCCATCTTCCGGCCCGCGGGATAGGCGTCGCGGGCGGCGGCGCGGGCGAAGACCAGGTACTTGCCGTCGGGGCTCCAGACCGCACTGGTGTGCACGAAGCGCGGGTCGTCGGCGCCGGGCAGGGTCTGCATCTTTCCGCTGACCCGGTGATACCAGGCCAGAGTGCCGCGCGTGGGATAGAAGACCTGGAGGAAACGGTAATCCTTGAAATTGGCCACGTAGTAATCCGCGTTGACCGTGGTGGCGATGTACTGGCCGTCGGGCGAAACCTGCGACATGAACCCCACCCGCGCCGGGCCTCTGGCTTGGTCCCGGAAGGCCTTCCACTCAATCACGTCCTGGTTCCGGATCGTCGTTCGCGGCGCGATGGGCGCGATGGCGTACAGGCCCTTGTCGTTTTGCGGGCCGTCCAGATCCATGGCCAGCGTCTTGCCGTCGCGGGAAAAGGAATGGCAGTTGGCGCAGGTGTGCATGTCCTCCAGCAGCACCTGGCTGCCGGTTTCGCTCACGTTTCGCAGCCGCCAGGCGATCAGCGGCAGCGTGCTCTGGGCCAGCGGCTTGATCACGCCCCGTTCCAGCTCCGAGGGCATCAGCGGCACGTCGCGGTAGAAGATGGGCGCGCCCACCGGGTCTCTCGACGTGCGTATGGCGACCCGTCCCTCGGACACCGCTCCGTTCCGCCAGCCGGTGATGCGGATCATCGCCGGCTGCTCGACCGATCCCCGCTGGATAGCCGCCCACGTCCCGGCGTCGGGCCGCCAGCTTCGCGCGGCCTTCTCCCGCGCGGACAGCTCCGGCGGCCGGTTGGTCTCCGCGACGGCGCGCGGGTCGCTCTCCCCCACGGCCACTCGCTCGCCGCGCGAACGCACCTGCAAGGCGGGGGCGCCGCCGGCGAAGGTCACCTCGATCCGCCACTCGGCGACGCTGCTTGTGCTGTCGCGCCACACGAAAAGCGGGGCGGGGAAGTCGGGCGGAAACACCGACCCCGGCGCGGGATAGTCGATCTCGATCGGCGCCGCCAGCACCAGGCCCAGCGAGATGGCCGCCGCGCCCAGCCAGCGAGACAAACCCATATGTTCAGCATACGACCAACGCCGGCGGGTAACGCGCTGCCGCGGAAGGGGCGCCGGGCCGTCAGGCGGCGACAAGCTTTTCTATCTGCTCGTTCCACCCGACTTT
>JACQZT010000168.1 GCA_016213755.1 Acidobacteriota bacterium | reverse complement strand
TTGAAGCCATGGCCTCGGGCATCGAGGCGGCGCAATGGGTGGAAGTCACGGGGATCGTTCAGGCGGCCAGGGCGAATGCAAACGGGCGTCTGGACCTGATGGTCGCCAACGCCGGGCGGCAGTTTCGGGCCCGGATGCAGGATGCCGCCGGCGTTGATCCGGATTCGCTGGTCGACGCGAAGGTCCGCCTGCGGGGAGCCTGCGGCAGCAGTTTCAACAGGCGGCGGCAGTTTATCGGTTTCTATATCCGGATACCGGGTCGCGAACATCTGCTGGTGACGCAGCCGGCGCCCCGGGATCCCTTCGCGGCGCCGGAAAGCCGCGTCAACTCCCTGTTGCGATTCCGGTCCGGAAGCGAAGCCGGCCACCGCGTCAAGGTCGCCGGGGTGGTGACGCTGACCCGTTCCTCGGGTGTGGTTTACCTGCTGGACGGCAAAGAGGGACTGCGCCTGGAGTCGCCCCAGGCAACCGCGCTGGAACCCGGAGACCGCGTGGAAGCGGTGGGTTTCGTCGCGGTGAGCGAGTTCGCCCCCATCCTGCGCAACGCGCTCTTTCGCAAGGTCGGGCGGGAAACGCCGCCGCGCCCCCGCGTGGTGACCGCCTCCGAAGCTCTGGCCGGGGGCTTTGACGCCAGCCTGGTCAGTATCGAGGGAGTCCTGCGCGACCGCAGCCAGCGGGGTGACGAACAGGTGCTCACGCTGCGCTCGGGCGAGCTGGTCTTCGAGGCCTGGGTGCCGCGCCGGAAGGACACCGCCACCGTCCAGGCCCTGCCGCCGGGCAGCCTGCTGCGCGTCACCGGAGCGTGCGTGGTGCAGGTGGACGACAGCCGCGCTCCGCAGGCCTTCCACATCCTGCTGCACTCGCCCGCCGGCGTCGCCGTGCTGCGCGAGCCAAGCTGGTGGAATATGCAGCACATCCTGGGCCTGGCCGGGATTCTGGGCGCGGTCGCGCTCCTGGCGCTGACCTGGATCGTGGTGCTTCGGCGCGAAGTGCGGCAAAAAACCGCGCAAATCGAACACACGGTCGGGCAGTTGCGCGAGGCCAAGGACGCCGCCGAGGCCGCCAGCCGGGCCAAGAGCGAGTTTCTGGCGAACATGAGCCACGAAATCCGCACCCCCATGAACGGCGTGCTGGGCATGAGCGATCTGGCGCTGGGCACCGATCTCACGAGCGAACAGCGCGAGTTCATCTCCAGCGCCCGCGGCTCGGCCGAACACCTGCTCTCGGTCATCAACGACATCCTCGATTTCTCCAAAGTCGAGGCGGGCCGCTTCGAACTGCACCCGGCGCCGTTCGACATCCGTTCCTCGATCGGCGAAGCCTTGCATGCGGTCGCCGTGCGGGCCCATGAAAAGGGGCTCGAACTCGCTTTCGACGTGGACCCGGGCGTGCCCCAGCGGCTCACCGGCGATGCCGAACGGCTGCGCCAGGTAATCTTGAACCTGGTGGGCAACGCGATCAAGTTCACCGACTCGGGCGAAGTGGTCTTGCGTATCGAGGGCGCCGGCGAGGCGCCCGGCGGCGCCGCGGCCCTGCACTTTTCCGTGCACGACACCGGCTGCGGCATCCCCCAGGAACGCCAGGCCAGCGTCTTCGAAGCCTTCGTCCAGGTCGACGGAAGCCGGCGGCGGCGCCACGGCGGAACCGGCCTGGGGCTGACCATCTGCTCGCGCCTGATCGGACTGATGGGCGGGCGCATCTGGCTGCAAAGCGAGCCCGGAGCCGGCAGCACGTTCCACTTCGCGATCGACCTGCCCGCGGCGCCCGCCGAATGCGCGGACGAAGCGGAAGCCCGGGCCTCGCTCGAAGGCAAGCGGGTCCTGGTGGTCGACGACAATCCGACCAACCGCCGGATCCTGGAGGTTCTGCTGGGCCAGTGGGGCATGCGCCCGATCCTGGCCGAGAGCGGCCCGGCCGCGCTGGCCGAGCTCGCCGGCGAGCCCTTCCAACTGGCGATTCTGGATGTGCATATGCCCGGCATGGACGGCTTCGAGGTCGCCGCGGCCATCCGCGAGAATCCAGCTTCGGCGCCGGTGCCGATCGTGATCCTCACTTCCGCCCGGGAACAAGGAGATCTCGTCCGCTGCCAGGAACTCGGCAAGACCGCCGACCGGGCCAAGCCGGTGGTCCAACCCGACCTGCGGCAAGGCATCCTGCGGGTGACGTCGGCGGCCGGCGCGGAACCCGGGGCGGCGCGCTCCGCTCCATCCTCCCCGGCCTTCGGCCAGTGCGCCCGCGCCTGCAAGATCCTGGTGGCCGAGGACAACCACGTCAACCGGACGATCGCTCTGCGGCTGCTCGAACAGCGCGGCCACTCGGTCACAGTGGTGCCCAACGGAGCCCGGGCGGTCGAAGCCGTCTCGGCGGACCGCTTCGACGTGGTCCTGATGGACGTCCAGATGCCCGAAATGGACGGCTTCGAGGCCACCGCCGCCATACGCGGCCTGGAACAGGCGGTGCGCATCCCCATCGTCGCCATGACCGCCTACGCCATGCTCGAAGACTAGCAGCGCTGCCTCGCCTCGGGCATGGATGCTTTCATCTCCAAGCCCATCCGGCCCAAGGAACTCTTCGAATGCGTCGAACGCTACGGCGCTTGGGCGGAAGAAAACTCCGCCGCCAAAGTTCCGAGCAGCCTGGCCGGCGCCGGGCCGTCGTGAACCACCACTCGGTAGCGTAACGCCAGCGGCGCGCCCGCTTTCACCGTCACCGGACCCTGGGCCACGATGCACGGGTTGATCATCCACACGTAGCGCGGATTGTGCCAGGTCGAGGGCGGGTTGCGGGGATGATCGATCACCGCCGCCCCCACCGTCTTTCCGCCGGTGAGCCGAATGGTGTAGTCGTACCAGGCGGCCGCCGGCCAGTTCAGATCCGGCACGGAGTAGTGCGGATCGGGCAGCGCGACCTTGCCGCCGGGGCTCGTGTAATACGATTCGCCATCGTTGCGCGCGCGCACGCAGAAACCGCCGAAGGCCGTTTGGTTGAGCAGCACATCCTGCTCCGGAGTCAGACGGTAGGTCAGGTCCACGACATAGACCCCTTTCCGCTCGCGCACGGCGACGGTGGTGGCCTCGTCCATCGTCTTCCGCTCGCCGATGGTCCAGTCGTTGGAAACCTCAACCACCGCGTGCTGTGCATCGGCCCGGGCCAGGCGCACATCCCGATTCCTGATCACCCGTCCCTCGGTGGGCGCGAACTGGCCCCAGCCCCAGAAGTCGCCGCGGTTGATGTTGAAGCCGCGCGTGGGGCCGGTGGGACCGAACGCGGAGAAATCCGCCTTCTCGCGGAATTCGGCCGAGTGCCAGGCCAGGAAGACGCCGCGGTGGTGCCGGTGGTCGCCCGGCGCCACATCCGTCACCCGCTCGCCCGAGGGCGTGTTGAGGGGATGGAAGAAGCACGCGCTCGGCGCAAGCAGGCGGGTGCTGGCGGGCTTGCGAACGACGTACTCGAAAACCACGCGGCCGTCCGGCGTCCTCAGCTCCACGCCATCGGTCACCGGCGCCAGCGTGTACGCCGAGGCGGCCAGAAGAACGTTCAGCATAAGCATGATTCCTCCTTGCGTCGGAACGCGATTCAACTCCGCAACTGATCGTATATCATAAGATGGCCAGACAGCCACAAGGACCGCGAACATGACACACCCCGACTACCCTCACCTGTTCAGCCCCATCCGCATTGGAAACTTCGAGGCGGCCAACCGCATCTGCCACGTGCCCACCGACATCAGTTCGGCCAACGCCGACGGTTCGGTCAACCAGCGCGTGATTACCTATCACGAGCGGATCGCCCGGGGCGGCTGCGGATTCCTCATCGTGGGGGCCTCGACGCCCGACCGCGCCACCGGGCGGCCCACGGTCACCTGCATCGCGGTGGACGAGGACCCGCTCATCCCGGGCCTGGCCGAACTGGCCGAAGCCATGCACCGCCACGGCGCCCGCTGCGCCGTGCAGATCCAGCATCCGGGCCGCCAGGCCGCCTGGCCCCGCAAGGACCTAATCTCGGCCACCGACCAGGTGGTGGAACTGCCCGGCTCGGCGGGCCACGAAGTGGTCTATGCGGAGGAGGCGGCCCGCGGCAAGTCGATTCGCGCCATGAGCGTCGATGAGATCTACGCACTGGCGGAAAAGTTCGCCGAAGGCGCCTGGCGGGTGCAGCAGGCCGGCTTCGACGCCGTAGAACTCCACGGCGCGCACGGCTACCTCATCGCGCAGTTCCTGAGCCCCTATGTAAACCGCCGCAACGACCGCTTCGGGGGCAGTTTCATCAACCGCATGCGCTTCGTGCTGGAGATCATGGCCCGCATCCGGCACAAGTGCGGCCGCGACTTCCCCATCGGCGTGCGCTACTCGGGCGAAGAATGGGTCCCCGGCGGGCGCGTCATCGCCGAGAGCGTCCAGATCGCCCAATTGCTCGAACAGCAGGGCGCCGCCTTCGTCGATATCAGCGCCGGCATCTTCGAGGCGCCGGCCGCGGTGATGGACCCCATGTACTACCCGCAGGGCTGGAACACCTATTCGGCCGACGAAGTGAAAAAACACGTCGCCATCCCCGTCATCACCAGCCACACGCTGCGCGACCCGGCCTATTGCGAGAAGATCCTCGCCGCCGGCAAGGCCGACCTGGTGGGCCTGTCGCGCCAGATGATCGCCGACCCGGAGTGGGCCAACAAGGCCTGGGCGCGCCAGCCGGAAGAGATCCGCAAGTGCATCTCCTGTCTCACCGGCTGCTGGCAGGAATCGCTGATGGTGCGGCGGCACATGCGCTGCGCCGTCAACCCGGCCATCGGCGACGAGCGTTTCCTGGATATCCAGCCGGCCTCCCGGAAGGTGAAGGTGGCCGTGGTCGGCGGCGGACCCGGGGGCATGGAGGCGGCCCGCATCGCCACGCTGCGCGGCCACCAGGCGACGCTGTTCGAGAAGACCGGCGAGCTGGGCGGGGCCATGCTCTTTAGCTGCATGCTCCCGGGCAAGAACAAGCTGCGCTGGTACGCCGACTGGCTGCGCCGGCAGGTGGCCAAGCTGAGCGTCGAGGTGCGCTACCACAGCCGGCCCGGCCTGGAGGAACTGAAGGGCTTCGACGCCGTGATTCTCGCCACCGGGGGCAAGGTCGTCCGGCCCGCCATCCCCGGCATCGAAGCCGACGTGGTTTCCACCTACCTCGACGTGTTGCGCTGCGCGGTGACCAGTTGCGAGTTCTATCCGGCGGACCGCGAGCCGCCGCTCGACTGCGGGCCGGCGGTTCTGGTCTGGGGCGATCATTTCGGCGCCGCCGACGCGGCCGAAAAACTCGCCGCCGGCGGAAGGAAAGTTTACGTCGTCACCGAGAATCCGGAATTCGCGCAGTGGATGGAACCCTGCCACCGCGACGTGCTCATGAAGCGCTTCGCCGGCGGCAACGGCGAGGGCCTCACCGGCAAGCCGTTCGAGAAACCGGTCACCGTGATCCCCGGCGCCACCGTGGTGGAGATCGGGGACTCGGGAGAGGTGACGCTGATGGACCGGCGGTTCCGCAAGACCACGCTCCAGGTCGACAACCTCATTCTGGCCTCGATGGAGCCGGAAGAAAGCCTGTACGAGCAGCTCTTGGATGCCGGAGTCGTCGCGGTCAAAATCGGCGACCTGAAGCGCGTGCGCAACGTGCTGTCGGCGGTTAAGGAAGGAGCGAATGCGGCCCTGACGCTGGGCGAAGGTCTGGCCCTCAACGCCAACCGCGCGCTAATCTCGGAGTAGCCCGGCGCGGAGAATGTTTGCATGAGTCCTACCGTCGCTTCCATCCTTGTGGCCGCGGGGCTGGTTTCACCGCTGGCTGCTCAAACCCAAACCGCTCGAGTGCCCGTCCGCGTGCTGGCCGAGTTCAGCGACGCCATCGAGGAACTGGCCCGAAAGACCAGTCCGGCGGTGGTGCAGCTTACCGTGCGCACACGGACACCGGTGGAAGGCGGCGACGAACGGCGGGCGGGTTTCCTGGCCCGGCAGGAGGTTACCGGCTCCGGCGTTGTGCTGGATCCGGCCGGCTACATCGTTACCAACGCTCACGTGGTCGAGGGCGCGCGCGGCATCGACGTCAGCGTGATCGAGCGGGCGCCGGCGGAGGGCGGAGAAGATCACAGACACTATCCCGGCAAGATCGTCGGCGTGGATCGCGAAACGGACCTGGCGGTATTGAAGATCGAAGCGCAAAACCTGCCCACGCTCGCCTTCCTCGATTCGGAAAAGCTGAAGCAGGGGCAAATCGTCGTTGCGCTGGGCAGCCCTCTGGGCCTGGAAAACTCGCTCACCGTGGGATTCGTGAGCGCTCCCGTCCGCCATCTCCGGCCGGACCGCCCCGTGTTCTACATCCAAACCGACGCGCCGATCAATCCCGGGAACAGCGGGGGACCGTTGCTGGATATCGACGGGCGCATCGCGGGAATCAATACGATGATTCTGTCGCAATCCGGAGGCAGCGAGGGCATCGGGCTGGCGATTCCGAGCAACCTGGTGCAGCGCGTGTACCGGCAGATCGTCGCCGAGGGCCGCGTGCGCCGCGGAGCCATCGGCATCATCCCCGAAGATATTACACCCACGCTGGCCGCGGCGCTGAAATTGGACCGCCATACCGGCGTCATCCTCTCCGATGTCCTCCCCCGCGGCGCGGCGGAAGCGGCGGGCCTGGCGGTCGGGGACATCCTCGTGGCGGCCGACGGCAAGCCGCTGCGCGAGAGCCGCCAGCTCGTTTCGGCGATCTTCCAGCACGCCATCGGGGACGAAATCCGGCTGGACGTCGAGCGCGGCGGGCTGCGGCTGCCGATCGCGGTCACGGTGATGGAGCGGCCCAGCTCGCCGGCCGCGCTGGCCGAGCTCGCCAACGGCGAGGAGAACCTCGTTCGCCAGCTCGGAATCCTGGCCCTCACCGTGGACGGGACAATCACGGCCAGCCTGAAGGACCTGCGCCGGCTATACGGCGTGGCGGTGGCCGCCATTCCCGCCGAGTTTGCCGCGTTCAACCCCGGGCTGGTGGCCGGGGACGTGATCTACGAGCTGAATGGCAAGCGCATTGCCTCGCTGGACGAGCTGCGCGCCTCCCTGGGAGGCCTGAAGAGGGGCGATCCGGTGGCGCTCCTGGTCGAACGCCAAGGCCAGTTGGTCTTCGTGACCTTCGAGCTGGAATGACCCGCGGGCGCGGCTGCGAAGGCGGAAACCTCATGTCCCGCCCAGGGCCACGCCCAGCGCCTTCAACTGGCGCAGAAACGGTTCCGGAATCAGGCCGTTGGGCTGGATGGGCGCGTCCCAGGTGACCGCGCCCCTCTCGGCCAGTTTGCGCGTCCATCCGATCACCTGGGCGTCGGAGAAGCGCGGCGCGGCGCCCTTGCCCCAGGTTGATCCCAGGTAGCTCAGCATGTGCGGGTACGCGCCGTCGACCCGCCCGTTGGCGAAGCGGGAGCCGCCGAAGTTGATACGCTCCGGTTCGTTGGCCTCGCCGGCGGTGTAGTCCTCGTGCTCGCTGAGCGAGATCACCGAGTAGATCACGCCGTTATTGAAGGCGACAATACTCGCGGGGTTCCGGGCCCGCACCGCCGCGGCGAGGCTCGCGAAGTTCGGCGCTTCGGGCGAACGATACATCGCGTTGGGCCAGTAGCAGCCGTCCAGCCACCAGCCCGACACCTTGGTTCCCCAGCGCAACGACCATTCCCGGATCACCCGCTCCCACTTGAGTTTGAACTCCCGATTCGGATAGGGTCCGCGGGTCCATTCCAACGCCTTTACGGCTGCGGCGTCGCGCCCCGGAGCACCGGAAGGCAGGTAGACCATCAGCCGGATCCCGTACGGCTTCAGCGCCTCGTGCAGATCGGCAACCAGGTCGCGGCGCGCGCACTTGCTGGGCTGGATTCCCGCCAGGCGGTCGTAGGCCGCATTCGGCGAAATGTAGAAGCCGGAATTCTGCCCCAGCGTGATCAGGTAGTAGCCGGCCCCGGCCGCGGCGAGCTGTTTGGCCAGCCCCTGGGCGTCGAAGCCGTCCACCATCCGGTTCCACGACTCGGCGTCCCGGTGGGCTTCCGGCGCGATCCACTCGGCCAGGTAGTGCGTCATAACGCCCCAGCGGGCCTGTTTCATCCACTGCGCCCGGTCCTGGGCCTGGCCGGCGGAAACCAGGCCAAGAAGCGAAATCCACAAGCAGCGCGCAAGCATGTGCCCAACCATTATTCCACGCGGGCCAGCCGGTAAGCGCCCTTGCCCCAGACCGTCTGACGACCCACGCCGGTCCATTCGCCCGCGCGCAGCAGGGGCAGAAACGGCTCCAGGCGTCCTTCGTACTCGACCCATCCCAGGAGGCCGCCCAGCGGATGCGTCTGGCCTGTGCGCGAACTGCGGCGCTCGATTTCTTCCCGGCGCAGGGCGCTCGCCGCGGTCCGCACGGCGGCCGCCTGCTCGGCCAAGCCCTTCCAGTCCAGTTGCACCGAACCGTCGCCGTAGAGGCGGTTCAGCGCGCTCACCCGGTCGCGGAGGCGCATGGCGAGCACGGGGAAATCCAGCCCCTCGGCCACCTGCCCCCCGGCTTTCAGCTCGGTCGGAGTCTCGAAGTGAACTCGGATCCGGCTCACGGGCGACGACGATGGCGCCAGCGAAATCCGAATCGTTTTGGCGGGGCGCCCTTGCTCGTCCACGGTGAAGACTCGATCCAGCTCCGCGCGGCCGCGCCCGGGACCCAGGCCGGTGCGAGCCAACTGGCTCAGCGCGCCGATCAGGTGCGGCAGAAACGGAGTGCGCACATCGAACAGGTGCAGGTCCAGGCGCAGCGTCTCGCCGGGCGCCAGGGGCCGTCCCTCCTCGAACTTCGGCCGCAGAACAAAGGGCCGCGGCGGACTGGCCAAGCCGCTGGGACCGCCCTCCAGCACCGGCTCGAAAAGACGCGCGTAAGCGCACTCCGCGCGGTGCGGGCAGCTTCCGGCGCCGGGGCAATCGGGCCGGCACACCTCGCGCCGCAACGTTTCCCCCAGCGCGCCGCGGAACACGTTCCCGCTCTTGCCGGGCGGGAAGCGGATCTCGTCCAGCGCCCGGAACTCGAAGCGATACGCGGCGAACTCGAACACCACGATTCATCTTAGGCTTCTGCCCAGGAATATGGCAATATGGGAATATGTATGAAGACCACGGTTGAACTTCCCGACGATCTGCTGATCGAGGTCAAGAAACTCGCGGCCGAGCGGCGCACGACCATTCGCGCCCTCATCGAACGGGGACTCCGGCGGGAACTCGCGCAACCGGCGGATCGCGCCAAACGCCGGGGGCCGGCGATCCGCTGGGTCACGGTCAAGGGCGGTCTGCCGCCGGGCCTGGATGTCTCCGACCGGACCCGGATGGTGGACTGGCTGCGCCATGATCGCTCTTGACACGAACCTGCTGGTGTACGCCCACCGTTCGGCGCTGCCGGAGCACCAAGCCGCGCGGCGGGCCATCGAGAAGGCCTCCCGCAACCGGGCTGGATGGGCGATTCCGGCCTTCTGCGCCGCGGAATTCTGGGCCGTGGCAACTCATCCGTCCAGTTCCGGCCGCCCTTCCCGGGAAGAAGAGGCGGAAGCATTCCTGGCCGGATTGTTCCAGGCCGGCGCCCAGGTGCTGCAGCCCCGGGAAGGTTTCGTCGCGCGCCTGACGCGTCTGGCCTGCGACCTCCGGATTCGCGGGCCCCGCATCTTCGACCTTCAAATCGCACTGGTTTCGCTCGAGGGGGGAGCCGGGGAAATCTGGACTCACGACCGGCGTTTCGCCAGCCTGCCCGGACTGCCCATCCGAGATCCGCTGTGAAAGGGGCCGCGCCCCGACCGTCGCACTCTCGTGTATGCTGGGCATCTGGGCCCTATTCCACCCCCAGGAGAATCCCGTGACTCAACGACGCGAATTCTTGCGCACCGCGGCCGGCGCGGCCGCAGCCGCCCCCAACTTCTCCGTCGCCCGCCTTCTGACCGAAAAGGAAAAACTCGCCCGCATCGCTTCCAACACCTGGCCGGTGCGCTCCCTATTCAAGAGCCGGAGCACGGGCCGGGGCGCAAACCCGGCGACGGCGGCGATGAAGAAGAAGTACGGCGAAATCACCATGCTGGACTTCCCCCAGTTCACGCGCGACGTTTTCCCCGGCGTCTGCCACATGGATCTGTGGTCGTCGCTGTTCGGCGACGTCGCCGACGACAGCATGTTCGCCCGCGGCGCGACGACCCTCGGGCAGTCCACGCGCACCTTTTACGAGTTCGATCCCTCCACCGCCGCGGGCAAGAAGTGGCTGGACCGGCTGGCCGCCAAGATCGCCTCCACCGGCGTCCGCTGTCACCACGTTTCCAACAACGCGCCGCGCGACATCTGCGACCTGGACCCGGAGAAGCGCAAGGCCGGCATCGCGGTGGCGAAGGGCTGGCTGGACGGCAGCGCGCAGCTCGGCGCCAAAACCATGCGCGTGAACACGGGCGGACCCAGAATCGCGCCCAACGCCACCGCCACCCAGGACTATCCCAAGAACGACGAGATCGTGAAGTATTTGAACCACGCCATCGAGTCGTTCAAGGAGATGGCGGACTACGGCGGCAAGGTGGGCGTGAAGGTCACCATCGAAAACCACTGGGGACTGAGCGCCAACCCGATGAACGTGCGCATCATTCTGGACGAGGTGAATCACCCCTTCTGCGAAGCCTCCCCGGACTTCTGCAACTGGGAGCACGAGTACCTGCTCTACCACGGCCTGGAAGCCCTGGCCCCGTACACGCACACGACGGTGCATGCCAAGTACTGGAACCGCTGGAAAGAGGTGGACGTCCAGCGCTGTGTCCGGATCATGACCAGCGCGAAGTTCCAGGGCATTTTCGCCCTGGAGTATGAGGACGGCCCCTGGGACGGAGTGGAAGGCGCCCGGTACTTGCTGAAAGAAGTCATGGCCGCGCTCTGAGGCTCGACGAACCCCATGTCCCAAGACGAGACCGCGAAACCCAAAGACCTGTACGAGTACCACGACGCGGATGTGACCCCGCCCCCGCGGGGCCTGTTCGCCATTCTGCGGCGCATCGGACCGGGCATGATTCTCGCCGCGTCGATCGTCGGCTCGGGCGAACTCATCGCCACCACCACGCTGGGGGCCGAGGTCGGCTACGTCGCGTTGTGGGTGATTCTGCTGAGCTGTTTCATCAAGCCCGCCATCCAGGCGGCCATCGGGCGCTATACCGTCTCGACCGGGAACACCGGGCTGGCGGGCTTCAACGAGGTTCCCGGTCCCCGCGCCGGA
>JACQZT010000167.1 GCA_016213755.1 Acidobacteriota bacterium | reverse complement strand
TGGTAAAGATAAGCCGCCAGAACCGTCGAGCCGACCGGCACGCTGGCGGTGATGGTTCCGGTGTTGGTTACGCTGCCCCAGCCCGCGGTCGACACGCCCACGGTCCCTGTGTATGTCGAGAACACACTCAGGGAGGCTTGCAGGGGCGTCGCGGCAACCGCCGCCAGCAACAACGTCACCCCCAGGCAGACTGCAAATTTTCTCATGTCTTTCCTCCTGCTCGCACGATACCCTCTCTGGCGAGTATCCTGACTCCTTGCACGGGAGTGGCCGAAACGATTCATCCCGCGCACCACCGGCCAAACCGTTAATAGAGAACCAGTTACGGAATCCGGCCGAGCTCGTCCGCGCAGACCCGACGCCGGGCCCAAATACCAAAAAGTCGGCTTTGATGCGAAGTTTGAGAAAACCTGGAAACAGCGCCGAATCACTCGGCCAGGATGTGCACGATCTTGACCGCCTCGCCGGGCGGGCCGAGGATCGAGGCGGCGAAGTCGCCGAAAGCGGCGCGCCGGATCAGGGCGTCGAGCACGTGCGAATCCAGGCACGCCAGGTCTTCCACCGCGGCGGCGAAGGACTCGGGGCCGGCGTTCACGCTGCCGAGCACGGTGCAGTTGCCGGCGATGAAATCCAGCAACGGCAGCCCCGGCGGCATCTCGGGCGCGCCCAGCAGCACGGCCACGCCCAGGGGGTTCAGCGACTGGACCGCGGCCAGCGCGGCCGCGGGTGCGCCGGCGGCCTCGATGACGATGTCGGCCATGGGCGGCGTCCGGTCGGGAATGGACGAGTATTGGATGCCGGCACGCTCGAGCAGGCGCGCGCGGGGGTGATCGCGAGGTTCCAGGGAAGCCAGCGAAACCCCCAAGCCGCGCAGTCGGAGCGCCAGTGCCGCCAGCACGCCGATGGGGCCGGCGCCCAGCACCAGTGCCGTGGCCGGCTCGCCCGGGTGCGTCTGACAGGCGCGGGCGATAGCTTTTTCGACCACGCTCATAGGCTCGACCAGCACGGCGCGGTCTGCAAGTTCCGGCGGCACCCCGACCAGGTCCGCCGGGTCGTCCGCGGCCCAGTCGCAGAAGTAGCCGTGGGCGCCGAAGATGCCGCGCTCGCGGTAGTGCGAGGTCAGGCACAAATCGCGCCGGCCGCGCGCGCAGGAGGCGCAGGGGGGCGCGCAGGCGCGCCGGATCACGGGCACAACCCACTCGCCCGTTCCAATTACCTGCCCCAGCGCTTCGTGCCCCAGGATCATGTGCGAGACGCCCGCGGGCGGGTAGCCGTAGCGGAACTGCGCCAGTTCGCGGTCGGTTCCGCAGACGCCCGCCTGGTGTACCCGGAGCAGGACTTCGCGCGGGCCGGCCGGGTCCGGCTCGGGCACGTCTCGTTCGACCAGACGGCGCGTCTCGTAATCCAGCGCCACCGCGCGCATCGCTCAGCCTCGCTTTCGCGCCACCATACCAGCGACAGCCCGGACCAGGGCAGGAGCCACTCCAGCCGCCGCCAGACCCACACCGTCTTGTCGAAGAGCTTGAGCGTGAACTTGTTGATGTGCCTCCGCCGGAGGAGCTTGCCGAACAGCCACCAGGAAGGCTTGCCGGCCTTGTTGAGCTGATGCACCTGCCGCACCTCGAAGCCGCGGTCTTCGAGCATCCGCTGGAGTTCCGCGCGGCGATAGCGGCGCTTGTGGCCCAACGCGCGGTCCACCGTCCCGAACAGGCCCGGCCCCTGCGGCACCAGGACGATCAAGTCGCCGCCCGGTTGCAGGGCGCCGCGGAGAATTCCCAAGAGTTCTCGCGGATGTTCCAGGTACTCGATCACGTTGAGGCACAGAACGGTGCCGAATGCCTCGGACGGAAGAGGCTCCGCAACGGGGTGATCGGGGTCGAAGCGCTGCACCTCGACATTGGGCGTGCGCAGGAAGCGGTTACGCAGGGCGTGCAGGTAGAGCGGGTCTTTCTCGGCCGCGACGTAGCGCAGGCGGCGCGCCATGAGGCGGGCGCTGAAGTGGCCGATGCCCGCGCCGATTTCCAGCACGGCGTCGCCCAGGTAGGGGCGGATGAGGCGCGCGATCCAACTCAGGTACTGGGGCGTGCCGGACATGTTGTTGAGAAACCCCCGGCCGTAGGGCTGCGCGTACAGATCGTCGATGAGCCAGAAACGCAGGATCACTACCAGCGCCTTCAGTCCGTCTTTCCAGCCGATCTTTTTGCCCTCTTCGTAAGTGCGGCCGTGGTAGCTGATGGGCACTTCGTAGATGCGCAGCTTGCGCTTGGCGCACTTCATGGTCAGCTCAGGCTCGATGCCGAAGCGGTCGGAGCGGATGGGGATGCTCTTCAGCAGATCGGTGCGAAAGACTTTGTAGCAGGTTTCCATGTCGGTGAGGTGCAGGTTGGAGAACATGTTGGAGACCAGGGTGAGGAAGGCGTTGATCTTGGAATGCCAGAAGGGCAGCACCCGGGTGCGCTCGCCGGCCAGGTAGCGGGAGCCGAACACGGCGTCGGCGTGGCCGTCGAGCAGCGGCCGCAGCAGGCGGGAGTATTCGGCCGGATCGTACTCCAGGTCGGCGTCCTGGATGATCGCGAAATCGCCCCCGGCGTGCTCGATGGCGGTGCGCACCGCGGCCCCTTTCCCCTGGTTCAGCTCGTGGCGGAACAGGCGGATGCGCGGGTCGGAGGCCGCCAGACGCTCGAGGATCGCCGGCGTCCCGTCGGTCGAGCAATCGTCCACCAGGATCACCTCGCGCTCCATGCTCTCCGGCAGGGGCGCCGCCAGCACCGCGGCCAGGCAGCGTTCGACGACGGTGCGTTCGTTGTAGACCGGCACCAGGATGGACAATTTCATCGGAAACAATCAGTATAATGGAGCGATCTCATATAAGGAGCGGTGTCATGACTACTTTCACCAACCGCCGGGAATTCGTTCGAGCGTCGGGCGCGGCAGGGCTGGGCCTGATGATCGTCAAACCGGAATCGGTGCGCGGCTCGCAGGCCAACTCGGCCCTCTCGCTGGGGCTGATCGGCTGCGGGAACCGGGGCACGTATGTGAGCGGCATCTTCGCCAAGAACGAGTTTGCCAAGGTGACCGCCATCTGCGACATTTACGAGGACAAGCTGGACGCCGCCGGGAAGAAGTACTCGGGCGCCAGGCGCTTCAAGAGCCACAAAGACCTGCTCGCCTCCGATGTGGATGCGGTGCTCATCGCCACGCCGGCGTTCCTGCATCCGGAGCACTTCGAGGCCGCGGTGGCGTCCCGCAAGCACATCTACATGGAGAAGCCGGCGGGCGTCAATCCGGCCGGCTGCCGGCGCGTCATCGAGGCGGCCAAGAAGGCCGACAAGACCAAGCGCATCACGGTGGACTACCAGCAGCGTTACGGCAAGGACTACCGCAAGGCGCACGCCGTGGTGAAGTCCGGCGAGCTGGGCGCCATCAAGATGGTGCGGGCCTCCTGGCTGGGCAACGGACCGCCCATCGTCAAGGGCCACGCCGAGGCGGAAGAGAAGATCCGCAACTGGTTCTTCTACCGCGAGCTGTCGGGCGACATCCTGGTCGAGCAGGACTGCCACAACATCGACGTCGTCAACTGGTTCACCGGTTCGCACCCGGTGAAGGTTTCCGGTTACGGCAGCCGGCAGGTGCGCCAGTACGGCAACATCTTCGACAACGTCGCCTGCACCTTCCAGTTCGAGGACGGGACGATCTTCAGTTACAGCGCCAACCAGTTCCGCACACCGGGCTACCAGGACGTCTCGGAAACGTTCATGTGCGAGAAGGGCGCGGTGACGGTTTCCCGGCAGGGCTACTCGATCTTCCGCGCCAAAGGCGCGCCCGAAACGGCCGTCACCAAGTACGACATCACCGAGGACGTGGTGAACGAGTTCATTGAAGGCGCGCGCACGGGCAAGCTCGAGAACGCCGCGTTCACCGCCGCCGAAAGCACGCTGACCGCGGTGATGGCGCTGGAAGCCTGCGTCAAGGGCCGCGAGGTTACCTGGGCGCAAGTCTCCAAGGGGTAAACGAATGACCGACCAAGTTCTGCTGGAAACCAATCTGCCGGGCCTGGAGCCCGTGGCGCGAGGCAAGGTCCGCGACATTTACCGTTTTGGCGACCAGTTGCTGATCGTGGCCACCGATCGCATCTCGGCCTTCGACTTCGTTCTGGCCACCGGCATCCCCGGCAAGGGCCGGGTCCTGACCCAGTTGTCGCTGTTCTGGTTCGATTTCCTCAAGGACGTGACGCCGGCGCATGTTGTCTCTGCCGACGTGGACGAGTTTCCCGCCGCGCTCGGCGCCTTCCGCGACCAGTTGGAGGGGCGCTCGATGCTGGTGCGGCGCGCCGAGATGATCCAGGTCGAGTGCGTCGCGCGGGGTTACCTGTCGGGTTCCGGGTGGAAAGAGTATCGGGAGAACGGCACGGTGTGCGGCATCGCGCTGCCGGCCGGTTTGAAGGAGAGCGACAAGCTGCCAGAACCGATTTTCACGCCCGCCACCAAGGCGCAGTCCGGCCACGACGAGAACGTTTCGTTCGAGCGCGCGGCGGAGCTGATCGGCGAGGATCTGGCCGCTCAGCTTCGCGACCGCACGCTGGCCATCTACCGGCGCGCGGCCGGCTATGCGGCGGAGCGCGGCGTCATCCTCGCCGACACAAAGTTCGAGTTCGGCTTCATCGACGGCACGCTGGTGCTGGCCGACGAGGTGCTCACGCCGGATTCCTCCCGCTTCTGGCCCGCGGAAACGTACCGGCCCGGCGGACCGCAGCCTTCTTACGACAAGCAGTATGTGCGCGACTACCTGGAAGCGATCGGCTGGAACAAACAGCCGCCGGCGCCCGCGCTGCCCGAGGAAGTCGCGCGCAAGACCAGCGAGAAGTACCAGGAAGCCTATCGGGCGCTGACCGGAAGGAACTTGTGAACTGGCTTGACATCGTGCTGGCCATCGTTCTGTGCGGATCGATGATGGCCGGTTTCCTGCGCGGGATCGCGCGGGCGGGTGTGGGAATTGCCGCGACGGTGATCGGACTGATTCTGGGGATATGGTTTTACGGCTCGGCGGGAGCGTTTTTCCTGCCCTACCTGAGTTCGCGCGGCTTGGCGAACTTCGCCGGGTTCCTGGTGGTTTTTTTCGGCATTCTGTTGCTGGGGAGCCTGGTGGGCTGGCTGATCTCGAAGCTGCTCAAGTGGGCCGGCCTGGGCTGGCTCGACCGGCTCCTGGGGGCCGCCTTTGGGTTCTTGCGGGGTTTGCTGATTTCGATCGCCCTGGTGCTGGCACTGCTGGCTTTCGCGCCCAAGCCGCCGCCGCAGTCGGTGGTCCAGTCCCGGCTGGCCCCGTACGTCATCGACGCGGCGCGGGTTCTGGTGTCGATCGCCCCGCGGGAACTGCGCGACGGCTTCGAGTCCAGCTACGAGCGAGTAAAGAGCATCTGGCGCGAAACGCTCGAAAAAAGCGCGCCGCCGGCGCCCCGGCGGGAACTGTGACGGCCTGGGTGGGATATAATGTTTACATCTCGAAGTTGGGAGGACAATGAGTAAGGAAGATTGCATCGAAGTGACCGGGACCGTCGTGGAGAAGTTTCCGGCGGGACAATTCAGCGTGACGCTGGATTCCGATCAGGAAAAAACCATCCTGGCGCACCTGGCCGGCAAGCTGCGGCGCAACCGCATCCGCGTGCTGGCGGGTGATCGCGTCACCATGGAGCTGTCGCCGTACGATCTGACCAAGGGACGCATCACCTATCGTCACAAGTAACCTCGTTCCCCCTCCCCATCTCCGCGGGCCGCGCGGGCGGCGCCGCGGATTTGCGTTCACAAGCTGTTTAGATCTCTCTTCGGATCTTCTTTAGCTTCTCCATCTCGATGGAATCATTGCGTTTAGTGCTCCAACCGGGGGGCCGGCGCGCGCTCCGGAGGAGCTGCCCCGGGCCCTCGTGTGGCTATAATGTGGCCGGGTTCCAGCCCGCGTCATGAGAACCAGCGCCATTCCACGGATCCGGAAACAGGAAGCGGGGACTTCCTGCCCTGACCTTCGCGGCGGCCTCGCCGAGAGAATCGTCGGACAGCCCGAAGCCATTCAGGCCATCGTCCCATACCTTGAAGTGCACGCGGCCGGCCTGGCGCCGCCGGGCAGGCCGGCGGGAGTGTTCCTGCTGCTGGGACCGACCGGAACCGGCAAGACCCGCACCGTCGAGGTCCTGGCACAACTGCTGCACGGCAGCGAGAAAAGCCTGCTGCGCATCGATTGCGGCGAGTTCCAGATGGAGCACGAGGTGGCCAAACTGATCGGCGCTCCGCCGGGCTACCTGGGCCACCGCGAGACGCAGCCCTGGATCACGCAGCAGAAGCTCAACGCCTTAACCAGCGACCGCTCGGACCTGTCGATCGTGCTGTTCGACGAGATCGAGAAGGCCGCCCCGTCCCTGATGCGCATCCTGCTGGGCGTGCTGGACCGCGCCACACTGCGGCTGGGCGATGCCAGCCCGGTGAATTTCGAGCGCACGCTCATCTTCCTGACCAGCAACGTGGGCGCGCGCGAGATGATGCGCGAGCTCCGGCCCGGCATCGGGTTTGGCGGCGCCGGGCAGCGTCTGGATCGGGTGGGGCAGGCCAGCCTGCACAAAACCTTCTCGCCCGAGTTCCTGAACCGCATCGACTCCATCGTGACCTACCGGCCGCTGGGGCCGGAAGCCCTGGAGTCGATCCTGCAACTCCAGTTAGGGGAATTGCAGGCGCTGATTCGGGAGCGCCTCGGCGCCTCGGCGTTTCTGCTGGAGGTAACGCCCGAGGCGCGCCAGTTCCTGCTGTCGCAAGGAGCGGCGCCCGAGTACGGCGCGCGCGAGTTGCGCCGGACGATCGAGCGGCACCTGATCCATCCGCTGGCCGGGCTGCTGGCGCGCGAGTGGGACGCCCCCGCTTCCGCCGTGCGTGTGTCGATCGGCGAGGGCCAATCGCGGCTGCGCTTCGAGCCGGCGGAACCCGCCGACGGTTACTGGGCCTTGCCCGCGGAAGGCGACGGCGCATCGGAAGCGGAAGCCGGAACGCCGCCGGTGTGGAACTCCAGGGCCTCCGCCACACTGCCCCGGTCGCGCGAAAACACCTCCAGCCGGAAGGTGACGCGGCTGGTCAAGTACCGGTAAATGACCGTGCCATTGAGCAACTGGCCGGCATCGATGTCGACCGACTTGCTGTAGGCGCCGTCGGCAATCTGCAGCGTCGCGCCGCGCGCATTCTGTATGGCGGGCGCACGGCGGTCCCAATCCAGTTGGATGGAACTGCCCGACTTGGACGCCCGCAGCGACAAGGCGAGCGGGTCTCGCGCCGGGGCCGCGGAACCGGCCGGACGCAGGCTGATGGCCGCCTGGAAGCCCAAGGCGATTCCCACCAGGAGGAAGATAAACGAAAGAGGAATCCACACATTCCGCTTGGGCGGCGGGGCAACCGGTTGGATTTCAAACATAGGGGAACTCTGTGGGGTTGGGGCCGGCGCCGGCTCGATTGGCGCCGGAGGTTCGGGCGGTTCCAGGCGATCCAGGGCCAGGCTGCTGCCGCCCAGTTCTCGCCGGCGGAAAGGAAACTCCTGGTAGCTCGACTCGCTGCGGACCGTGTCCCCTTCGCGGAAGAAGAATGCGCCCATGCTGACCTTGGTGGCGAACGGTTTCACCAGCAGGAAAACCTGCTCGGGCAAGGGGAAACAACGGTTGTACAGGGTCAAGTCCTCCGGGCTCAATGCCATTCCCTCGCGGGTGTGGCTGCGATAAAACCCGACCACGCAGACCCTCTCGCCTTCCGAACCCGCGCCCCACCGCTCTAGCGCCGCGGACAGGCGTTCCTGGTCCGCGTCCGAAAGCAGGTAGGATGGGCCGCGCGCATGTTCGCAGGCCACCGGTTCGAAGTCCGTGATGTGAACCACGATCCGCTCGCCCCGGGTGATCTTGCCCAGCAGCAGGCCGCCTACTTCGGCTCCCCGGCGGGGCACGGCGCCAAAGCCCTGCATCACTTCCGCCAGAATCTGGTCGATCACGTCGAAGTCCAGGCGGATGGTGATCGGCTTGTCCGGGGTTTCCCAGGTATACGAAGTTGGAGTTTCCGTTTCCACTTCCAGGCTCACAGGCGGCTCCCCGAAGTCGGCCGTCACTCTCACATTTGAATTCCAGAGTACACGAACTGTCGCACCAACTCCAGCCTGTTTATCGGCAGGCCCGCCGCTAAACTATAGCAGATATGAGAACATGAGGTGGGCTTGCCGCCCCGCACGCGATGACAGGCGTACTCTACATATTAGCCACGCCGATTGGAAACCTGGAGGACCTCACGCTGCGCGCGCTGCGCATCCTGAAAGAAGTCCAGCGGATCGCCTGCGAGGATACCCGCCAGACGCGCAAGTTGTTGGCACATTACGGGATTTCCAAGCCGCTGGTGAGTTACCACGAACACAACGAGGCAGCCGCCTGCCACAGCTTGGTGGAGCGCCTGCTGGCCGGCGAGTCGGTGGCGCTGGTGAGCGACGCGGGCACGCCCCTGATCTCCGATCCGGGCTACCGGATTGTGGCCGCCGCGCGGGAGCGCGGAATTTCGGTGGTCCCGATTCCCGGCCCTTCCGCCCTGCTGGCGGCGCTTTCGGCTTCCGGCCTGCCAACCGATGCGTTCCACTTTGCCGGGTTTCTGCCGGCCAAGCGCTCGCGGCGGCAGAGACTGTTGGAGGACCTGGCCGGCGAACCCGCTACCCTGGTTTGTTACGAAGCGCCGCACCGGATTCTGGAGACTCTGGAGGACATTGAGCGCCTGATGGGTCCGCGGCGCGTCGTGCTGGCGCGGGAACTGACCAAGGTCCACGAGGAGTTCCTGACGGGCAGCCCTTCCGAAGTGCGCGCGAGCCTGGCCGCCCGGCCGGTCGTGAAAGGTGAGATCACGCTGCTGATTGCGCGCGCCGAAGGCCCCTTGGGGGACCCCACCCCGCTGGCCGATGCGGTGGAGGCGGCGATGAGCGAGGGCCTCAACCGCATGGACGCCATCAAGGCCGTAGCGCGCCGCCGGGGTCTGGCTAAGCGCGAGGTCTATCAGGCCCTCAACCGGCCTTGATCGCCGGAACCGCCCCGAAGCGGCGATCGCGGCGGTAATAATCGTTCAGGGCCGATTCCAGGTCGGCCGCGGCGAAATCCGGCCACATGCGCGGCGTGAAGCTGAGCTCGGCGTAGGCGCACTCCCAGAGCAGGAAATCGCTGAGGCGCTGCTCGCCGCCGCTGCGTATCAGCAGGTCCACGTCCCCCGCCGGTTCCGCCGAGTGCTGCGCCTGGTCCAGCAGGCGCGCGAATTCCTCGCGCGAGACCGCGCGGGACCGGGGCAGGCCGGCGGCGGCGCGCAGAATCGCTTCCCGCGAGGAGTAGTCCACGGCCAGGCGCAGGTGCAGATTCGTCCCGCCGGCCGTCTCCCGCTCGGCCTGTTCGATGAGCGGCACCAGCATCGGCGACAGGCGGTCCCGGCGTCCGATAACGCTGATGCGAACGCCGTTCTCGGCGCAGCGGCCGCTTTCGCGGCCCAGGTAGAGCCGGAACAGGCGCATCAGCGCCGAAACCTCGCGCGGCGGCCGCTTCCAGTTGTCGGCGGAAAAGGCGTACAGCGTTAGCACGCGCACGCCCAGCTTGGGTGCCGCCTCTACCACGCGGCGCACGGCGTCGGCGCCGGCGCGGTGCCCAGCCTCGCGCGCCAGGCCCCGCTCCCGGGCCCAGCGGCCGTTCCCATCCATGATGATCGCCACGTGCAAACCGGGCTTTGCCTCGGCATGTAGACGCATCTCTATCCCTCAGCCCGCATACGGGCTACTAATCTGTGCTGTCTGTGCGGACTATTTCTCCCGCATGGCGCGAATTAAGGCTTCCATGTGGTTGAGATAGCGTTCCAGGGCTTTGCGCCCCGCCGCCGTCAAACGGTACTCGGTCTTGGGCATGCGGCCTTCAAACGACTTGTCGCACGCGATGTAACCGGCGTCCTCGAGCTTGCGCGCATGAACGCTCAGGTTGCCGTCGCTGGTCTTGAGCAGCCGTTTCAGATCGCCGAACGTAACGGACTGATTGGCGGCCAGCGCGCTCACAATCCCCAGGCGCATGCGCTCGTGGATCAGGCGGTCCAGTTCGGGCAGTCCCTTGCCGCCCGCACGCGCACGGGGACGCTCTTCCAGTTCCTGTTTGGCCAGCGCAT
>JACQZT010000169.1 GCA_016213755.1 Acidobacteriota bacterium | reverse complement strand
GGAAGCAGCAGAATGCCAGAATTCCTGCGGCATGAAAAGAGGGCAGGTCTTCACTCAGGCCATTTCCAAACCCCCGCGTTGCAGGCAAACGACTTTTGGCCCGCGCCCCCCGCAAAACTCACTGGAACTGCGAAAGTCGGGTTAGTCCCGCCCGGCGGGGCTCAAGCCCCGCGCGGAAGTCCGCCCTCCGGGCGGCGCGAGATGTAGAAACTCGAGGGCGGACAACTACCCCAGCAATTCGCGCGGATCGCCGATCCAGTAATCGGGTTGGTAGCGCGCCATTTCGGCCGCGTCTCCGTACCCGTAGCGAACGGCGCAAGTCTTGACGCCCGCGCGGTGGCCGGCTTCCATGTCGGCCGGGGCGTCGCCCACCATCAGGCAGTCTTCCGGCCGCGCGCCCAGCGCCGCCAGGGAAGTGAGGATCACGTCCGGCGCGGGCTTGGCGGGAAAACCGTCGGTGCCCTGCAAGTGGTCAAAGTATTGCGCCAGGCCGAACTGCTCCAGCAGGTCCTTGACCAGCCAGGTGCGCTTGGTCGTGGCGGTCGATTTGCGCCCGCCCAGGGCCGCCAGCGTCTCGGCTACGCCGGCGTAGACGCGCGTGGAGCCGTGCTTGCGCAACGGGTAAACGCGGCGGTAGGTTTCGATCAGCTCTTCGACTTGATCCGGCGAATAGGCGGGAAACAGATCCTGGTACAGATCCGCCAGGTGAAGACCGATGTAGCGACGCAGGAAATCGTCTCCGATGGCGGCGTGCCGGGAGCCGGCCAGGGTATCGCGCACCGCACCGCAGATGTCGGCGGCCGAGTCCACCAGCGTGCCGTCCACGTCGAACAGGTAAACCGGAAAAGCGGGGATCACGCCGGCTGGGGCCGCTCCCCTTCCATCAGACCCGGCAGGCGCCGCCCGCCTTCGGGCCGGATCACCTGCTGCGGGCCGCCCTCGGGCGGCTCCGCGACCTCGGCGACAGCCTTCGGGCCTTCGATCAGAATCTTCACCTCGGCGCCATCCAGCACCTCGCGTTCGAGCAAAGCCTCGGCAATCCGCACCAGCGCGTCCGCATGTTGGTCGATGATCTTGGCGGCGTTATCGTAGGCCCCCTCGACCATCTCGCGCACCTGCTCGTCGATGCGCACCGCGGTGGCCTCGCTATAGTCCCGATGCTGCGCGATTTCGCGGCCCAGGAAGATCTGCTCTTCTTTCTTCCCGAAGCTGAGAGGCCCCAGCTTGCTCATGCCCCACTCGCAGACCATCTTGCGCGCCAGCTCGGTGGCCCGTTCGATGTCGTTGCCCGCGCCGGTGGTGATGTGGTTCATGTACTTCTCTTCGGCGATGCGGCCGGCCATCAGAATCACCAACTGGGTGTCCAGGTAGACCTTGCTGTAGGAGTGCTTGTCGTCGATGGGCAACTGCATGGTGACGCCCAGCGCCATGCCGCGCGGGATGATGGTCACCTTGTGCAGCGGGTCGGCGTGGGGCATCAAGGACGCGATCAGGGCGTGCCCCGCCTCGTGATAGGCGGTATTGCGCTTCTCGGCGTCGCTGATGATGAGCGACTTGCGCTCCACGCCCATCAGCACCTTGTCCTTGGCCAGTTCGAAATCCGCCTGCGTGACCACCTTGCGGTTCTGCCGCGCCGCGATCAGCGCCGCTTCGTTGACCAGGTTGGCCAGGTCCGCGCCGGCGAACCCCGGCGTGCCGCGCGCCACCACCGACAGGTCGACGTCGTCGCCCAGCGGGGTCTTCTTGGTGTGCACGCGAAGAATCATCTCGCGGCCCTTGAGGTCCGGCCGGCCCACCACCACGCGGCGGTCGAAACGGCCCGGGCGCAGCAGCGCCGGGTCCAGAACGTCCGGCCGGTTGGTGGCCGCCACCAGGATGACGCCCTCGTTGGACTCGAAGCCGTCCATCTCCACCAGCAACTGGTTGAGGGTCTGTTCGCGCTCGTCGTGCCCGCCGCCCAGGCCCGCGCCCCGGTGGCGCCCCACAGCGTCGATTTCATCGATGAAGATGATGCACGGCGCGTTCTTCTTGCCCTGCTCGAACAGGTCGCGCACCCGGCTGGCGCCCACGCCCACGAACATCTCGACGAAGTCGGAACCGGAAATCGAGAAAAACGGAACGTTGGCCTCGCCCGCGATGGCTCGCGCCAGCAGCGTCTTGCCGGTGCCCGGCGGGCCGATCAGCAGCACGCCCTTGGGGATGCGCCCGCCCAGCTTCTGGAACTTCTGCGGCTCGCGCAGGAACTCGATGATCTCTTGCAGTTCCTCCTTGGCCTCCTCGACGCCCGCGACGTCCTTGAAGGTCACCTTCTTCTGCTGCGAGGAATGCAGCCGCGCGCGGCTCTTGCCGAAACTCAGCGCCTTGTTGCCGCCCGACTGCATCTGCCGCATCATGAAGATCCAGAAGCCCAGAAGGAGGATGAAGGGCACCGCATTCACCAGCAGCGAAACCCAGTTGCTGGTGCCCGCATCCTTGATCTCGACGTTGACGCCCTTGTCCCGCAACAGCTTGTACAGATCCGGGTAGTTGGCCGGAACCAGCGTCCGCAGCCCCGCCTGCTCGTCGCGGTACGTGCCCCGCACCTCGCTGCCCGCGATACTGACCTGCTTCACCTTGCCGGCCTCCACCGCGTCCATGAACTGGCTGAAGGTCAGCGGCTGCTCGACGTGCGTCTTGCCCGTCTTCACCACCACCCACACCAGCACCGCGACGCAGATTAAAACAACCCAGAAGACCGCGGTTTTGACATTCGAAGAATTCATTCGGTTTCCCTGCCAGCCGGGGCGCACACAGCCCCCTCCTACTATCCTCTTGTATTAAGACGCCCTTGGCAAGTGCCGGGATCCGGGGTTTTGGCGGAGGGAGAGAATTTCGGGCCCAACAGACAAAAGAGAACCTGCCCCAAAACAGCCGTGGCTGCAACTTGCCCCCCGCCGGGGTGAGCCGCTACACGCGCGAAACCTTCGTCAAACACTCGAACCAGACGATTGCAGCCGCACTGCGGACCGTCCCGGAGCGCTGAATTCCCAGGCGCGATTCCACCCAATCTGCCTCACCGCGTGCAATACGCCCGAGACCGTCCTGAAAGCCCGGCTTCACCAGGCTGGACGTCGCGGCATCGAGTCCCGACTCGTGGTCCAAAACCAATCTGCTATCTGCACCATGCTAGGTCTCTGACCGCCTGATCCGGGGTGACCGTCGCGGTAGGGATGGCCGTTACCGGCCACCCCCCGCACAGACCCGTACTTGCGGTGCTACCGCATACGGTTCTTACCTTGGATGCGCCGCCGGATGGCGGGCGTCAAATCTAGCGTCAGGAAACGGGTGAACAAT
>JACQZT010000172.1 GCA_016213755.1 Acidobacteriota bacterium | reverse complement strand
GCGGAGCCTGGGCTGCTGGGTGCATATTAGCCGTTTTGGGGCCGACCACCGCTTGCTTACGCGCGCGGCTCGGTAACTCTCGCGTAATCAGCGCGATCCTTCTGAGCCGCCGCCTCAGGAGCCGTCAAGAAATCGGCACTGACTCCCGAAGTGGACAAGCCAGGAGGCATGTCCCACACGTCAGATCAAGCAGTTCCGAGCCCGTGGGACAGGTCTCCCGACTTGTCCAGCGGATTTCTTGACGGCTCCTCAGTGAGCGGTCGTCACGCCTGAACGGACGAAATACCCAAAACGGTAAAGCACCCCGGAGCCGCTCCTACTCGCCGAACCAGTTGCGGCGTTCCAGGATGGTGCGGGGTTCGTAGCTGTGGCCGGCGGCCAGGCGGCGTTCTTCGCGGGCGCTGGTCCAGGAGAGGATGGGGCCCAGAAGGCGGGCGGCGGCGGCGGCCAGCAGGCCGAACTCCTGCTCCAGGTCTTCGCGCAGCAGACGGATCTGGCCGGCCACCGATTCGTTGGTTTCCTTGAGCCGGTGCTCCATGGCCCACAGCATGGCCGCGTAGCCGTGCCGGAGCGATCGCGCCTCGCGCTGGAAGCGCTCGCGCACGCGCAGGTCGGGATGGTTCTTGTACCGCTTCCAGCCCTCGAAAGTCGTCCGGCAGATGCGGAACAGGCTGGGGCCGTTGCGCTCGAAATCGCGAAAGAAAGCCCAGTCGAGGAACTTCTTGGAATCCTCGCGCGAGATGGCGGCGTGCTGGAAATTGAAGCCGAGCTGCCCGTGGATGTACCAGGTCGACGTCGAGCAGCCGCCCCTGTTCGGCCATTTCCTTGTACAGCGGCGTGCCGGGCACGGGGGTGTAGAGCATGAACTGGTGCAGGTCGGTCCCGTGCGATACGGCGTGCTCGATCTCGCCGGCGATGTTCTCCGGAGTGTGGTGCTCCAGGCCCAAAATGGTGGAACCCAGCAGCATGATGCCGTGCTCGCGCAACTCGCGCGCCAGAACCAGCGTGTCCGTTCCGTCCAGCTTCGAATAGGACGACCGCGGGCTCTCCAGGCCAACCCAGATGGAGGCGATGCCCAGATCCACAAGTTCGTCGTAGCTGTACTTGCGGATGGCGTTGGCGGAGGAGAAGATGTTGAACGTCCAGCTCTTGCCGGCCTGCTTCATGCGCGCCAGCAAGTCCATCGCGCGCGGCTTCTGGAGCAGGAAGTTCTCGTCCATGATACAGAACGACTTGATCTTGCGGCTGGTTTCCGCCTCCTCCATCACGCGGAACAGTTCCTCGCCGGTGGAGTAGAAGTTCAGGATCTTGCCCTTGCCGCCGAAAAAGGCGGACGTGGTGCAGAAGTTGCATCCCATGGGGCAGCCCACCGAGGAGATGACGGTGGCCGAGGTGTCGATCCCGTTGGGGATCTTGACGCCCATCACGCGCAGGTCGAAACCCGAGGAGAGCGCCGGATGGCGGATGGGCGCGTCCGCGTCCTCGCCCAGGTAGCGGCGCATCCAGGCGATGCCGTCGCCTTTGACGAAGTGGTCGGCGTCCAGAAGGTGCTCGACGCCGGGAATGGCCGTGACGTGTCCGCCGACGAGGATGGTCGAATGCGGCGAGAGTTTCCGCACCATGCGGCACATCTCGCGCGCTTTGCCCACGTTCACGATGATCGACGAGATGCCCACAATGTCGTAGCGGTTGCGGGTGAGCTCGCGCTCGAACGCCTTGCGGGTGGGGAAATCCAGCACCGCGCAGGGCGCCGAGATGTTCTCCTGAATCATCATGATGCCCCAGGAGCGGTGAAAACGGCGCAAGGAAAACGCGCCCTGCGCCCGCGTCACCTGGTTGTGGTAGAGCTCCATCGGGTTGATGGTTCGGCTGCCGAACTGATCGTCTTGCGCGTACGGGCCGAAGACGGAGGAGAGCAGAATACGGGCGCTACTGCCTTTGGGGTGCTGATCGATCATGGTGAGGACAACTCAATTCTATCGCACAGCGGCCGGCTGCCGCTCCATCTTTAGTTTGAGCGCGCGCTCGAGCTTGCGGATCTCACCCGATTCCTGGCGCGAGGCGAACGTCGAGGCGACGCCGCGTGCCGAGGCGCGCCCGGTGCGGCCCACGCGGTGGATGAAATCCTCCGGCGCCTGCGGCAGGTCGTAGTTCACTACGTGCGCGATGTTGTCGACGTGGACGCCGCGGGCGGCGATGTCGGTGGCCACCAGCACACGGTATCGTCCGCTCTGGAAACCGCGCAGGGCCGCCGTGCGCTGGCTCTGGCTGCGGTCGCCGTGGATCATGGCGGCCTCGTGGCCACCGCGAACCAGGCGCTTCGCCAGGCGCTCGGTTCCGTGCTTGGTGCGCGCGAAAACCAGGAACGTGCCGGTCTCCCGGCCCAGCAGATCGTGCAGCAGGTCGGCCTTCTGATCGGAGGCCACCTCGAACCATTGCAGCCGGACCTGGTCGATGGGCTGCGAGGTCGAGCCGATCTCGACCCGCACGGGGTCGTTCAGCGTTTCGCGGACAAACGGCAGAGTGGATTTCTCAAGCGTCGCCGAGAAGCACAGCGTCTGCCGTTTCACGGGCAGCGCTTTCAAGATCCGCCGGATGGCGGGCAGAAAACCCATGTCGAGCATCCGGTCGGCTTCGTCGAGCACCAGCATTTCGACGCCCGAAAGGCGGACCAGTTTCCGGTCCAGAAAATCCTCCAGGCGGCCGGGTGTGGCCACGATCAGCCGGGCGCCGGCCCGGATGGCCGCAAGCTGCCGGGACTCCGGCAGTCCGCCCACCACCAGGGCGCCTTCGACCTTTGTACTGCGCCGCAGCGACTGAAGGGCGTCGACGACCTGCATCGCAAGTTCGCGCGTCGGAACCAGCACCAGGGCTTGCACGCCATTGGCCTGCGACAGGCGGAGTTTCTCGAGGATGGGGAGCAGAAAGGCGAGCGTCTTGCCGGTGCCGGTCTGGGCGGTTGCCAAAACATCGCGTCCCGCCAGAGCCGCGGGAATGGCGGCCGCTTGAACGGGAGTGGGCGTGGTCAGCTTGGCGGACGCCAAGCCTGCCTGCAAAGCAGGGCAGAGAGGTAAATCCAAAAAAGTATTCATTGAGTGCTTGGGAAAGCGATCAGGTAGGGCTAGACACCAGAGGACAGAGAATAGCTTCTACAACCGTCACTTATGAGTATAGCGCCTTTTCGCGCGGTTCGTTCAGAGTATCCTCGAAGTATGGAAGACGAAACCCAAGACACGGCCAATCCTCCCAGCGAATTGGAGCTGGTGACGGTCTTCGCCTCCGACGCCATCACGGCCGAGATGGAGGCCATGGAGATCCAGGCGATTCTGGAAGCGAACGGAATCCCGGTGGTGAATGTCGCCGCCAGCGTGATTCCGAGCCTGCCTGTGGAACTGCGGGTGGCGAAGGAGCACGCCGAACAGGCGCTGGCCTGGATTGCCGAAGCGCAGGCCGCCGGCCCGGCCGCTGCCGAGCAAGCCGAGCTCGAGGGGGAGCAGCAGGCGTAGCCGCGCGTGCTTAAATGAATCGATGACCCGCTTCGACGTGGTTGGCGTGGGCTTGAACGCCACCGACACCCTGATTCTGCTGCCGCACTTTCCGGCCTATGCCGGCAAGATCGCTTTCGACGAGGAGATCCTCAGTCCGGGCGGACAGGTGGCCAGCGCCATGGTCACCTGCGCGCGCCTGGGACTGCGGGTGAAATACATCGGAACCGTGGGCGACGACGAGCGCGGGCGGGTGCAACTGGCCAGCCTGCGGGAGACCGGCATCGACCTCGAGGACGTCGAGGTGCGCCCCGGCTGCCCCAACCAGACGGCCTATATCCTCATCGACCGCTCCACCGGCGAGCGCACCGTCTTGTGGCGTCGCGACGATTGCCTGCGCCTGGAACCCTCTTCCATCACGCCGGAGAAGATCGCCGGCGCGCGCCTGCTGCACATCGACGGCCACGACACGCCCGCCGTCGAGCGCGCGGCGGAGCTGGCGCGCGAGCGCGGGATTCCGGTGACGGTGGACGTCGATACCATCTATCATGGCTTCGAGCGCGTGCTGCCCCTGGTGGATTACCTGATCGCGAGTTCCGAGTTCCCGACCCAATGGACCAGCGAGCGCGATCCGTTCAAAGCGCTGGAATTGATGCAGAAGGAATACGGTATTCGCGTGGCGGCCATGACCCTGGGAGCGCACGGCGCCCTGGCGCGCGCCGGCGGGCGGTTCGTCTATTCGCCCGCCTTCGTGGTGAACTGCCTGGACACCACCGGCGCCGGGGACGTCTTCCACGGAGCCTTCTGCTATGCTGTGCTCGAAGGGATGCCGTTACAGGAATCGCTGGATTTCTCCAATGCCATGGCGGCGCTGAATTGCACCGCGGTGGGCGCGCGCGGCGGCATCCAGGGCGCCGAGGCGGCGCGGGCGCTGATGAGCCGGGCCGAGCGCCGCGCGCACAAGGATTTCGCGACCCGCTGCCAGGCCGGCTGATGCCATGATCCCGCTTCGCGACACTCAACCGAGCTACTCCCCGCCGGTGGTGACCATTGGGTTGATTGTCGTCAACGTGCTGGTCTTCCTGTACCAGGTGTCGCTGGACCGCTTTTCGCTCAACCACTTCATCGCCGAGTTCGGCGCCATTCCCGACCGCTTGCATTACACCTCCCTGGTGACTTCCATGTTCCTGCACGCCGGCTGGTTGCACCTGATCGGCAACATGTGGTTTTTGTGGATCTACGGCGACAACGTCGAGGACGTGCTGGGGCACGGCCGGTACCTGCTTTTCTATCTGCTGGCGGGCGTGGCCGCCGCGCTGGCGCAAGTCGTCATGAGCCAGGGTTCACGCGTGCCGCTGGTGGGGGCCAGCGGGGCCATCGCCGGCGTCATGGGCGCCTATGTGATCAAATTCCCGCACTCGCGCATCCTGACCTTGATCCCGATCTTTGTCTTTTTCACCACGGTGGAGGTGCCGGCGGTCTTCATTCTGCTGTACTGGTTCGTAATCCAGTTTTTCAGCGGCGTCGGCTCGGTGGGCTACTCGCACCTCTCGCAGGGCGGCGTGGCGTGGTTTGCCCACGTGGGCGGGTTCGTCACCGGCATGGTGCTGATTCTGGTCATGGGAACCCGCTCGCCGCACGGACGGCGCCGCGATTTGCACTGGTGAAAGCCTCATGAAGGACCTCGATATTCTGGCCATCGCGGCCCACCCGGACGACATCGAACAGACTTGCGGCGGCACGCTGATCAAGGCCGCCGAAATGGGCTACCGCACCGGCGCGCTGGACCTGACCGCGGGCGACATGGGCACCCGCGGAACGCCCGAGACGCGCATCGCCGAGTCCGAGGCCGCGGCGCGCCACCTGCTGCTGGCCTGGCGCGGAAACCTGCGCCTGCCCGACGCGCGCCTGGAGAACACGCTGGCCGTGCGCCTCTCGCTGGCCGTCGAAATCCGCCGCCTGCGCCCGCGCGTGGTCGTCCTGCCGTATTGGGAAGGACGCCACCCGGACCATTACCGGGCCGGCGAAATCGGCTACGAGGCCTGCTTCCTGGCCGGGCTGCGCAAAATCGATTCGAGCACCGAACCGCACCGGCCGTTCAAAATCGTCTACTCTTCGATCTACGCTCACGTGACGCCGTCGTTCGTGGTGGATGTCACAGCGCAGTTTGAACGCCGCATGCAGGCGCTGCTGGCCTACGAGTCCCAATACGGCGAACGGGCCGAAGGCGGCGCGCTATTCCCCAGCGAGGCCGAGATCCGCGAGCGCCTGGCCGCCGTCGCCCGTTTCTATGGCAACCTGATCGGCACGCGCTACGGCGAGCCCTTCGTGGTCAAGGAAACCCTGCGCGTGGACGACATCGCCGCGCTGGGTGTGCGCAGTTTTTAACGGTTACGCAGGATCTTGGCCGCCAGCGCCGCCAAAAGCGCGATGCAGGAGAGCAGCGTGATGGGCGGCATCCCGCCCGACCAGGTGTCCGGTTTCGGCCAGCCCTTCAGACCCAAGGCCGTGACGTGAAGCGCGGCCAGCGCCAGCACCAGGTATTTCACATTCTGGGAGGTCTTCCAGCGGCCGGCGGACAGACTTTCACGGACCGAAGGAATCGAGGCGATGGCCGGAATGGCGAGCAAGACGAACGCCATGCAGCCGAACAGCACGCCGAGTTCGCCGGCCAGCGTCAATTCCCCGGCGTCGTACAGCTTGGGATAGTAGCTCGGCGAAAGCATCACCGCGCCCATCAGGGCGTGCAGGACCGCCAGCCCGGTGGCGGTCAGGCCGGTGCGCATGGCGACGCCGTTCGATGGCCGGAACAGGCAGATACCCGCCAGCAGCACGGCCGCCGAGAATGCCACCGCCTTGTTGACCGTGTATAAGGGCAGATGGGTCCAAGGGACACCGCCGAACACGTGGTATCGAACCGCGGAATAGGCCAGAGCGAGGAAAAAGCAAACGGCGACCCAGCGCCAGCAGCCGCCAGGGCGGCCGTTCTGGTTGAACGTATCCATTTCTCTCAATTATCCACAAACTGGCGCGCTTGGCGGAAAACGTCCGTCAGCATGGCCAGGGTCAGCCGTCCGGTGGAGGTGTTCTGCCGGCTGGGGTGGTACGAGCCGATGAGCGGCGGCAGGCCCGGCGCCGTGCGGTGTTCGCGGTTGTGGCCGAACTCGAAGGCCGCGCGGCTGGCGATAAGGCCGCCGTCCTTCAGGATGGAAAGATAGACGTCGAAGGCCAGCCTTCCCAGCGCGACCACCACGCGCACGCGGTTGAGCATTTCAAGTTCACGCTCCAGGAACGGCCGGCAGGCGCGGATCTCCTCCGGCGCCGGCTGGTTGCCGGGCGGGGCGCAGCGCACAGCGGCGGTGATATAGGCGTTGTGCAGTCCCAATCCGTCGTCGCGCGAGCGGCTCTCAGGCTGCGAGGCGAAGCCAGTATCGTGGAGCGCGCGGAACAGAAAGTCGCCCGATCGGTCGCCGGTGAACATGCGGCCGGTGCGGTTGGCGCCGTGCGCGCCGGGCGCCAGCCCGATGATGAGCAGCTCGGCGCGAGGGTCGCCGAAGGGCGGCACGGGCCGGCCCCAGTAGTCCCAGTCGCGCCAGGCGCGGCGCTTGACCAGCGCCACGCTTTGGCAGTGCTGGACCAGCCGGGGGCATCGCCGGCAGGCGACGATCTCGTTGTTGAGCGTCAAAAAAGAGAGTAACATAGCGATGAACGAGGGAAATTGGAATGAATCAACCGCTATCGCGCCGCAAGTTTGTCGCCGCCACCGCCGCCGGCCCGGCCGTCGTCGCCTCGGGACAGAACACGAAGCTCGCCCTGCTGGGCGGAGCGCCGGTCCGCTCGGGGAGTTTCCCGGCCTGGCCGCGCATCGACGCCCTGGACGAGAAGGAATGGATGACCGTGCTCCGGGACCGGAAATGGTTCCGCGGCAACGGCGCGCAAGTGGGCCGCTTCGAAACCGCCTATGCCAAGCTGACCGGCGCGGGGCACTGCCTGGCCACCATGAACGGCACCAGCGCGCTGATCGTTTCGCTGGCGGCGCTGGGCGTCGGGCCGGGCGACGAGGTGATCGTGCCGCCCTACACCTTCGTGGCGACGATTAACTCGGTGCTGATGCGCAACGCCGTGCCGGTGTTCGTCGACAGCGACATCGAAACCTCGCAGATCGACGCGCGCAAGATCGAAGCCGCCATCACGCCGCGCACGCGCGCCATCATGCCGGTCCACCTGGGCGGCTCGGTGGCCGACATGGACGCCGTTCTCGCCGTGGCGCGCAAGCGCAACATCCCGGTGATCGAGGACGCCTGCCAGTCCCACCTGGCCGAGTGGCGCGGCAAGAGGGCGGGCACGCTGGGCGCCACCGGCTGCTTCAGCTTCCAGGTGTCCAAGAACCTCAGCTCGGGCGAAGGCGGCGCGGTGCTGGCCAACGACCCCGAAATCATCGAGCGCTGCTACGCCTTCCATAACAACGGCCGCGGGCGCAAAGTGGACAGCTACAACTTCAGCTACCAGTTGAACGGCGCCAACCTGCGCATGACCGAGTTTCAGGCCACGCTGCTGTTGTGCGGCATGACCCGGCTCCAGGAGCAGGCCAAGATGCGCGAGCAGAACGCGCAGTACCTGACCTCGATGCTGCGCCAGATCCCCGGCATCGCCCCCGCCAAGATGTACGAGGGCTGCACGCGCAACGCCTATCACCTGTACATGCTGCGTTACGACAAGGCCGCCTTCGCCGGCATCCCGCGCGCCACCTTCCTGAAGGCGCTGGGCGCCGAGGGCGTGCCGGCCTCGAGCGGCTACTCGCCGCTCAACAAGGAACCGTTCCTCAAGAACGTGCTCAACTCGCGCGGGTTCCAGGCGGTCTACTCGCGCGATTACATTAAAGCCTGGGAGTCGAACAACCACTGCCCGGCCAACGACCGGCTGTGCGAAGAGGCCGTCTGGCTGACGCAGAACGTGCTGCTGGCCTCGCGCGGCGAAATGGAGCAGATCGCCGAAGCCGTGCGCAAAGTCCAGAAGCAGGCCGTCGACCTCAGGAAGGCGTAGTTGCGGCGGCTGATCGTCCGCCCCGGCGCCATCGGCGATTGCATCCTGTCCCTTCCGGCGCTGGAGTGCCTGCGCGCGGAGGCGACCGAGGTGTGGGTGGCGGCGCAAAACGTGCCGCTGGTGCGCACCTTCGACGCCGTGCATTCCATCGCCTCGACGGGGATCGACCTGCTGGGCCTGCCGGACCGCCCACCGCCGGCAACTCTGATCGCAAGGCTGCGCGGCTTCGATTCGATCGTCTCCTGGTACGGCGCCGGACGCGCGGAATTCCGCGCGGAGGTGGCGCGGCTGGGCCTGCCGTTCACTTTCTTCGACGCGCTGCCGCCGGAAGTCCCGGGCGTACACGCGGCGGATTTCTTCCTGGCGCAGGCGCGCACGGTTTCGTCCCGGTCTTGCGGGGCCGTGCCGCGCATCGCGTGCCCGCGGCAGGGGGGCGGGTTCACTGCGATCCATCCGCTTTCCGGCAGTCCGCGCAAGAACTGGCCGCTTGAAAACTTCCGCCGGCTGGCGGCCATCGTGGAACCTTGCCAGTGGTGCGCAGGGCCGGAGGAGCAACTCGATGGCGCCGTCCGCTTCGACGACCTGTACGATCTGGCCTGCTGGCTGGCAAGTGCGCGCCTTTACATCGGCAACGATTCCGGCATCACGCACCTGGCGGCAGCGGTGGGGACGCCCGTGATCGCGCTGTTCGGACCCACCGACCCGGTGGTGTGGGCGCCGCGGGGACCCAACGTCCAGGTGGTACACCTGCAGGGCGACTACTTTCCGAATCCGATCCCGCTCAATATCACGCCCAGCACACGCTGGTCGCCGGCGGGCGAAAAGGTCTTGTCGACGGTAAACGCGGCGCTGGCCGCCGGTCCCTTGGGGAGCACCGGCGGCGACGACAGGGTATAGAGACCCGGTGCGGAGTACGTGCGCTCGACCAGCGGCGCGCCGTCCAGCCACAGCGTTACGCGGCGCGCGGGTGCGGCGTCCGGGATGAAGAACGTCGCAGCCAGGGGCGCAGCCGCGGCGGGCGACTTCAACAGGACCACGGCGCGGCCCGCGGTCCAGCGGTAACGGTTGTCTTCCAGCTTGTAGATGCCGCTGGCGATTTGCGATTCCGCCTCGGGCGCGTTCATGGGGAGCCAGGTGAGCTTGGGCTCCTGCGCCACCACCACGCCGGCGCGCACGCGGTCGATCACTCCGGTGAACACATCGAAGGGCCGCAATCCG
>JACQZT010000171.1 GCA_016213755.1 Acidobacteriota bacterium | reverse complement strand
GACAACGAGGACGTGCAGATCAACTTCGGCGTGGTGATGAACGAATCGATGGGCGACGAGGTCAAAATCACCGTCATCGCCACCGGCTTCGAGCGGCCCTCCCTGCCCGAGTTCGAGCGGCGCTCGGCGCTGCCCGCGTCTCGCCCCGCGCCGGCGCCGAAACCCGCACCGTTGCCGCCGCCGGAACCGGAACCCGCGGAGGAGGCGGCATTCGCGCCGCCCGAACCGGCCGTTCCCGAACCCCTGCCCGGACCGCCGCCGGTTCTCGAACCCGCGGAGACCCCCTCCCTGTTCGAGGAAATCGACACCCCGGCCTTCCTGCGCCGCGACCGGAAGCTTTTCCAGTAGGGCTGGCCTCCTGGCCGGCCGTCAGGGAGCGGTTGAGACTATGTGGAGACTGTGGAAGGGGCCTGCCGGGTGGCTGGCAGCCGCGTCTCGCTGGATTCCATCGTTTCTTGCTTCCAGGAAGGTCTCTCGCCAGAGAGCATCGCGGAGAACTTCCCCGCGCTGACCCTGGAGCAGGTCTGCGGGGTCATTGCCTGCTACCTCGCCAATCAGCGAGCGGTGGAAGATTACCTCCGCGAAGGGGAACGGCTGTCCGGAGAAATGCAAGCGGAGTCGCGCCAGCGGAACGCCGGCCTGATTGCGCGGCTGAAGCGGGTCCGTCATGAGAGTCAGATTCCAGGCTGACGCCGACTTGGATGCCCGAATCGTCCGCGGTGTTAAACGGCGGCAGCCGGGCATAGATTTCCAACTTGCCGCGGAATCGGACCTATGGGGACTCCCCGATCCGGAGGTGCTGCAAAAGTCCGCCGACGCGGGACGTGTTCTTGTTACTCATGATCGGCGCACTATGCCGCGCCACTTCTCGCAATACATAGTGGCCCGAACGAGCTCGGGTGTAATTGTAGTGCCCAAGGCCGTACCCATCGGTATCGCCGTCGACATCGCCGTCGAGGACCTGGTGCTGGTCTGGGCCGCCAGCAATGCCGAGGAGTGGCGCAACCGGCTCGCGTGGATCCCGCTGTAGGTCATGGCAGTGCGCGCCTCGTCGAACCGGCACGCAGAACCACACACAGAGTGGCTCCCCACCCTGGACGACTTTAGAACCGTCGCCCTATGACACGGGACACGCCCAAACGACGCTAACCCGTTCCGTATGTTCGACATACGGCGCAAGTAGAGCGCTCCAGCCCGGCGCCTGGGCAGCTACGGGGCTGTCGGGCAAGTCCGACAGAAACGCCGCAATGTCGACTCCCTATTCCAACAAGGGCAAGTAACCAGAATTGATCATGTTAAGCGCGCTGAAGGGTCTCGCTGTCGGCGTTCAGCACAACGCACCTCTTCCCCTCCTCTGAAAACTCGGCAAGCACGTCCCTTTCTAACAGTCTGCGAATCATGATCTCAGCTTGGTCCCGCGAGCAGCCAGCGAGAATTAGCTCGTCCACGAGCGAGTCAAGCACCATTCGCGCTCCCTTCTTGTGCTTCTCCACAACGAGTCGGAAAAGAAACCGCCAGCGCTCTCCAGCCTCGTGCCTTGGCGTTGCGCGTTCTGAGGCATCGTCGATTGCATTCCGGACCGCAACAGCAGCGTACGACCGCTTGTCCGCGCGCTTGGACGCGATGTACTTGGACAAGCTCGACGGACGCATCACAACCGCGTATTACGACGAGAAAGCCAACGTTTGGCGAGCAGAACAAGCAAGCCTCCAGGCGAAGATCACCGACCTACAGACCACCAGCCAGCGCTACGAGGACGCGATCAGCGCGATCGAAAACATCAGCAACCTCTGCAACGCATTCCCGACACAGCCCCCGTCCGAGCAGAGACGACTCCTCAAGATCATCATCAGCACCGCAACCTAGCAGAACGGCGAGTTCCAGGCCACCCTCCAACCGCCATTCGAGAAACTGCGACTCTCGAACCACGCAACACACACAAAACACGGGGGGGAGCGGGACTGGAGGAGGAAAAATGAAAGATTGGCTCCGCGCTCAGGCCTCGAACCACCCCGTGCCGGGGACCTGCGCCTTGCGGGCGGCGGCTTCGTTCATCTCCACGCCCAGGCCGGGGCGGTCGGTGACCGTCACGAAGCCCTTGTCGATGATTTCGCCTTCCTTGACGAACTCGCGCCACAACTCCAGCCGCGGGATCCAGTGCCACTCCAGCACCAGGAAATTGGGGATGGCCGCGCAGACGTGGCAGGAGGCCATGGTGCCGATGGGCGAAACCACGCAGTGCGGCGCCACCGGGACATAGTAGGTGTGGGCCATGTCGGCGATCTTGCGCGCTTCGAGCAACCCGCCGCACTTCTGGATGTCGGGCATGAGGATGTCGGCGGCGCGCTTTTCGAGCACCTCGCGGAAGCCGTGGCGCAGGAACAGGTTCTCGCCCACGCAGATGGGGGTGACGGTGGAAGCGCGCACTTCGCGCAGCGCGTCGACGTTCTCGGCCGGCACGGGTTCCTCCAGCCACAGCAGTTTGAATGGCTCCAGTTCGCGAGCCACCCGCTTGCCGGTGGTCATGTCGTAGCGGCCGTGCATGTCGGCGGCGACGTCGGTGCGTTTGCCGAGCACGCCGCGCACGAAAGCCACCTCCTTCACCATGCGGTCGATCTCGGCGTTGGAGGCGGTCCAGTTCACGCGGTCCCAGCGGTTCGGATCGGCGCCTTCATCGAGGTCGAATTTCACGGCCGTGAAACCCATTTTCTCGATTTCCTGGAGCTTGGCCTTGGCTTGCGGGTCGTCGGGGTGATGGTGCTGCGAGTCGCAGTACATGCGCACGCGGTCTCTGACCTTGCCGCCCAGCAACTGGTAGACGGGCAGCCCCAGCGCCTTGCCGGCCAGGTCCCACAGCGCGATTTCGAGGCCGGTGAGCGCGGTGACGTACTGGCCCCCCTGGGCGCCGGCAAAAATGCCGCCCGTGCGGATGCTTTCGAAAATGGCCTCCACGTTGAGCGGGTCGCGGCCCATCAGCATGCGCTTGAAGCCGGCGATCAGGGGCACGACTCCGGCGGCCGAGTCGGTGGCTTCTCCCTGGCCGATCAATCCCTGGTCGGTGTAGACCCGGACGTGGACCTGGAGTCCGTGAGCGCGCACCATGGCCGTGCGCACGTCGGTGATTTTCAGCTTCGGCCGGCGATAGGCCGAAGCGGCGTTCTGGATGGCGGCGCTGAGCGAGGGCAGGGAAAACACCCCCGCGGCGGCGGTGAGAAAAGATCGGCGTTCCACGCCGCTGTTATACCTCAAATCAGGTCCGCCGCGCTGAAGAAGAACCCCACCTCGATGCGCGCGTTCTCGATCGAGTCGGAGCCGTGCACGGCGTTGCGCTCGATGGATTGAGCGAAACGCTTGCGAATGGTGCCCTCGGCGGCGTGGGCCGGATTGGTGGCGCCCATCGTGTCGCGCCACTTCTTTACCGCGTCTTCGGCTTCCAGCACGGCGACGATCACCGGCCCTTCGGTCATGAAGCGCACCAAGCCGTCAAAGAACGGCCGTTCCCGGTGTACGGCATAAAAGCCCTGCGCCTGTTCGGTGCGCAGGCGCGTCAGGCCCAGGCCCAGGATGCGGAAACCGCGCTCCTCGATCAGGGCGAGAATCCGGCCGGCCTGGCCGGCGGCCACGGCGTCGGGCTTGACGATAGCGAGTGTGCGTTCGAGACTCATGGGGCGAGACGTTCCTTTACTCTTTGTCCGATTTCGGCCGGCGTGTCGCACACCGTGATGCCGGCGGCGCGCATAGCGGTGATTTTGTCCGAGGCCTTGCCCGAGCCGCCCGAGATGATGGCTCCGGCGTGGCCCATGCGGCGGCCCGGCGGGGCGGTCTGCCCGGCCACGAAACCGATCACCGGCTTCTTGACGTGGGCCGCCACGTAGGCCGCGGCGGTCTCTTCGGCGTTGCCGCCGATTTCGCCGATCATGACGATGGCGGCGGTGCCGGGATCCTGGTTGAACAACTGCAAGGCATCCAGAAACGTGGTGCCGATGATGGGATCGCCCCCGATGCCGATGCAGGTGGATTGCCCGATGCCCAGCGCCGTGAGCTGCCCCACGGCTTCGTAGGTCAGCGTGCCCGAGCGCGAAACCACGCCCACCTGGCCGCGCTTGTGGATGTGCGCCGGCATGATGCCGATCTTGCACTGGCCGGGCGAGATGATGCCCGGGCAGTTGGGCCCGATCAGGCGCGTCGTGCGGCTGCCGAGGAATTGCCATGCGAGCACCATGTCGGCGGTGGGAATGCCTTCGGTGATGCTGACGGTGAGCGGCAGGCCCGCGTCTGCGGACTCCATGATTGCGTCGGCGGCGAAGGCCGGAGGGACGAAGATGACGCTCGCGTCCGCGCCGGTTTCGCGCACCGCCCGCTCGACGGTGTCGAACACGGGCAAATCGAGATGCTTCTGGCCGCCCCGGCCGGGCACCACTCCGCCCACGATCTTCGTTCCGTAAGCCAGGGCCTGCTGGGCGTGGAAGGTGGCCTCGCGGCCGGTGAAGCCCTGCACCAGCACGCGCGTCGTTTCGTTGATCAGGATGCTCATTGCGCCAGCCCCACCACTTTCTCCGCGGCGTCCTTCATATTGTCGGCCACAGTGAAGTTCAGCCCCGAGTCGGCCAGAATCCGGCGGCCGAGTTCGACGTTGGTGCCCTCCATGCGAACCACGATGGGAACCTGCACGTTCAGCTCACGCGCCGCTTCCACGACGCCTGTGGCCAGCGTGTCGCAGCGCAGGATGCCGCCGAAGATGTTGATCAGCACCGCGCGCACGTTCTTGTCCGAGAGCAGAATGTGAAAGGCGCTGCGGATCTGTTCGGCGCTGGCCCCGCCGCCCACGTCCAGGAAGTTGGCCGGGTTTCCGCCGGCGTACTTGATGATGTCCATGGTGGCCATGGCCAGGCCGGCGCCGTTGACCATGCAGGCCACAGTGCCGTCCAGCTTGATGTAATTGAGGCCGAAGCGTGAGGCTTCCACCTCGAGCGGGTCCTCTTCGTGCAGGTCGCGCAGCTCGACCAGGTCCTTGTGGCGGTAGAGCGCGTTGTCGTCTAGCGTAATCTTGGCGTCCAGCGCAAAGACCCGGCCGTCGGCGGTGAGCACAAAGGGGTTGATCTCGGCCAGCGAGCCGTCAATGTCCTGGTAAGCGCTCACCAGAGCGGTCATGGCCTTCGCCGCCGCGCCGACGCTGGCGGCCGGAATCCCGATGCCGAAGGCCAGCTTGCGCGCCTGGAAGGGGGCCAGCTCGTGGCCCGGCTCGATGACGGCTTTCAGGATCAGTTCCGGCGTGCGCGCGGCCACTTCCTCGATTTCGACCCCGCCGGCGGCGGAAGCCATGAAGACCAGTTTGCCCAGCGCGCGGTCGAGCACCACGCCCAGGTACAGCTCGCGCTTGATGGGCAGGGTCTCTTCGATGAGCACGCGGGTGACCAGCCGTCCCCCGGGACCGGTCTGGTGCGTCACCAGCGTCATGCCCAGAATCTTCTTGGCAATCTCGCGCGCTTCGGTGGCGTCCTTGGCGACTTTGACGCCGCCCCCCTTGCCTCTCCCGCCGGCGTGGATTTGCGCTTTCACCACCACGCTTCCGCCCAGCTCGCGTGCCGCGGCCTCCGCCTCGTCGACGGTGTAGGCAATCTTGCCCCGCGGCACAGGAACACCTCTGGCGGCCAGGATGGCCTTGGCCTGGTATTCGTGAATTTTCATGGATTTAGTCCTGTGCTAGTATTCGTAAGTACTCACTATATCATGACGTTTCTCGCTATCCTCCACCGCGTGGTCGACCGCGCCAGCCTGTCCGCCGAAGAGGCCGAACAGGCCATGGCGCTCATCCTCTCGGGCCAGGCCACCACCGCGCAAATCGCGGCGTTTCTGGTGGCTTTGCGGATGAAGGGTGAGACCCCGGACGAGGTGCTCGGCTTTGCCCGCGCCATGCGGGCGCGCGCGGCGCGCGTGGACGGCGGCCCGCCGCCGCTTCTGGACACCTGCGGCACCGGCGGGGACAACGCCGGGACGTTCAACATCTCGACCGTGGTGGCGCTGGTGGTGGCCGGGGCGGGCGTGCGGGTGGCCAAGCACGGCAACCGGTCGATCTCCAGCCGCTGCGGCAGCGCCGACGTGCTGGAAGGGCTGGGCGTGAGAATCGACTTATCGCCCGAGGCGGCGGGCCGCTCGATCCGCGAAGTGGGCATCGGGTTCTTGTTCGCCCCGGCGCTGCATCCGGCCATGAAGTACGCCCAGCCGGCGCGCGTCGAACTCAAAATGCGCAGCGTGTTCAACCTGCTGGGACCGCTGGCCAACCCGGCGGGCGCGACGGCGCAACTGGCAGGCGCGCCCTCGCTCCCCGCGGCCGAACTCATGGCCCGAGCGCTGGCCGCGCTGGGTTTGGAACGCGGTTTCGTAGTGCACGGCTCGGACGGGTTGGACGAGAACACCACCACCGGCCAGACGCAAGCCTTCGAGATCTCGCAGGGCGAGGTAACACCGCGCACGCTGGCACCGGAAGATTTCGGCGTTGCGCGCGCGCGGGCGGAAGATCTGGCCGGCGGAGACCGCGACGAAAACAGCCGCATCGCCCGCGCCATTCTCGACGGCGAGACCGGGCCCCGCCGCGACATAGTCCTGGTGAACGCCGCCGCGGCGCTGGTGGCGGCCGGCCGGGCGGCGGGCTTCGAGGAGGGCGTCGCACTGGCCGCCCGATCGATCGACTCGGGCGCGGCAGGAGCCAGACTGGAACACCTGGCCGCCTTCACCCACAGCGTCGGATTGTAAACTCCCG
>JACQZT010000170.1 GCA_016213755.1 Acidobacteriota bacterium | reverse complement strand
CCCGCGCCCTTGGAGATGATGGGCGCGACGTTGTACCAGGTTTCGACGGTGTTGATGTTGGTCGGCCGGCCGTAGAGGCCCTTCTTGGCCGGATAGGGCGGGCGCGGCATGGGGCGGCCGGCGCGGCCTTCCAGCGAAGCGATCAGCGAGGTCTCCTCGCCGCACACAAACGCTCCCGCGCCTTCCACCATGTGCAGGTTGAAGTTAAAACCGCGGCCCAGGATGTTCTCGCCCAGCAGGCCGTATTCGCGGGCTTGTTCCACCGCCTGCGTCAGGCGGTGAACCGCCAGCGGGTACTCGGCGCGGACGTAGATGATGCCTTCGCCGGCGCCCATCAGGAAGGCGCCGATGGCCATGCCTTCCACCAGGGAGTGCGGATCGCTCTCGATTTCGTTCCGGTTCATGTAGGCGCCGGGGTCGCCTTCGTCCGCGTTGCAAATGATGTACTTCTTGTCGGCTTCGGCCTTGCGCAGGAATTCCCACTTGATCCCGGTCAGGTAGCCCGCGCCTCCGCGCCCGCGCAGCTTGGCGGTCTTGATCTGCTCGATGGCCAGGTCGGGCCGGGCGTCGATGAGAACCTTGTACAGAGCCTGGTAGCCGCCGACGGCGATGTACTCTTCGATGTCGTCCGGCGAGATCAGTCCGCAGTTGCGCAGCACGATCTTCTTCTGCCCCTTGAAGAAGGGGACATCCTTCCACAGCGGCAACTCGGGGTAGCCGGCGCCGAAACGGACGTGGGAGGTGATGTGGTCCCACTCCTCGATGCGGCACAAAGCCAGTTCGGGCACGATCGTGCCGGTGGCCAGGGCGTCCAGGATGCGCGGCACCTGGTTGCTCTGCACCCGGTGCAGAATCGCCAGCGGCCGGCCCGGCATCCAGACGTTCACCAGCGGCTCCTCGGCGCAGTAGCCGAAGCAGCCGGTGCGAGCCAGCATCACGTCCATGCCGCGGCGGTCGATCTCGTCGGCGAAGGCATGGTAGACGCCCTCGGCGCCGTTGCCCGCGCCGCAGGTGCCCATGCCGATGGCTACCCGGGGCCGGGCCGGGATGTACTTGGCCAGGCCCGCCTCGCGGACTTCGTTGAACGTTCCGATGTCCTGAATCCGCGTCACTTTGCACTCTCCCGCGCGAGAGCCTTCAGTTCGCGCTCGAGCGTCTGCTCATTGACGTGCCCGTATATCACGTGGTTCATCTCGACCACCGGCGCCAGCGCGCACTGTCCGAAACAGGCCACCGTGCGCAGCGTGTACTTGCCGTCCGGCGTGGTGTAGGTAAGCTTGTCGGCTTTGCCCTCCTCGCCGCCCTGGTTCAGGCCCAGTTCGAGCTTCAGCCGCTCCAGCAGGTTGCGGGAGCCGCGCGTGTGGCAGGCGGTGCCGCGACAAATGCAGACCGTGTTCTTGCCCTGCGGTTCCAGGTTGAACAAGGCGTAGAAGGTCACCACGCTGTAGATTTGGGCGCGGGGGAGATCGGTTCTGGCGGCGATATAATCCAGAATCTCGAAGGAAAGATATTTTTGCGGATGATGGTCCTGGACTTCCTCCAGGATGCTCAGCAGCGCCCCCGGACGGTTCTGGTTCCGGGCGATCACCTGGTCGATGAAATCGAATTCGGTCAGCCTGGGCAGTGCTTGAGTGGATAAGGTTGCCATGGGATTGAACTCCTCAGTCTCAAGGTTCGCGGTTCTCGGCGTTCCGGCCCGCCGGCGGTCACCGGGAGCCTAATTATGACTATAGCATCTTAATATCGTTCGCAGAAACCGGGGACAGTACACTCAATACACCATTTCCGCCAAGCCTTTTGAGACGAAAATGGTGTATTGAGTGTACTGTCCCCGGTTTTGAGAGGAGATCTTGATGCTGCGATTTGAGATTGCACTGCTCGCTGGGTTGGCCCTGCCGCTGGCCGGGCAGCCCGCGCCCTTGGACCCCGCTCGCACGGCCCTGGTGCTGTGCGACGTGTGGGACGACCACTGGTGCCGCGGCGCGGCCCAGCGGGTCGGCGTGCTGGCGCCCAAAATCGACGCCTTCGCCGCGGCCGCGCGGCAGCGCGGCGTGCTGGTGATCCATGCGCCCTCCGACACGATGGACTTCTATAAGGACGCGCCGCAGCGCCGGGCCATGCTGGCCATTCCGCAAGTCGCGCCGCCCGCGCCGGTCGAGATAACTAGCCCGCCGCTGCCTATCGACGATTCCGACGGCGGCTGCGACACGCCGGGCGACAAGTCGCATCGCGCCTGGAGCCGCCAGCATCCGGCGGTGCGGATTGCCGAGGGCGACCTGATCTCGGACCAAGGCGCGGAAGTCTACAGCGCGTTGCAGGCCCGTGGCGTCAAGCTCTTACTGGTGGCCGGCGTGCACACCAACATGTGCATTCTCAACCGCACCTTCGCCATCAAGCAGATGACCAAGTGGGGCGTGCGCTGCGTCCTGGTGCGCGATCTCACCGATGCGATGTACGACCCGCAAGACCGCCCGTTCGTGAGCCACGACCGCGGTACCGAACTTGTGATCGAGCACATCGCGAAATACTGGTGCCCGGTGGAGCGCTCGGCGGACCTGCTGCGCGTGCTGTCAAAATAGGGGGGGAGGGACCTGTGAAAGCGCTAGTGAAGTCCAAGGGCGAGCCGGGGTTGTGGCTGGAAGACGTGCCGGTGCCGAAGATCGGCATCAACGATGTCCTGATCCGCGTGGACCGCACCGCCATCTGCGGAACGGACCTGCACATCTACAAATGGAACGAGTGGGCGCGAAAGACCATTCCCGTGCCCATGGCGGTGGGTCACGAATTCGCGGGCCAGATCGTCGAGACGGGCTCCAACGTGGCCGACTTTCACCCCGGCGATGTGGTGAGCGCCGAGGGGCACGTGGTGTGCGGCCGCTGCCGCAACTGCCTGGCGGGCCGGCGCCACCTGTGCGCGCACACCGAAGGGCTGGGCATTAACCGGCCGGGCTGCTACGCCGAGTACATCGCCGTGCCGGTGACCAACGTCTGGAAGCACGATCCCTCCATTCCGCTCGATATCGCCTGCATCTTCGATCCCTTCGGAAACGCGGTGCACACCGCGCTCACGTTTCCGGTGTTGGGCGAAGACGTGCTCATCACCGGCGCCGGGCCCATCGGCATTATGGCCGCCGCCGTGGTGCGCCACGCCGGGGCGCGGCACGTGGTGATCACCGACCTGAATCCGTACCGCCTCGAACTGGCCCGCCGCTTCGGCGTGACGCGCGCCGTCGATCCGCGCGAAACCGCTCTGGCCGATATTCAGAAAGAACTGGGGATGCACGAAGGCTTCGACGTCGGCCTGGAAATGTCCGGCAGCGCCGCGGCCTTTCGCGACATGCTGGCCAACATGTGCCACGGCAGCAAAATCGCCATGCTGGGCCTGCCCTCGGGCGAGATGGCCATCGACTGGAACACGGTCATCTTCAACATGCTCACGATCCAGGGCATCTACGGCCGGGAGATGTACGAGACGTGGTACAAGATGACCGTCATGCTCCAGTCGGGACTGGACATCCGCCCCATCATCACCCACCGCTTCCACTACACCGACTACGAGAAAGCCTTCGAAACCATGCTCTCCGGCAACTCCGGCAAGGTGATTCTCGACTGGAAAGGATAGCGGGGACGCACATGGCACTCTACGACAAGTTGCAGCAGCGCCTTTCCGAGCGCGCCGAAGCCGGCCTGCTCAAAACCGAGCGCATCCTCACCTCCGCGCAGGGAACCGAGATTCGCATCCAGGGGCGCCCGGAGCCGGTGCTCAACTTCTGCGCCAACAACTACCTCGGCCTGGCCAACCACCCGAGCGTCACCGCCGCGGTGCGGGCCGCGCTGGCGAGCTATGGTTACGGCCTCTCTTCGGTGCGTTTCATCTGCGGTACGCAGGCCATTCACAAGCAGTTGGAAGAGCGCATCTCGGAGTTTTTGGGGACCGAGGACACCGTCCTCTACAGCTCCTGCTTCGACGCCAACGGAGGGCTGTTCGAAAGCCTGCTGGGGTCCGAGGACGCCCTGATCAGCGCGCGCCTGAACCACGCCAGCATTATCGACGGCGTGCGGCTGACCAAGTGCCGCCGCCTGACCTACGCCGAGTCCGACCCGGCGGACCTGGAGCGCGCCCTCGACGAGGCGGGCACGGAAGCGGACAAGCTCGTGGTCACCGACGGCGTGTTCAGCATGGACGGCATTCTCGCCCCCCTGGACCGCATCGCCCCGCTGGCCGCCGCCCGCGGCGCGCTGCTGGTGGTGGACGATTCGCACGCCACGGGCTTCATTGGCCCGCACGGCCGCGGCACGGGCGAGCACTTCGGCGTGCGACCGGACGCCGTCACCAGCACGCTGGGCAAGGCGCTGGGCGGCGCCGCGGGCGGGTTCACCAGCGGAAAGAAAGTCCTCGTCGAGTGGCTGCGCAACAGCTCGCGGCCCTACCTGTTTTCCAACTCGCTCGCGCCGGGCCTGGTGGCGGGGGCCATGGCGGCGCTCGACATCGTCCGCTCGGACGAAGGCGACGAACTGCGGGCGCGCTTGCGCGACAACACCGCCCGCTTCCGCGCTGCCATGAGTCAAGCCGGTTTCCAGGTTCCCGCCGGCGTGCACCCCATCGTCCCGGTAATGCTCGGCGACGCGCGCCGGGCCGCGAGCATGGCCGCCCGGCTGCTCGACCTGGGCGTGTACGTCATCGGCTTCAGCTATCCGGTGGTGCCCCAGAGCGCCGCGCGCATCCGAGTGCAGTTAAGCGCCGCGCACACGGCCGGCCAGATCGACCGCGCAGTGGAAGCGTTCGCCGCCGCGGCGCGGGATACTTAAATCCATGACCCGACGCGGATTCATGCAAGTGCCCGCGGCCGCCGCTGTCGCCGCGCCGCAACGAGCCGCACGCAACGCCGGCGGCCCGCCCAACATCGTCTTCATCCTGGCCGACCAGATGACGCCGTTCATGACCCGTCCCTACGGGCAGCGCGCGGCGATCACGCCCCACCTCGACCGCCTGGCCGCCGGCGGCTCGCTGTTCGAAAACGCCTACTGCAACAGCCCGCTGTGCGTGCCCAGCCGCACCTCGATGTTCACCGGCCGGCGGCCGGCGCAGGTGGGAGCCTATGACAACGCTTCGGAGTTCGAGGCCCGCCGGCCCACCCTGATGCACTACCTGCGCCGCGCCGGTTATCGCACCGTGGTGGCCGGCAAGTGCCACTTCATCGGGCCGGACCAGTTGCACGGTTTCGACGAGCGGCTGACGCCGTGCATCTTCCCCTCGGGCTTCTCGATGCTGCCCGACTGGCGGCTCGGCCCGGTGTACAACAAGGGCACCTCCGTGCAATCGCTGCTGCGCGCTCTGGGTCCCTCGCGGTGGAACCGGCAACTGGCCTTCGACCAGATGGTCTTCGACCGCTCCCTGGAATGCCTGCGGCGCCACGCGCTGAAGCCGGCCGGCCAGCCGCTGTTCCTGAACGTCTCCTTCACGCATCCGCACGATCCGTTCACCACCACCCAACCGTTTCTCGACCTGTACCGCGATGCGGACATCCCTCTGCCCAAGGACCACGGCGACATCCGCCGCCTTAGCCCGACCTACGAGTGGTTCGTCATCCACCATGGTCTCGATAAAGAGAAGATCGCCCCGGAGCGGGTGCGCGAGGCGCGCCGCAACTACCTAGGCATGATCTCCTGGGTGGACGACAAGGTGGGGCGCATCCTGGACGAGATGGAGCGGCTGGGACTGGCGCGCAACTCGATCGTGGTGTTTGCGAGCGATCACGGCGAGATGATGGGCGAGCACGGCCAGTGGTCCAAGCGCCTGATGCTGGAATGGTCCAGCCGGGTGCCGCTCCTGGTGAGTGGCCCCGGGATTCCGGCCGGCAAGCGTGTGGCGCCTCCGGTTTCGCTGGTGGATCTGTTCCCGACCTTCGCGGAGATCGCCCGGTCGAAGGTGGAGACTCCGCTGGACGGGCGCAGTCTGCTGCCGCTTCTGGACGGCCGCCAGGATGGGCGCGACCGCGAGGTGGTGGGCGAGTATCTCGGCGAGGGGCCCATCGAGCCTGTTCGCATGTTGCGCTCCGGCCATCACAAGTACATCGCCGTGAACAGCCACCCCGCGCAACTGTTCGACCTGGCCAAAGATCCCGAGGAAACCGTGAACCTCTCGGGAAGGCCGGAATACGCGGCGGTGGAGCGAACCCTGCGCGCCCGCGCCGAGCGCGACTGGGACGGCAACGCTCTCAAAAAGGCGGTCCTGGAAAGCCAGCGGGAACGGGCCATCATCCGCTCGATGCGCGAGCACGGCGCCGCCCCCGCCTGGGCCTATAGCGCATCCAACGCCGGCCCGTTTCAGTTCTAGTCGCCGGCTTCGGCGAATGTGCTTTACTGGGTCTCAATGATCCGACGATTTCTGATTCTGTCTCTGTTGCTCGCGGCGTGGGTCCGCGCGCAGGATGTGGTGGCCATTGCCGGTGCGATAGTGGTGGACGGAACCGGCGCGCCGCCGGCGCGGGCCACGGTGCTGATTCGCGGCGACCGCATCGCCGCCGTGGGCGCTGATGTGGTCATTCCGCCGGAAGCGCGCGTCATCCGCGCCGAGGGCCAGACCCTGCTGCCGGGCCTGTTCGACATCCACACCCACCTGCTGGCGTCTCCCGTAACGGGTGTGGCGGCCGACTGGGGCAAGATCCTGAAGGCCTACCTCTACGCCGGCGTGACCACGGTGGTCGACGTGAGCACCTATGGAGAGCAGCTCGAACCCATGCGCCGGCTCATCGCCGCCGGCTTGCCGGCGCCGAAGCTGCTGCTGGCGGTGCGCTTCAGCACCCCGGGCGGGCACGGCGCGGAGGGCGGACGGGGCGACTTCCACACTCAGGAGATTCAAACCGCGCCCGAGGCGCGTGCCGCCGTGCGGCGCGTCTTACCCTATAAGCCCGATCTGCTGAAAGTCTTCACCGACGGCTGGCGCTACGGCACGGGCCCCGACATGACCTCGATGGACCTGGAGACGCTCAGCGCCTTCGTCGACGAGGGCCACAAGAACGGCCTGCGCTCGGTCAGCCACACCGTGACGCTGGACAAGGCCAAGCTCGCCGCCCGCGCGGGCGTGGACGCTGTCATCCACGGCATCGGCGACGCTCCGGTGGACGACGAACTGGTGCAGCTCTTCCGCACCCGCAAGACGGCCTACGCAACCACCCTGGCGGTCTACGAATCGCATGTCTTCCCCAACGGCGCTCCCCGGCTGCTAGCCGAGGTGCTGGGGCCGGACCGGGCGGGAAAAGTGCCGCGCGCGCTGTCCCAGTCGGCCGCGCGGCAGAAGCGGTGGCAGAATCTTACTTACAGCGTGAAGGCTCTCCGGCAGGCCGGGCTGCCAGTGGCCTGCGGCACCGACGCGGGCATGACCTCCACCTTCCACGGCTACGCCACGCACCGTGAGATCGAGTTGCTGGCGGCGAGCGGGCTCTCGCCGCTGGAGGCGCTCGCGGCCGCCACGGGCAACAGCGCTCGCGCCATCGGGGTCGAGGCCGACCGCGGAACCATCGCCGCGGGCCGCGCCGCGGATCTGTTGCTGGTCCAGGGCGCCCCCCACGAGAACCTTGCCGATCTCGCCCGTATTTCGCGCGTCTTCGTGAATGGGAGAGAGATCGGCCGGGACGCCCTGCGCCGGTCGATCCATTCGGCCGAGCCAACGCCGATGACGGCCCGCGCCGTTGCGCCGCTGCTCGACGATTTCGAGCGCCCGGACGGCCGCAGCCGCATCGATACGCTGTGGCTGAACAACACCGACAGCGGGCACGACCACGCCCGAATGAGTTACCAGCGCACGCTGCGCAAGCCCGGCGACCACGCGCTCACCATCCTGGCCCAGATGGGGGAAAAGGAGCGCAGCTTTGGCTCCATGGTTCTGCCGCTGGCCTGCGGAGGAGTCGAACCGGTGGATCTCACCGCGTACCGGGCCATCGAATTCGAAGCGCGCGGGGACGGCGACTACGCTCTGGTGCTGGCCCGCCGGCCGAGCCACAAGGCCGTCTCGCTCGAATTCAAGGCCGGTCCCCAGTGGCGCAAAATCCGTCTGCCACTGGCCGAACGCTACACCGGCCTGCTGGCCCTGCACTTCCGCCTGGAGCGGGAAGCCGGCCGCAAGGTCTGGCTGGAACTGGACAACCTCCGCCTCCTGCGCTAGAAAAACCCGGGTAGATCGGGCTGACGAGGTTTTTCAGGCGCAGGCTGAGCGGCGGACGGCCGTGTGCAGCACCCGCAGTACCTCGGCCGGGTCGAGAGGCTTCAACAGCACGTCGTGGCCTCCCAGATTCAGAACCTCGGACCAGAGCCGGTCGTCGGCCTGGGCCGAGATAACCACTGCGGGAGGGATGGGGCGCTCGGGCATTTCCGATAGCAGCACGTCTTTCCAACCGCCATCCGGCAGATCGCGCTCGGTGAGAATGGCCGTGACCGGAGCGCTTTGCAGGCAGACCTGCGCCTCACTCGCGGACTTGGCCCGGCAGACGATCCATTCCGGGAACAGCAAGCGCAGGATGCGGAGCTCGTCCGCGGAGCTTCCGACCACCAGGAGCCGGGTTGGGTTGTGGGTCCCCACGCTGGTTTAGTGTGTGACAACGCCCACAGTTCTCCCGCCCGTCTTTGCGGGATTTCACCCACAGTTGAGGCGATCTGGGTGATTTGGAGACCGTGTTCCGCCGGAACCGCTCGGTATGATTTTCGTATCTCGTTGAAAAATCGCACATTCAATACTCGACAGGGAGGTGTTGAGAAATGGGCCACATCGTGCTGTAAATCTCTACGTTTGCATCTGAGACTCTTCTTGCACAGGAGCTATAAGTCTATGTTCGTTCGAAAGCCATCAGCTTGGGCCATTCGAATTCTTGCCGTACTGGTGGTTGTGGTTGCCTCGGTCGCTCTGGTCAGCGCACCGAAAGCGGTAGTTGACACCAACCAGAAGGCTGCTTATGCCGATCCGAACCTGGTGAATTTTGTTCGGCCCGGCCTGGTTTACAGCATACTGTCGGCACAAGTTGCATCCGACGGAACCGTAACTGCCCGTGTGAAAATCACCGACCCGAAGGGTCTGCCGCTGGACCGTGCGGGCATCGAAACTCCCGGCGCGGTTTCGGGGAGCCTGATCCTGGCTTACATCCCCAAGGGGCAGACGCAGTATACTGCCTACACTACCCGTTCCGCGACCAGCCCGATCACCAACAGGACAGCCATTCAGGCCGGCGCGGACTCAGGCGGTGTGTGGACGCAAGTGGCGCCGGGCGAGTACACTTACCGGTTTGGCACCAAACTGCCGGCGAACTACGATAGGACGGCGACCCACAGCATCGGTGTGTACGGAAACCGCAACCTGACCGAGTTCGAGATGGGCACCTACTTGTCCGACGCGGTGTACAACTTCGTTCCGGACGGGTCCAAGGTCACCGTGACTCGCGACGTGATCAAGACCGCGACCTGCAACAAGTGCCACAACAACCTCTATCTGCACGGTACTTCCGGCCGCAAGAGCATGGAGATGTGCGTCCTTTGCCACCAGCCTCAGACCATCGACCCGGACACCGGCAATTCGGTGGACATGCCGGTCATGATCCACAAGATCCACGCCGGCGAGCATCTGCCCAGCGTCGCCGCGGGCAAGCCATACGTGATCATCGGCTACGCCCAATCGGTGCAAGACTTCTCCAACGTGGCGTTTCCGTCCGACGTCAGGAGCTGCCGCACCTGTCACGAATCGGGAAAGGGAGCGGCGCAGCAGGACGCCTGGCTGAAGCCGAACCGCGCGGCTTGCGGGGCCTGCCACGATGACGTCAACTTCGCCACCGGCGAGGGCCATGTCAACCTCCCGCAGGTTTCCGACAACCAGTGCGCCACCTGCCACATCCCGCAGGGCGAACTCGAATTCGACGCCTCCATCAAGGGCGCGCACACGATTCCGCGCGAATCGGCCATGCTGGGCGGCTTGCAGTACGAACTGCTGAAGGTCGAAAACGGCTCTGCCGGCCAGAAGCCGACGGTGACCTTCTCGCTGAAGGACAAGTCGGGCGCTCCGCTGGCCATCAACCAGATGCAGCGTCTGGCGCTGGTGCTCAGCGGGCCGACCACCGACTACAGCGCCTTCACCACCGGCTATGTGTCGGAAGACATCAGCTCCGGGCAGGGCGTGCAAGGCGCCAACGGCGTTTTCACCTACACCTTCAACAACGCCATCCCGGCCGGCGCCAAGGGCAGCTTCACGATTCACATCGAAGGCCGCCGCGAGGTGAAGGTCCTGGAAGGCACCAAGAAGGAGCAGACCATCCGCTACGGCGCACCCAACAAGGCCATCCACTTCTCGGTGGACGGTTCGCGACTGGAGCCGCGCCGCAAGGTGGTGGACATCGCCAAATGCAACGCCTGCCATACCCAACTGGTGCTGCATGGCGAGAACCGCAGCGCCATCGAAGCCTGCGTGACGTGTCACAACCCGATCGAAAACGACAAGTCCCGGCGTCCCGCCGCCGAGGGCGCTCCCGAAACGATCGACTTCCGCTTCATGATTCACCGCATTCACGGCGGCGAGCAGGTGTCGGAAGAGTACGGCACCGGAATCGTCATTTACGGCTACGGCGGTTCGAAGAACGATTTCAGCGAAGTGCGCTATCCGGGCGGGCTGAACAACTGCAACATGTGCCACGTCAACAATTCGCAGAACCTGCCGATCAAAGCCGTGGTTCCGGTGCAGGCGCCGCGGCAGATCCTGACCACGATGCAACCGACCGCGGCGGCTTGTCTGGCTTGCCACCAGAGCCGGAGTGCCGCTTCGCACGCCGTGGCCAACACGACCGCGGTGGGTGAGAGTTGCGCGGTGTGTCATGGCGCTACGTCCGACTTCTCGGTCGGCAAGGCCCACGCGGCGCCGGTCCAGTAGTCGTCCCCGTAACTTTACGCGGGGGAGAGAAAACGGATGAATCATCAGGTGACACTCT
>JACQZT010000166.1 GCA_016213755.1 Acidobacteriota bacterium | reverse complement strand
GTGCAATCTTGTGCATAATTCAGGTGACACCAATTACGTGTACACCCGCACGCCGTGGCCGTTGCGCAGCACCGCGCACCCGTACAGCACGTCCACCGTGAACTGCTGCGCCAGCGTGTTCGGCTGGTAGGTCATGATCACGCGCATTCCGAAGTTGCCCAGTTCGGCGTACTCGGCCACCGCGCCCGTCCCCGGCAGAGGCTGCGGCAGGCGCCGCACCACCAGGCCGATCGCGTTCTTGGCGAACGCCAGGTTCTGCGTCGTCGCCGGTCCCGAACCGGTCTTGGCCACGAACTGCGACCGGAACACGAAGAAGTCCTTGATCTTGCCCACCGTCCCATCCACCAGGGCCCGCAACCCGGCTTCTCCCGCGCTCGAGAACTCGCTGAAACGCGCGATCTGCCGCAACTGCGAGTAGGTGTTGGCGTCGGTCACCAGGTACTTCGCCTGGCTCGCCGGCACCTTCGCCTGGAACAGCGCCGTCTCGGCCTCGTCGATCGCCGCTTCCGTGATCGCCACGCCCGCCGTGCCCACCGGCGCGTTGGAGGTGAACTGCGCGTACAGACCCATCAGGTCCGTCTCGATCTTCTCCGCCAGCGCCACCACCGCCGGCTGCATGTACAGACTCAACAGGTCCGGCACCGCCAACACCTTCGTGACGTCCGGAATCTGGAAGGTCGCCTCGGCGTGCGTGTTCAGAACGATCTGCGCATTCCCCAGGTTCGGGCTCTGCGTCAGGACCGTCCCCCCCTCGGCGATGTTGTTGGCCACCAGCGTCGGCGGAATCGGCACGTTCACCGTGTCCCCCGCCTGCGCCAGAGTCGGCTCGAAATCGCGATTCACCAGGTTCCCCATCACCAGGTTCCCCATTAAAGCCGGCAAGGCGTCGGCGGCCACCAGCTTCACGATCGCGTTCGCCACATTGGCTGACGTAATTGCTGCCATCTCTTTCTCCTCTTTCTGGACTGCCCTACGGTTCCGACCCGGATCTCGCCCGCTGCTTCCGGACTAAAATCCGCGCATCGATTGCGACGCGATCCGGGCGATCTCCCGCCGTACCGCGTCAAGCTCTTCCTTGCTCATCCCCGGCCGGATCTTGTCGATGTCGATCCCGCCGCCCCCGCTCCGCTCGACCCGCGCCCCCGGCGCCGCGCCACTGCCTCCCGGGATCCGCGCCGGCAGCAGTTCTGGGTTCTCGTTCACGAACTGCGTCAGGAATTCCTTCAAAGGCGTCTCGCCTTGCGTCCCTCGCCCCACCAGCCGGCCGTCGTCCGTTCGCACGACATCGTCCTTCACCGCCCGGAACGCCAGGTCCACCTTCGCCACGCCCAGCCGCTGCAGCTCCGCCCGGATCGCCGAGGCCCGCTCCGCCTCTTCCGCCACCTGCCGGTTCCGCCGGTTCTCGTCGCTCAGCTCGTTCACTCGCCGCTCCAGCAGCTCCCGCCGCTTGCGCTCTTCGAGCAGCTCCGTCTTGTACGCCGGTTCGGCCTTCCTCTGCTCGCTCGAAATGAACTCCTGAATTGCCTCCCGGATCACCGCCCGCATCCCGCCCTCGGGCACGCCCGTCTCCTGCCGTTCCAACTTCGTCTCTTCCATCGCATCCTCCTCTGTCGTAGAACCCTGGTGTATCCCGTGGGACAAGCCTCCCGGCTTGTCCAGCCTCTGGAGCAACCGCCTTAGTTCCCCGCCCTGTCCAGCCACTCGTCGATCTCCTGCGAAATCTGGTCTTTCAGTCCCTGCCTCATGTCGCACAGGTACTTGAAGGCCAGCTTCTTGAACACCTCTCGCCGCAGCGTCTTCGACTCGATCCCCAGCCCCAACACCCTCTGTGCATCGTCCAGCTCGCCGCTGAAGTCGCCCATGTCGAACTCGTCCAGGCCCGACACGTCAATCGTCAGTCCGTCCTCGCGTGCCGCCTCCACCGCTCGCAACACCCGCTTCATCGAGTCCTTCACCGCGTCCCCGTACGCCCGCAAGACTTCCTGCGTGATCGCGAAGTCCCGCTGCTTGCTCAGCCCCGACTGCGCCGCCGGACTCGACAGCGACCCGCCCGCCTGCGTCATCAGGTAGCTCACCCGGTAGATCTCCTCCTTCAGGCGGTTCAGGTTCTCGGCCGCGATCTGGTAAACCTTGCCCTCCGGTTCCGTCCACCCGAAGCGATCCCCTTGGTCCAACTGGATGTAGTAGGACTCACCGACAATCTGTTTCCACTCCTTGCCCGAGTACACCACCGGCATCGCGAACAACCCTTGCGTCAGCGCCCACGCCAGCGCGTTGGACTTATTGAAGTGCTCCAGTTGCACCAGCCCCGCCTTGTTCATGAGCCAGAGCCCGTCGGAGACTGCCAGTTCGAACAGCGGCACGCGCTTCTGCTTGGCCAGGGCGTGCGGTCCCTCCGCCACCAGCTCAAGGCCGCTCTTCTCGTCTCCCTTCCCTCGCTGCCGGTATTCCCGAAACCACTCCCGGTCGTAATGCAGCCAGCGCGTCTCCTGCGTCCATTCGCCCCGGTCGATCTGCGGCTTGCGCCTCTGCGAAGTGCGCAGCACCACCCAGTCGTAGTTGCCTCGCTCGTCCAGGCTCCAGTTGGTGAGATCCTCGCGGGAACACTCCACCAGGTAGGCTCGCGAAGCTCCCATCGCCTCTTCCTCGGCCCGGTTGCTCGCCCGCTTGCCCGTGCGCGGGAAATCCACCAGTGCATAGCTCTTGCCCTGCACCAGGGTCTCCACCAGCCGGCCGCGATAGAAGTCCGTCAGGCTCGTGCCCTTCAGATCGCAGTCCTCGGCGAACTCGGCGAAGAACTGCCGCCCCTGCTCGTTGCTGCCTTCCACCGTCAGCAGCGGTTCGCGCCGGAACAGCGTCGCCGCGTACCAGTCGATGATCGAGCCGACGTAGTTTTCGTAGAACGCATAACTCAACCGCTCTCCGTACACATCTGCCGGTTCCTTCTGCCGCTGCGCCAGGTAGTCCAGCGCGTTGCGCTTCATCTGCATGCCCCCGGCGTACAGGTCCCGGTACATCCTCCGGGCCGCCTTGCCGGCTGCGTACTCCGGATGTTCCTGCTCGATCTCCCTCACCGTCGTCCGCTCCTTTCCCCTACAGCAGCCGCTGGCTGCGATATCCCACCGCCGGCAATTTCCGGCACTCCTGCCAGATCAGGTACCCCAGCGCATCCGACAGGTGCGTTAGCTTGGGATCCCGCTCCTTGTCGATCACCGTGCTCTCCGCTTTGTAGACCACCTGCTCCAGGTCCTTCACCAGCCCCTTGCACCTGCCATCGATCCGAAGATGGACCTCTCCGCTCGCCGACTTCAGTTTTGCGTTGACCAGCATCACCCGCTCCCGCACCGCCGGGTTCGCCTTCGGCACCCGGTACTCGCAGCGCGGAAAGCCCTCCCGCCGGAAGTAGCTCTGGATGATCTGGTAATCCGAACTGCCCGTCGTCTGCTGCCTCGCCCCCGACGCATCCCCGAACACCACCACGCCCGCCGCGTGTTGCCGGTAGCGCGCATGGAATTCCTCGCAGGCCTGCAACGTGGTCGCCCGGCTTAGTACGATCTCGCCCAGCACTTGCACCGTCTCGCCGCAAACCTGCGCCACGATCGAGCACATCGGGTCCACGTTGAAGTCCAGCGCCCACAGCAGCGGCGCCCTCGGATCCACCGTCACCGCCCCGACGTGCGCCTTGCGGTCGAACTGGTTGTACACCCGCCCGCCGCTCGAGTTCACGTACTCGCCCAGAACCTCTTGCCGGAAGAACGTCTCGTCGTAGCTGTGCTTCAGCCGTTCGTAGAAGTCCGGAACCCGCTCCAGCAGGTAGCGGTTCTCCATCGGCCGCGCCACGACCGCCTCATACCCCGCCACCGGTTCGTCCAGAAAACGCTTGTAGACCCAGTCGTAGCCCTTCGGCGTCCACACCGCGAAACCGCACAGGTGCTTGGCTCGCGGATCCCGCAGCCGCCCCTCCAGCACCAGCCAGGCGTCCTGCGGCGTGTAGGTCAGCTCGTCCACCCCGAACCACGCCAGGTTCGTGCCCCGCAGCCGGTCGAATTCGTCCACCGCCCGGAAAACCACCCGCGACCGAGTATCCCGCAGCGTCAGCACGTTCTCCGCCTTGTTGAAGTCGTACGGGATCCGGTTCCGGTCCAGGATCTCGAACAGTGTGGCCTGCGTCGCGTCCCGCAGCATCGGATAGGTCGGCGCTCCCACCAGCCCTAACCGTCCCGCGTTGATGTAACTCATCCGCACCGCCTCCTGGCACAGCGCCTGACTCTTGCCCGACCCGATGGGACCCGAAAACCCCTTGAACCGCGCCTGCGACGCGTGAAACCGCGCCTGCGACGGCAGTGACCGGTACTCTATTCGTCGTTCGCACCGGCCGGCTCGCTCGGATCCACCCATCGCACCTCGATCTCCTTCGGCTGTTCGTTCTCCAGTTCCTTCTGCAACTGGAGCAGCCGGATGAAGTCCCCCAGCGTGGCCTTCAACTCGCCTTTCTCCAGCTTCTGCTCGATCCCGTGCACTAGCCGGTTCACCAATTCGGCTTTGTCGATCGCTTTTCCCGCTCGCGTCCGCGTGCTCCTGCGACCTGTCGAACTCATCCCGACTCCTTCGCCGCTCTGATTTCCTCCAACTTTTCCCGCCGCCGGGTCGCGCACTCACCCTTGCGGTCAAAGACTACCATTACGAACCTCCGTCCCCCGCTCCTCAAAAACTGCAAACCGCTGAAACAGCCGGATTTAAAGAAATGCGAACGCTTGTGACTCGCCACTCATCCGCAACCCGTTACCGAGCCGCGACCGTAACACCACTGGGGACGATAACGCGATGCCCCCAAGACCCGGCGTAGTCCTAGAGCCATCAGCACGCCGAGAAACTGTACGCGCGAGAACCGGGAGACCTCGCCAGCATCCAGGGCCAACCAGGCTCGGGATCGGCCCGGGAAGCCAAAAGCACACTCCGGACATGCACGCTGGCGAGGAGTCGAACATCGGCATAGTACCCGCGAAGCTGCCGAACAAAGCCGGTTGCGATACTGGCGGCGGAGGGAAGGCCGGTGACCGAGGAGAATACCATGGTGTCTTGCACGTACCTGACACAGTGCAGGGGCAGCGTGTGACAGAGGTGGCGTGGTGTACGCGGGCAGAGTCCTTCAAGTTTGCCCGAAGTGATGCCGCAGGGTGTCACATCCAAGGTAAGAACCGTATGCGGTAGCACCGCAAGTACGGGTCTGTGCGGGGGGTGGCCGGAAACGGCCATCCCTGCCGCGACGGTTGGAGCACTTGGTTCGTGACGGACCCCGCGTTGCATCGATCCCGCGGTTGTGGTACATCATGACCGCAGGAGAACGTATGCATTCGCGACTTCATTCTGCATTAGCCCTGGCTCTGTTTCTGACATCCTGCACAAGTGGTCCGCCGCCGGTCCAGAAGGGCACGCCGCCGTTCTACTGGCAGGCGGCCAACGAGACCTTCGCCGCCGGCGACTTCGAGAAGACCACCGAACACCTCTCGCAACTCATCAAAACGCAGAACGAGTTTACCGCTCGCGCTTTTCCATGGTCGCTGGTGCTTTCCGCCGGCGTGGCCAACGGATACCTCGAACTGGCGGACACGTTCGAAACCGGCGGGCGCCAGAACAAGGCCAATCCCACGCCCTTCCGCAGGCTGACTTCCGACTACCGGGGGAACGGCAACCAGCGAGTGCTGCATTTCGTCGGGCAGTTCCAGAAGTTCCTGGAAACCAGTAAGGACGAGAACATCGTGCTGGCGTTTCCTTTTCCCACCGGCAGCGCCGCCGCGGTTCCGCAGTTGGCCAGGGCCGGCTCGGGCGTCCTGCTGCTGGAAAACGAAGTCGCCACGGCGCAACGGCGGGCCATTGAGCGCGCCGTGCTGATGCTCGCCTGCCGCGCCGTCGGCGCTCCGGAGGACACCGCCAAGGCCCGGGAGGTTTTCAAGCCGGGCAGTCCGGCTATTCCCCGCGCAACCTTCATGCTGGCCATGGCGGGCGCGCTCTACAACCAGTCGCAGCTCTACGTCTCCAACCGCCTGGATCAGCCCGACCGCTTGAAGACCCTCTGCAAGATCGCCGGCGACATCCTGGCCCCCTTGCCCGACAGCAAGGAGAAGAAGGATCTCGACAAGAAGATCCAGGCGGCCCTCAAGGCGAATTGACTTCCGCCCCCCGCTCGATGGCGGGCATGTTCCCCGGCCGCTGCCGGATGCGCAGCGGGCGCGGCGCGACGGCGCAATCCGGCAGCGGTTCCCGCGAATAGTAGTTCAGCCCATAGCGCCAGGCGCGGTGGATCGGTTCGACGCACACCTCACCCGCTCGCGGCGCGACTGCGCGCCACAGCGGCCGCGCGGTCATCCGCGCGTCGGCGCCGGGAAGCGCCGCCAGCTTGATCCACAGGATGCCCGCACCCACGCCCGCGGCCACCAGCGCCACCGCCGCCAGGCGCCGGCCGCGGCGCTCCAGAAACCAGACCGGCACAGCCATGGCAATCCACACCCAGCCCGGCGCGCCAAGATCGGCGCGCCGCAAGCCCGCGATCAGCAGATCGGGCAGCGCCGCGGCCACCACCGGAATCAGGCCCAGCAGCAGCCCGCAGGCGGCCAGCGACCACCGCGGGCGGCGGGTCTCGGCCAGGGCGATTCCCATCAGCGCGCACAGCGCCGGCATCAGCGGCAACAGATAGCCCGGCAGCTTGTTGGTGGACGCAGAGAAGAACACGAAGCCAAATAAAACCCAGACAACCAGCAGTTGCCGCCGCCAGCCGCGCAGCAGACCCCGGCCGAACAGGTGCGCCGCCAGGGGTGTCCAGGGGAACAGTCCGGCCAGCAGCACCGGCGCGTAAAACCAGAACGGCTGCCGATGCGCCAGCGACTCACTGCCAAAGCGCTCGAAGTGGTGGCGCCAGAAAAACTGGTCGAAAAAAACCTGCCCGTTGCGCAGCCAGCACAGCGCGTACCAGGGGACCGCCACCACCAGGAATGCGCCCGCGCCGGGCAGGATCTCGCGCACTCGCCGGCGGCCAAACCAGGCCAAGGGCGCGGCCAGCACCAGCGGAACCAGGCCCTTGGCCAGCACCGCCACGCCCAGCAGCGCCCCCGCCGCCGCCAGCGTGCGCCGGCTGCCCGTGCCGATCCAGCGCAGGGCCAGCAACATCGCGGCCGAAAACGCCGCCGCCATGGGCAGGTCGGTCACCGCCACCTGGCTGAATGCGATCCATCCGGCCGAAGTCGCCAGCACCGCCGCCGCGAAACCCGCCGCCGGAGCGCCGAACTCGCGCCGCAACGCGGAGTGGTAGAACCACAGGAACAGCATGCTCAAAATCGCCACCGGCAGCCGCGGCCCCCATTCGGGGCCCAGCCCGGCGCGGTGGCCCAGCGCAATCATCCAGTACAGCAGCGCGGGTTTCTCGAACCAGGCCTCGCCCCACAGCTTCGGCGTGACCCAGTCGCCCGCATCCGCCATGGCGCGCCCGATGGAGGCATAGCGCGGCTCGTCGGGGCCTACCAGGCCCACCCCCGCGAGTCCGGTGAAGTACACAAGAGCAAGGCCGGCGCATGCCGCCACCCACGCCGCACGCGACCGCCCGATGGGGCTGAGCACTCAATCAGTATAATGAGCGTGATGCCACTGGTGCGAATTCTCGCCGTGATTTTGCTCGCCGCCTTCGCCTGGGCCGACGTCACCGGTTGCGCCTGCGACCCGGCAAAACCCGAGACCATACAGGCGCGCGAATGTGCTTTGTGCCGCGAGGCGGAGAAACAGCCGCCCGATGTGCGGATTTTCTTCCTCAAGGACACCAATCCGCGCAAGCCCAATCGCTGGCTGGCCCTGCCGCGCACCCACACCGCCGGCGGGCATCACCTGGACGAGCTGCCGGACAAAGAGCGCATCGCCCTATGGACCGCGGCCATCCAAAAAGCCAAGGAACTCTGGGGCGCCGAGTGGGGCGTGGCTTAC
>JACQZT010000173.1 GCA_016213755.1 Acidobacteriota bacterium | reverse complement strand
TTCGGCAACTGCACTAACATCGGCGAATGCGAAGCCGCCTGCCCCAAGCAGATCAAGCTCGACGTCATCGCGCGGATGAACCGCGACTTCCTCAAGGCCAGTTTCATGCAGCGGCCCGAAACCGAAGCGCTGGCGGGCTAGCGCGCGGCCGAGCATGATCGCCGGCATCCAGATTCGCTTCGATCGCAAGACCTGGATCAGCCTGGCGGTGGCCATGCCGCTGGCCGCCGCGCTGCTGTGGCTGGCGTTGCGCAACATCGACCTGGCGGAGGTCTGGGAGAAACTCAAGTCGGCCCGCGGCGGGTGGTTCGCGGTGGCCGTGGCGGCCCAGGCCGTGGCGCTGGTGCTGCGCGCCATCCGCTGGCGCGCGCTGTTGAACGCCGAAGGGGCGCTGTCGCTGGGCACCGTGTTTTCGGCCATGTCCGCCGGCTACCTGGGCAACAACATCTTCCCGGCGCGCATGGGCGAGTTGATTCGCACGGCCGCCGTGAGCTGGTCCGGCTCGCTCAGCCTGGGTTACGTTTTCGCCACTGCCATGACCGAGCGGCTGATCGACGCCGCGGCGCTGCTGGTCGTGGCCTCGACGGCGCTCTCGGCCGCCGCCGGCATGCCCGAGTGGCTGCGCGGCGCCGCGCGCGGCCTGGCCCTGGTGAGCGGGGCCGGAATCCTGGCGATTATCGCCTTGCCGCGCCTGGAAATGCTGTTCCTGCGCCTGCTGCGCCGGGTGCCGCTGGGAAAGCGGGCGGAAGGCCTGGCGTCGCAATTCGTGCTCGGACTGCGCGCGCTCCATAATCCCGCACGAGCGTTTCAGTTTCTGGGCCTCACGGCCATCATCTGGCCGCTGGATGGTTTCATGGCCCTGGTGGTGGGCTGGTCCCTCGAGGTCCAGTTGGGCTTTCCGCGCGCCATGCTGCTGATCGCCGCCCTGGGGCTGTCCAGCGCGATTCCGTCCACGCCGGGCTACGTCGGCGTGTACCAGTTCGCCGCCGTCACCGTGCTCAGCCCGCTGGGCGTGGCCAAGGCGGACGCCCTGGCGGTGGTCCTGCTGGTGCAGGCGGCGATTTACCTGGTGATGACCGTGGCGGGCCTGGCGGGCATCGCGGCGCTCAACCGCTTGCGCTCTCAGACCAGCCGCGATTCTAGTTCCGCCCAGCGCGAGTAGAGGCGGTCCGCTTCGGCTTGCGCCGCCTGGAGACGGGCGCAGCAATCCTGCAACCGCGGGCCGTCGGAGACCACCTCGGGAGCGTGCATTTCGCGTTCGACGGCTTCCAACGCGCTCTCGGCCTCCAGTATCCGCTCCTCTATGCCGTCCCACTCGCGCTGTTCGATGTAAGAGAGCTTCTTCTTCGCCGCCGCGGCGGGCCTGGATTCCGCCGGGCGCTCGCGCGAGGCGGAGCGGGCGCGGGCGCGCTCGGCCAGCCAGGCCTCCCATTGCGGGTAGTCCGCAAAGACCCCCGCGCCACCCTCGCCGTCCAAGCCCACGACCACGGTAGCGAGGCGGTCCAGCAGGTAACGGTCGTGCGTCACCAGCACCAGCGCGCCGGGAAAATCCGCCAGGCTTTCCTCGAGCACTTCGAGAGTGGGGATGTCCAGGTCGTTGGTGGGCTCGTCGAGCAGCAGCACGTCGGCCGGCTGGAGCATCAGGCGCGCGATGAGCACCCGCGCCCGTTCGCCGCCGGAAAGCTGTCCCACCGGCACTTCGATCTGCTCGGCCGAGAACAGGAAGCGTTTGGCCCAGCCGGCCACGTGCACCGGCCGGTCGCGGTAGACCACCAGGTCGGCTTCCGGCGCCAGCGAGCGGCGCAGCGAGACGCCGGGATCGAGGCTCTCGCGGTTCTGTTCGAAATACACCACGCGCAGGTTGTCGGCCCGGGTGACGACGCCCGCCGAGGGCGCCAGTTCCTCGTTGAGCAGGCGCAGGAGCGTCGTTTTGCCGCTGCCGTTGGGTCCCACCAGGCCCAGGCAGAGGCCGGGCGAAAGCGTCAGGTTGAGGTTTTCGAACAGCGTCCGGCCCCCGGCGCGCGCCGCGATGCCCTCGCAGGCGATGAGGCGCTTGGTCTTGCGGTCGGTGGCGGTGAAGTCGATCTGCGCGGTGGAACTCGCGTTGCGCGCGGCGACGGCGGCCAGTTCCGCCATCAGCCGCCCGGCCTGATCGATGCGCGCGCGCGACTTGGTGGTGCGCGCCTTGGGTCCCCGGCGCAGCCACTCGATTTCGCGGTCCACCTTGTTGGCCAGCGACTCTTCGAGCTTCTGCTGCGCGGCGAGGAAGTCTTCGCGCCGCGCCAGGAATTCGCTGTAGTTGCCCGGCACGACAAAGACGCCCTCCGGGTAAACACGGTTCAACTCGCCCAGGCGCGTCGAGACGGATTCCAGGAAGTAGCGGTCGTGGCTGACGAAGATGGACGCGAAAGGCCCGGCTTTGAGCAGTTTTTCCAGCCACTGGATGCCTTCGAGATCCAGGTGATTGGTCGGTTCGTCGAGCAGCAGCAGGTCGGGCGCGGCCACCAGTTCGCGCGCGATGGCCAGGCGCTTGCGCCAGCCGCCGGAGAGCTCGCCCGCGCGCGCGGCCGGATCGCGAAAGCCGGCTTTGCCCAGCGTGACCTGGAACCGCGCGGTGTCCTCGCACGCCAGGACTTCGGCCACCGTGGCCTGGGCGTCAAACTCGGGCTCCTGCGGCACGTAGCCCACGCGGGTGAGCTTGCGCGCCGCCACCTCGCCTTCGTCGGGCGTGTCGAGCCCGGCCAGCACCCGCATCAGCGTGGTCTTGCCCGCGCCGTTGGGCCCGATGAGGCCCATTCGTTCCCCGTCGGAAACGGTGAGCGAGACGCCGCGGAACAACACCCGCGTGCCGAAGGATTTGGTTAGCGAATTGGCGGTCAGCAGTACAGCCATGCCCGGCCGGGGTCAGTCGCCGATCTCGATAGTAGGCGCTTGGCCGGCGCTCTCCTCGACCCGTTCCACAACGCGCCGGGCCAGTTCCACGAAAGCAGAGCCGTCGCGCAGGGCGACCGGTTCGCCGCTGTCGCCGCCCGCCCGGACCGCGGGGTCCAAGGGAAGCTCGGCAAGCAAGTGAACGCCCATCGCTTCGGCCGTCTTGCGGCCGCCGCCGGAGCTGAACACGTCGATGCGCTCGCTGCAATGCGGGCAGGTGAGGTAGCTCATGTTTTCGACCAGGCCGAGCAGCTCGACGCGCACCTGGCGGAACATGGTGACCGCCTTGCGGGCGTCTTCCAGCGACACGTCCGAGGGCGTGGTAACCACGATGGCGCCGGACATGGGCACGGTCTGGATGAGCGAGAGCTGCACGTCGCCGGTGCCAGGCGGCAGATCGATGACCAGGTAGTCGAGCCGGCCCCAGTCGACGTGGCGCAGGAACTGCTGGATCACGCTGTGGAGCATGGGTCCGCGCCAGATGAGCGGCTTGTCGCCGGGGCTGAGGAAACCCATGGACATGAGTTTGACGCCGTACTTCTCAATCGGCTGGATGCGGTCGTCGATGGCGTACGGCTCCTCGCGCACGCCCATCATGAGCGGCACGTTGGGGCCGTAGACGTCGGCATCGAGCAGACCGGCCTTGTAGCCTTGGCCGGCCAGCGCAATGGCCAGGTTCACCGCCACGGTGGTCTTGCCCACGCCGCCTTTCCCCGACCCAACCGCGATCAAGTGCGTAACGCCATCAATAGGAAGCCTGGCCGGCTCGCCCTGCCCATGTGAACCCATACTCCCATCTTACCGGCAATTCGGTGACGGGCTACTCAATCCCCAATTTCGCCCCGGCGGGTTTTGGGACCGGGTCCGGGCACCAGACCGAGCGGACCGCTCCGCTCATCGTCCACCGCGATCCTTCCCCATCGGTTAGGATAGCGGTAATGTTGCGGCGCGCTTTTCTGGGCGGGTTGCTTGGCATTCCCGCCGCGTTAGACTCCCGCCGCGGCTCGCACCCGCGGCTCTATTTCGACGCCGCGCGGCGGGACGAGCTGCGCGCGGCGGCGGCTGGCACGCACGCCGCCGTGTGGAAGCTGATTCGCCAGCAGGCTGACAGCATCGCCGCGCAGCGGCCCCCCGTGTACGAGGAAACCAGCGACGAAGAGCAACTCTGGCAGCGCGAGGTCGGCAACCGCCTTCCGTTTCTCGCGCTGGCGCACGCCATCACGGGGGAAGCGAAATACCTGGGCGCGGCGCGGGAGTGGGCGCTCGCCTCATGCGGCTATCCGCATTGGGGCGCGGGACGCTTCGACGGCACGGACCTCGCCGCCGGCCATCAACTCTTCGGCCTCGCACTGGTCTACGACTGGCTGTACGCGGACCTGGACGCGGCGGCGAAAGCAACCATTCTCGGCACTCTCCTCACCCGCGGCGCCGCCATGTTCCGCGCCTGCTCCACGCAATACTGGCGCGACGAATACCTGCAGAACCATCTCTGGGTGAACATCACGGGCCTCGCCGCGGCCGCCCTGGCCGTCTTCGACGAACCCGGAGCGGGCGAACAGGCGGACGCCTGGCTCGGCCTGGTCCTGGAAAAATACCGCCGCACGGAGGCGGCTCTCGGCCCCGATGGCGCCAGCCACGAAGGCGTGGGCTACTGGAGCTACGGGGTCGAGTACATGCTGAAGTTCTGGCGCCTCGCCGCGGAGCTGCTGGGCGAGGACCTGTCGTCGGCCTGGTGGGCGAACACGGCGGCCTACCGGCTCTACCTGGGGCTTCCGCGCGGCGCCTGGACGCCCCGCAACACCATTGCGGACCTCGCGGACTGCCCGCGCTACGACTGGTACGGCCCCGAGTACCTGCTGCGCGCCCTGGCCCAGCGCTACCGCGACGGTTACGCGCAGTGGCTCGCCGCCGAGATTGAACGCGCCGGCGCCGCCGCTTACGCCGCGCGCTGGCTGAACCTGCTCTGGTACGACCCCTCGGTCGCTCCGCTGCCGCCGTCGGACCTGCCCACGCTGCGGCATTTCGAGGACCTTGGCATCGTATCGGCGCGCTCGGACTGGAGCGGTTCCGAATCGCTCCTGGTCTTCAAGTGCGGCCCGGCCATCGGCCGCCAGGCCACCCGGCAGTTCGATTTCGACCCCGGCGGCGGCCACGTCCACCCCGACGCCAACCACTTCGTCCTGTTCGGCGCGGGCGAGTGGCTGGTGCGCGACGACGGCTACATGTGGAAACAGACGGACCACCACAACACACTCTTGGCCGGCGGCCAGGGGCAGCTCGGGGAAGGCTACCAGTGGTTCCGCGCGCAGGAACCCATCCGCCAGCGCCTGGATCCGCGCATTTTGCGCGCCGCCTCCAGCCCGGAACTGGACGAAATCCACGGGGATGCCGCCGCGGCCTACCCGCGAGAGAGCGGGCTCGGCCGCTTCCTGCGCCGGATGTACTTTCTCAAGCCGGACGTGCTGATCGTGATGGACGATATCGAACTGAACGGCGCCCGCGCACTCGAGCTCCGCTTCCATCCGGAATTCGCCGGAACCCGGCTCGACGGCGGGGCCATTCTGTGCCGCGGCAAGCGCGCCGCGCTGCGCATCGACCTGCTTACGGCGGATGGCGTCGAAGTCGCCGCCTGCGACCTGGCGGGTAAAGACCGGGACGGAAAGCCCTTCGTCTGGTTCACGGTGCGGTTGGCGACCACGACCGCGGCGTGGCGCAACGCGGTGGCGTTTTCCTGGTGCCCGGCGGAGCGGGATCCGGCACGTGTCGTCCTCGAACGCGACGGCGATGTGTGGATATTCCGCGCCGGGGAGCGAGCGCTGACCGTGATTCCCTGAGGTTTCCGATACCGAACCGCGACCGTCAGAGAGCGGTCATAGGGGTGTGATATGAACTGGCATAGACGTGAGTTTCTGAAGCGAACCGGCCTGGCCGCGGGCGCCGCGGTTCAGCGTCCGGCGGGGCAGACACGGGGTGTCTCGATCGTGCTGTATCCCGCCGGCCGAACGGCTGCTGCGGCTCCGGCGCGGTGGGCGGCCAATGAGTTGCGTGCCGCTTTGGCCGCTCGCGGCGTCGCCGCGACGGTCCGCGAGCGCCTGGCCCAGGCGCCTCCCGAAGACCTTTGCGTGGTGGCCGCGGGCGCGGACGCCGGCATCCCCGCCGTGCCCGAGGCGCTGGGTCTGGCGCCGGGCAAAGTGGCCGGCCGGCCAGTCCTGCACGCGCGCGGCTACGATGCCCGGGGTCTGGTTTACGCCCTGCTGGAGCTGGCGGATCGTGTACAGCACGCCGCCGACCCGGTCTCCGCCCTGGACCTCCGCAAGCCTGTGGTCGAACGGCCGGCCAACGCCATCCGCGGCGTGGCCCGGCTGTTTTGCAGCGACGTCGAGGACAAGCCCTGGTACAACGATCGCGATATGTGGCCCCGCTACCTTACCATGCTGGCCACCCAGCGCTTCAACCGCTTCCATCTGGCCCTGGGCATCGGCTACGACTTCCTGCGCCAGGTCACCGACGGCTATTTCCTGTTCGCCTACCCGTTCCTGCTCTCCGTGCCGGGGTACAACGTGCGGGTTCCGGAGCTCGCGGACGCCGAACGGGACCGGAACCTCGAGATGCTGAAGTTCATCAGCCAGGAGACGGCGGCCCGCGGCCTCGAGTTCCAGCTCGGCATCTGGATGCACGGCTACGAGTGGATCGACAGCCCGCGCCCCAACTGCACCATCGCCGGGCTGACTCCGGAAACGCATGGCCCCTACTGCCGCGACGCGGTGCGCGCCCTGCTGAAAGCGTGCCCGGCCATCAGCGGCGTGACCTTCCGCATTCATGGCGAAAGCGGCGTGCAGGAGGGCAGTTACGAGTTCTGGAAGACGGTCTTCCAGGGAGTGGCGTCCTGCGGCCGGAAAGTCGAAATCGACATGCACGCCAAGGGCATGGACCAGGGCATGATCGATGTGGCGCTGGGGTCCGGCATGCCGGTCAAGATCTCGCCGAAGTACTGGGCCGAGCACATGGGAATGCCCTACCACCAGGCGGACATCCGCGAACTCGAGCGGCCCAGGCCCGGCCGGGAAGGGTCGGGTCTCATGCGGCTGAGCAGCGGCTCGCGCAGTTTCCTGCGCTACGGCTACGGAGACCTGCTGCGCGAGGACCGCCGCTACGGAGTCCTGCACCGCATCTGGCCGGGCACCCAGCGGCTTCTGTTGTGGGCCGATCCGATCGCCGCCGCGGCGCACTCGCGCGCGTTCGGTTTCTGCTCGAGCGATGGCGTCGATATCATGGAGCCGCTTTCTTTCAAAGGCCGCCGCGGGTCGGGCATCGCGGGAGACCGCTGCGGGTATGCCGACGCATCCTTGCGAACGCGCTGGGACTGGGAGAAGTACGTTTACTCGCTGCGCGTGTGGGGACGCCTGCTGTACAACCCCGAGGCCGAACCGGACGTCTGGCAGCGGTACTTGCGCAAGCAATTCCAGACCGGCGCGCCGTCCGTCGAGGGGGCGCTCGCCCACGCCAGCCGCATTCTTCCGCTGATTACGACGGCGCACGGAGCTTCGGCCGGCAACAACAGCTACTGGCCCGAGGTCTACACCAACCAGCCCATCGTCGATCCGAAGCGCCCGCACCCGCACGGCGACAGTCCCGCGCCCAAGGTCTTTGGGAATGTCAGCCCGCTCGATCCTCAGCTTTTCTCGCGCATCAACGACTTCGCGGACGAACTGCTCCAAGGGCCGCGCAACGGCCGGTATTCTCCCGTCGAAGCGGCTCAATGGCTGGAAGATCTGGCCTCGGCGGCGGCGAAACACCTGGCGCAGGCCGGCTCGCAAGCGGCCGGCCAGGACGGCGCCGAGTACCGGCGGCTGGCCATTGACGTGGCGCTGGAAATCGGGCTGGGCCGGTTCTTCGCCGCCAAGATCCGCGGCGGGGTGCTGTATGCAATCTTCGAACGCACCGGCGACCGGTCCGCGCTCGAAGAGGCGCTGAAGGCCTACCGCGGCGCTCGATCCGTCTGGGCCGGGCTGGCCAACCGGGCAAAAAGCGTCTACGTTTCCGACCTCACGGTCGGCGAGCGGCCGCATCTTCGCGGGCACTGGCTCGACCGGCTGCCGGCCATCGACGCGGACATCGCGGACATGGCCGCGAAGCTGGAGCAGGCCCAGAGTGGCCAGCCGCTGGACGGGCGGGTCCGGCTGGCGATCCAGGAAGCGCTGGGCCGCCCCCAGCGCATTTCCGCCGCCTGCCGCCATGTTCCCGCCACCCGGTTTCGGCCGGGCGCGCCGCTGGAACTTACGCTCTCCGTCGAGAAGGCGGCCGGGGTCGCGGCCAGCCTGCACTACCGCCGCGTAACCCAAGCCGAGCGGTGGCGCCTGGAACCGATGCAGCGGCGGGGCGATCGCTTCACGGCGACCGTTCCCGCCGATTACACGCAATCGCCTTACCCGTTGCAGTACTATTTTGAACTGCGAGCCGGCGATAACGCAGCTTGGCTGTATCCTGGCTTTGGGCCGAACCTGGCCGGTCAGCCCTATTTCACCGTGTCTTTCGCCGCGGCCAGGGCGCGCTCGGAAGAGCGCAGACCGGTGAGCGTCTCCTCGATGGAGTGCGCCTCTAGCCCGGCGGCGATGTCCGCGATAAGCGCCCGGCCCGCGGACTGATTGATCGCGGCCTGGGAGTTGCGGCTGACCTTGCCGGCCGGCGGCAGCGAACCGGCCCATTGATTGAGTTCGGCGATCAGCGCGGCTTTCGGCGTCGCGGCCGGCTGCGCCTTTTCGATGCGCCGGATGGCCTCGCGCGTGGTCTCGAGAACGAAGCGCCGGCGCTCGGCGATCTGCGCCGCCTTTTCGGGGATGCCGCTCATCGATCCGTCGGCATAGAGCGCGGCCTGCAGTTTCACGTACTCGGGCGCCGCGCCAACAGTCATGTTCGCCACCGGGATGCGCTTCTGGCCGCCGGGGGCAATGGGTTCGGCGGCTTCGTCCCTCCACAGCGAATACGAACTGCCGGGATAATTGACGAGCTCGATCAGGTAGGCGGTGAGGGGCTGCGACGACGTGTTCCGCACATGAAAGACGGAGCCGCCGTCCGTGGCCTCGACGCGCAACTCGGGCAGGGGCGCCTGGGCGGCCGCGGCCGCAAGCGCCACGAAAACAGCGATGGCATCAAGCTTGAGGGACATATGCCTGCTATTATCTCCGGACCGCTGCGTCCCCGCTCGCTGACACGCCGGCCCGCCACGCGATAGACTCTTTATGACTAAACCCCATGCGATCCTCACTGCTGCTTTCCCTGACCGCGGCGGCGTGCCTGTCCGGGCAGGTCCGCTTCGAGCCGGACGTGCTGGCCGTGAACATCGACGGCCGGCCTTTCACGGCGTTTCATTACGGCCACGAGGCCGGCAAGCCGTTCCTGGCTCCGCTGCGGTCCGCCTCGGGCAAGCTCGTCACCCGCCGCTTTCCGATGGAGACGGTGGCCGGCGAGAGCCGCGATCACCTGCATCATCGCGGGCTCTGGTTTTCCTTCGACGACGTGAACGGCGTCAAGCTTTGGGAGAACGATCCGTCCTACACCAAGCCGCGCATTGGCCGCATCGTCGTGCGCGGCGCCTCCTGGAAAGACGGCGACCGGTCCGGAACGCTCATGGCGGTCATGGAATGGCGCGATCCGGCCGGGAAGGCGCTGCTCACCGAGAGCCGCGATATGACGTTCTATCCCGGCCCGAAGCTGCGCATCATCGACTTCCACATCACGCTCGCGGCCGTCCAGGATGTGACCCTCGGGGACACCAAGGAGGGTGCGTTCGCCATCCG
>JACQZT010000163.1 GCA_016213755.1 Acidobacteriota bacterium | reverse complement strand
TGATAAGGGACTCGCCGAATCGACCGCGGGCCAGGACCTGGCGCTGCTAAGCTGGCATCCGGCCGAGGGCAAATTCCTGGTCGTGCGCCGCCCGGCCGGCGAACCGCCGTCCGCCTACGTGCGCATGGACCGCACGACCCCCGTCTGGCAACTGTTGGAAGGCTGGCAGCCGCGCGCGGGTTTCTTCCGCTGGAGCGGCCCTTCGGCGCGAGCGGCGCTGACGCGCCCGGAAGGTGCGCGCCGGTTCGAACTGGTAGTGAACGCCGGCCCCTCTTACATCCAGTACGTCCGCCGCGGCGAAGTGGATGTGCTTTTGAACGGCCAGCCGATCGGCCACGCCGAGTTCACCCGCGAGGGCTGGCAGACGGTGAGCTTCGACCTGGCCCCCGCGCCCCCCGGCCCGGTGGAAGTGACCTTCCGGGCGAGGCCGGAGATCCGCACCGGCCCCGACAATAAACTCGTGTTCGGTGCACCCATCGGAGCCTTCGGCTTTGTAACCGCTCCCTCTGGCCGTGGCGCACGTTCTTAACGTGCCGCATCGACACTCGTGTCGATGCCTGGGCGTCCACACGAGCGACGCGGCACGCACGAGTGCGTGCGCCACGGGTTTCAGAAGCTGGCGTTGAGGATGATGTCGGCGTCGGCCGGTGCGGTTACGCGCAGGTGGAGATTCCGGGCCGCGGCGTCGTAGAACCAAGTTCCGGGACGCAACTTGTCCCGGCTGTCGACCTGGGGCAGGGAGGTTTCGCCCCGCATTACGGCCTTGGGCGGGGGGAGATGATGGGCCACCCACTCGTACTCTCGGTCCACCCTGGATTCGATCTCGAAGCGGTAGTAATCGCCCGCGGGCGAGGCGTGCAACTGTGTGTGTTCGCCGATGTCGGGCTCGAAGATGAAAAACTCGCCGCCGAGTTTCGGGAAGTAGTGCGCTTCGATGCGGTCTCCTTCCAGGAACGGGATCACCGCGCCGTTCTTGGCGAACAGCGGCAATTCTTCGGGCGCGGCCTCAATTGGAATGACGCGCCGGCCGGTGTAGGTGCGATTGTCGCGCAGGTCGGTCCAAATGCCCATGGGCAGGTACACGTCGCGGCGGCCGCCGGCGGAAAGAACCGGCGCGGCCAGTAACTCGTCGCCGAAGTGGTAGAGATCGGCGTGAGGGGCCGCCGCCGGCTCGCGCGGAACCTGCATGGCCAGGGGCCGGAGGACGGGGATGCCGCGGTCGTGCGCCTCCTGGAAATAGGCGTAGAGGTAAGGGCGCAGCCGGTTGCGCCAGCGAGACAGCGCTTCGGCGCCGGCCGGCGCTGTCACCAGCGGTGCGACCATGGCCAACTGCTCCGCGCGCCGGCGCAGCGGCTCGGGAGCCTCGGTGAAAGCCCCCAGATCGAACACCGGCATCTGCACGCCGGACAGAGCGGCATGATTCAGCCGTACCACGGTCTCGGCGAGAGCTTCCCCGCCCGGCAGCCGCACGGCGTACTCCGGCAGACGATCGCTCCGGAGCACTTGCGTGTCGCCCGTGGCCCAGGAAACCACTTGCGGCGCAATCACCACGTGCTGTTCCAGGATCTCCTTGGGCGAAGGACCGTAGTAGAAATAGTGCTCCGTCCGCGCCGCGCCGGCCACCGCCACGCGGCAGCGGTCCGCGATAAGATCCACGCTGTGCCGGTCGGTGGATGGAAAGTAGCGGCCATAGCCGGCCGACGACCAGAACAGCGGCCGCGGCGTCTCGATCTTAGCGCCGCGCCGGTCGAGCGGGCCCAGCGCCAGCGCGCCCAACCCGTACACGCGCTCCCCGGCCGCCAGCGAGCTTTCGAGCACGATACCCGCCCCCTCGCGCCGCGCGCCGGCCAATTCCTCCAGGAGCACGACGCCCTGACTGTCCTTCACCCGCAGCCGCAGGTCGCGATTGCGGACTTCGACGGTGAGGTGGCGCGTGCGGAACTCGGCCGTCTCCCCGGTGGCGACGGCGGCGACCTCCACCGGATCGCTCCCGCCGGGGCGGTTGACAAACGGCCGGCCGGACCAGTCCCGCGCGAAGCGGAAGGCCGAGGCGCCGACCCAATCCATCTCCGCGCGGCCGTCCTCGAGTTTGAGCGTGAAGCGGTTGCCCTGCCGCTCCCAGGGCAGCACCAGCGCCAGCGCCACGAGCGATAGAAAACCCATGCTCAGATCCGTACCAGTTCTTGCTGCATCTCGCCGGTGACACGCGCCTCGCCGTCGCCCACGAAGACGTTCACTTCCGAGCGGATGCCGAACTCGGGCAGGTAGACGCCGGGTTCGATGGAGAAACAGGTCCAGGGGATGACGCACCGCTCGTCGTGAGTTTCGAGGTTGTCCATGTTGGCGCCGGCGCCGTGGACCTCCTGGCCGATGGAGTGGCCGGTGCGGTGGAAGAAGTACTCGCCGAACCCGCGCCCGGCGATGTAGCCGCGCGCGGCGTCGTCGACCTCGAAGCCCGCCCGCGCGTGGCCCGCGGCCACGGCCGAGCGCACCAGTTCAATGGCCGCGTCGCGCGCGCCGCGCACCACCTCGAAAACGTTGCGCACGGCGCCGGGCGCCTCCGCGCCGCAATAGCCGGTCCAGGTAATGTCGTAATACACGCTGCCCGGAGATTTCAGCTTGGCCCACAGGTCGATGAGCACGACGTCGCCGGGGCGAATGGGCGCGCTCGCCTCCTCGTGCGGCTCGTAATGGGGGTTCGAGGCGTTGGCGTTCACCGCCACGATGGGGCCGTGATCGGCGATCAGATTCTCGGTTTCGAAGCCGCGGCGGATGAAACAGGCCACCTCCCACTCGGTAACCTGCCGGCCTCCGATCCAGGCGAAGGCGGCGCGCCGCACGGCATCGACTTTGCGCCCGGCTTCCAGGTGCGAAGCCAGCTTCGCTTCGTCCCAGCGCGCCTCGAAGAACTGGATCAGGTGGGCCGAAGTCGCCACCTCGACGCCGGTCTCGCGTACCAGCTCGAGCGTGCCCGCGTCCACCATCGAGACGTAGGGCACGGCGCACCGCGGCGAATACTGCATGGCCACGCGGCGGCGTCCTGCGAGCAGGCGAGCCAGCCCCTCGCGCTGCGCGGACCAGCCGGCGTACTGCATCTTTTCGCCCGGCAGCGCGTCGAGCACGCCGGCCTCGATGCGATGCACCAGCTTGATGGGTTCGCCCGCGGCCGGGATCAGGTAATACCAGCGGCGGGTCGGGTCGTGGTCCAGCTCGAAACCGAGGACGCGATAGGCGAGCGGGTCGCGGCGGTGATGGTCGAAAAACAGCCAGCCGTCCAGCCCCTCGTCCCGCAGGGCTTGTTGAATTTCGGAGATGCGCATTGCTTTCAGGCTACTTCACGCCGCCCATCAGGCGCTCGGTGGGCCGGGTGAACAGGGCCAGCAGGAATCCGGCCACGATGCCGAAGGCCGCCACCAGCCCGAAAAGCTGCGGCAGCGGCAGAGCTTCGTACAGCGACGCGAACCGCCCGCCCATGTAATTGCCCACCGAGGTGGACAGGAACCAGACCCCCATCAGCAGGCCGCCGATGCGGGCCGGCGCGAGCTTGGTCATGGCGCTCAGGCCCACTGGGCTCAGGCACAGCTCGCCCACGGTGTGCAGCAGGTACACGGCCATCAGCCACAGCACGCTCACACGCCCGCCGGAATCGGCCGCCAGCGCGCCCAGGGCGATGACCGCGAACCCCAGCCCGCCGGCCATCAGCCCGCAGACGAACTTGGCCGGGCTGGAGGGCTCCCGCCGGCCCAGCTTGATCCAGATCCAGGCGAACACCGGGGCCAGCAGAATAATGAACAGCGCGTTCATCGATTGCAGCCAACTGGCCGGAAACACGAAGCCGAAGACGCTGTTGCGCGTCGAGCGCTGCGCGAACAGGTTGAGCGTCGAGCCGGCCTGCTCGAACATGCACCAGAACAAAGACGACGCCAGGAACAGGACCCCGACCACCACCAGGCGTTTGCGCTCCACCGGGGTCCAGTGTCCCAGCGAGAACAGCCACGCGAAGAACGCCACCGAGAGGAGCAGCAGAAACACGCCCAGCCCGTCGGAGAGCTGTTGCGCGGTGAGATCCAGCGTCCCGAACAGGACCAGAGCCGCCGCCACGGCCAGCAGCCCGAACCGCAGTTGCCGCTTTTCGGCCGCGGTGGCCGGCGCCGCGGGCCGCAGCGCCGTCCGGGGCAGATGCCGGCCGCCGGCCAGGTACTGGATCACCCCCAGCGTCATCCCGGCCGAAGCCAGCGCAAACCCCAGGTGCCAGTTCACCCGCTGGCCCAGCCAGCCGCAGGCCAGCGGCGAGAGGAACGCCCCCAGGTTGATGCCCATGTAGAAGAGCGAGAAACCCGAGTCGCGGCGCGCGTCGCCGGGCTGATAAAGCTGGCCCACGATAGTGCTGACATTGGGCTTCAGCAGCCCGGTTCCGAGGACCACCACCACCAGGCCGCCGTAAAAGAACCGCGGGTCGTCGACCGCCAGGCAGGCGTTGCCGAGGGCGATCAGGAGGCCGCCCCACCACACCGCCCGGCGCAGGCCGAGGAAGCGGTCCGCCAGCCAGCCGCCGGGCAGGCTCATCATGTAGACCATGGAGGTATAGAGGCCGTAAATGGCGCCCGCCTTGGGAACGTCGAAGCCCAGGCCGCCGGCCGAGGGCGCGGCGGTCATTAACAGAATCAGCAGCGCGCGGGTGCCGTAGTAGCTGAAGCGCTCCCACAGTTCGGTCATGAAGAGCGTCGCCAGCCCGCGGGGATGGCCGAAGAAGCGGCGGTCGTGCAAGTCGGGGGTTGTTGGGTTCATTCTCTCCGCCATACCACCTGGGCGTTTAGATCGGTGAGACCGGCGATGTCGCGCGGGTCCGCCACGGTGAAGGCCAGCACGTCGTCCAGCCAGTCCTGGCTCGAGCCGTCCCAGTGCTGAGTGGCCGCCGTGAGGGTGTATTCCTGGCGGGTCAGCCGGCAGTCGAAGCGAAAGTCGATTTCGACCGTTTCGCCGCGCTGGAAAGAGCCCAGGTCGCGGCCTTCGATGCGCGTGTTGGTGCCGAAGACGTCGATGCCCAGCCGGTTGCGGATGAGGATGCCGGCGATGGGGCGTTCGACATCGCTTTCGAAGCGCGCCTGGACGCGCACCGTCACCGGCGCGCCGGATTCGACGCTGCGCGCGGGCCGGCCGTCCTGGCCCAGCAATTCGACGCTCAGGATGCGGCTGGCGCCGTCGCCGTGCCGGAAGCTGGCTTCCGGCCCCGCGGCGCCGTCCTGGCCAACCACCGGCGCGCGCTGCCACTCGTGCACCAGTCCGATGTAGCGGTTGACCACGTCCTTGGGCGCGCCTTGCGCTTCGACGCGGCCGCCCAGCATCAGGAGGGCGCGATCCGACAGCCGCTTCACCAGCCCCAGGTCGTGGGAGACGAACAGCACCGTCACCTGCCGCCGCTTGAGCTCCTCGAACTTTTGCACGCAGCGGTTGGCGAAGATGGCGTCGCCCACCGCCAGCGCTTCGTCCACGATCAGGATGTCCGGTTCGACGTGGATGGCGGTGGAGAAGGCCAGGCGGACGTACATGCCGCTGGAGTACTCTTTCACCGGGCGGTCGATGAACTCGCCGATGCCGGCGAAGGCGGCGATGCGCGGGAAGACGGCCTCGATTTCGCGCCGGCCCAAGCCCAGGATTTCGCCGTTTAGAAAGACGTTCTCGCGGCCGGTGAACTCCGGGTTGAAACCCGCGCCGAGCTCGAGCAGCGCCGCTATGCGCCCTTCGGCCAGCACTCGCCCGCGGGTGGGCTGCAAAATGCCGCTCACGATTTCGAGCAGCGTGCTTTTGCCCGAGCCGTTGGGTCCCACGATGCCCAAGGTTTCGCCGCGCTCGACCTGGAAGCTGACCTCGCGCAAGGCCCAGAAATCGGTGTGGCGGCGGCGTCCCACCAGCGGCAACAACTCCAGAATCCGGTCGGACGGCCGCCGATAGAGGGGGTAGAGCTTGGAGACTTTTTGGACCAGAACCACGGCGTAAAGCCAACTATAGCATGGGGTTCTGAAAAGTCGGAGAGAAAGGGCGCCGTGCGTACACTCTCTGTTGTACGCATGTCTCTACTGTGGATGCTGGCCTGGGGGGTGCTGACGCTGTGGATGCCCCAGCGTTGGGCGAGGAGCGTGCTCGAGGTGGGACTCTACGCGCTGGCGGCCGAGCGCCTCGTGCGGGGCCGCGCGAGGTGGGACTGGCGCTGGCTGGTGCTGGTGTTCGCGGCGTTATGGCCGCTGGTCCAGCTTGCCTTTGGGTGGACGGTCTACCGCCACGCGACCCTCGAGGCGGCGCTGTTCTGGGCCGCGGCGGCGTCGGCCTACGTGGCCGCGCCGGGAACGACGGAAGCGCCGCGACGCTGGATGGCGGCGTTCGGTATCGCGGTGGCCGCGCTGGCCGTGGTGCAGTTGTACACGTCCGGGGGGCGCGTCTACTGGCTGTTCGACAGCGGATACCCGGACAACGTGATGGGTCCCTTCATCTATCGCAACAACTACGCGGCCTTCATGGAATTGCTGCTGCCGGTGGCGCTGGTGGAGGCTTTCAGCGGGCGTCGGCGCAGCGCGTGGTTTCTGGCCGGGGCGGCCCTCATGGTCGCCTCGGTGATCGCCTCGGCTTCGCGCACGGGGTCCCTGCTGGTTACCGCCGAGGTGGTGGTGGTGGCGCTGCGCCGGCGCCGGACCTCGGGGACCGCCTTTGTGCGCCTGGCGGCCCTGGCGGCCGTGCTGACCGCGGTGGCGGGCTGGGGATACCTGTGGACCCGCTTCCAGGAGAAGAACCCGCTGGCTTTTCGGCCCCTGTACTTGAAGGCTTCGGTCGAGATGTTGCGCGAGCGGCCTTGGACGGGGTTCGGGCTGGGAACCTGGCCGCACGTCTACCCGGCCTTCGCGAGAGTTGACGACGGGCTGTTCGCCAACCGCGCGCACAACGACTGGGCCGAGTGGGCCGCCGAAGGGGGCTGGCCGTTCGCGGCCGCGCTGGCGGCGCTGGCGCTGGGCGCGCTGCCGCGGGCGGTCTCAACCGTGTGGGGATTAGGATTGGTGGCGGTGTGCCTGCACGCGCTGGTGGACTACCCGTTCGCGCGGCTGGGCCAGGCGGTGTGGTGGTTCGCCCTGCTGGCGCTCAATAGGCCCCCTGGCGCGCCACCACCGCGCCCACGGTCCGCACCAGAATGTGCAGATCCAGCCACAGCGACCAGTTGCGAATGTAGTACGTATCCTGAGACTGCTGGATGCCCAGATCGCCCTCGCTGCGCGCCGACACCTGCCAGAGTCCCGTGATGCCCGGCGGGACGCTGCGCCGCAGGCGGCGGAACTCGCTCGGGAACGAGGTGAGGTGGTATTCGGGAAACGGCCGCGGACCCACCAGGCTCATCTCGCCGCGCAGCACGTTCCACAGTTGCGGCAGCTCGTCGAGACTGGAGCGGCGCAGGAAGTGGCCCGCGCCGGGCAGGATGCGGGGGTCGTGGCGCAGCTTGAAGAAACGCTGCCAGTGCGCGCGCTCCGCGGGATGGAGTTCGAGGTAGCGTTCCAGCATCCGGTCGGCGTCGCGGTACATGGTGCGCAGCTTCCAGACGCGGATGGGCGTGCCGTCGGCGCCTTCGCGCCACTGGCCGTAGAAGGCCGGGCCGCGATCCGTCAGCTTGATCCACAACGCCAGCAGACCCAGCAGGGGCGCCGCCACCATCAGCGCCGGAACGGCGAGCGTCAGATCGATGGCCCGTTTCAGGACCCGGTTGGAGGGCACGAGCAGGTTCTTCTTGATCTCCAGGCCCAGCACGCCGCCGAAGTCGCGCGCCGAAACCCACAGGCTCTGCACCCCGAACAGCTTCGGGATGAGGATGATGTGGGGGAACGAGAGATCGTGCAGGAGCGCCGTCAGCCGCTCCTGAGCCAGGCCCGGCATGGCCACCACGATGGCTTTGACGTCCTCCCGCACCTCCTGCACCCGGCGCAGCGGGCCCACCACCGGCGTGCCCTCGACCAGCGTGTGCCACTTCTCCGGGTCGTCGTCCAGAATCGCCACCGGCACCAGGCCCAGCGACCGGTCGCATTTGAGGCAGCGCGCCACGGCCCGGCCGGTTTGGCCCGCGCCCAGAATCACCACCGGGATGCCCCACAGGTTCCGGGCCGCCAGCACCTCGCGCACCGCCGCCTCGGCCACCGGCGGGATGCTGAGCGCGAAGACGAGCGTCCCCAGCAGCACGCCGCGCGACCACTGGCGCTCCTGCACCACGTAGTCCCAGCCGATCAGTACGGCGAAAACCAGGAAGGTGGCATAGATACGCCCCCGGAACCGCTCCACCGCGCCCAGCCCGTAGCCCGGGTAAAGGCCGCTCAGGAAGTAGACCAGCGGAGTGGTCAGCACCCCCACCGCCAGCCCCCGGTACTGCGCCGGTCCCAGTTCGAGCGGCAGCCACGCCGTCAGCGCCAAGCGGCACACACACCCCAAGAACAGCGCCAATTCCAGGGCCAGGACGTCGGTCAGCACGAACGCCCAGGGAGCCCAGGAACGCGCCCGAAACTCGGCTGCGGATAAGCGCGGCAGCGCAAGAACGCTCATAGTTTGGAACTCGCTAATGCGCCGGGAACCGGCGCCAGCCGAGTAGCTGAAGGGTGAACAGAACGACGAAGCGAGGGTTGTGCTTCAGGTAGCGCTTCCACAAACGGCGCGGCTCGGTGGCCAGGCGGAACAGCCACTCCAGCCCCGCCGCCATCATCCAGCGCGGCGCTTGCGGTTTGACGCCGGCCAGGAAGTCGAAAGCCGCGCCGACGCCCAGCATCACCGCTTGAACGCTGCCGCGATGTTCGGCCATCCAGAGGTCCTGCTTGGGCGTGCTCATGCCGACGAAGAGAACCCGGGCTCCGGAGCGGTTGATCTCGGCGACGATGCTCTCGTCCTCCTCCGCCGTCAGCGGCCGGAACGGAGGAGACCAGGCATAGGCAACCCTCAAGCGCGGAAAGCGCCCGGCGACGACCTCCAGCAGGCGCTTCAGAACCTCCGGACTGCCGCCGTAGAAGCCCACCGGAATCTCCCGGCTTTCGGCGGCGCCGAGCAGCTCAGGTGTGAGATCGGGGCCATAGACGCGGGTCGCCTCCGGCACGCCGAGCAGGCGGAGTCCCCAAACCAGGGGCATACCGTCGGGCGTCACCAGGTCGGCCGAGTTCATCACCCGGCCGAAGACCGGCGAGTCGTAGGCCTCCATCACGTTGTTGACGGTGGCGACGCTCACGAAACGGGATTGACCGGCGCGGACCCAGCCTTCTACCGCCGCAGCCACGGCCGTGTAGCTGGTCGGATCCACGCGAGTTCCAAGAATCAAGCTGCTCAATGTGCCCTCTCGACCACCCGCGGCCGCGCAGGCCGGGAATCGTGCACCGCCCGCTCGCACTCGATTTGGCTTCTGGCGGTGGCGTAAACCTCCATTAACCGGCCGTGGTTCGCCCGCGCTGTGTACCGGCTTTCAAAGACTTCCCGAGCCGCTCGTCCCATCGCCTCCGTGACCACGGGCCGCATCCAGGCCGACCGAACCTGCCCGGCCAATCCCTCCGCGTCTCCGCTGGGAAAATGCAGACCGGTCCGGCCCGGTTCGACGATTTCCGCCATGGCCCCGGCATCCGACCCGAGGACGGGCACTCCGCAGGCGAATGCCTCGATGGCGACCAGGCCAAACGTCTCGTAGCAGCCAAGAGACGGCCACACCAGGAAACGCGCGCCTTTGATCAGTTCGCTCAGCTCCGTTCGCGACAGCCGTCCCACCAACCGGACGGACACCTTCGGATTGCCGGCCGCGAAGCGCGTGACTTCTTCCTTCAGGGGACCGTCGCCCCGCACCACTAGCGGGATTCCTTCCAGTCGGCTCCAGGCTTTGAGCAGCAACCGGACGCCCTTTTCCTCCGACAGGCGTCCCACGTACAGGGCGTAGTCCCCGGGCGGGCCGGTACGTACACCCGGATCCGGTTCGACAAAGTGAGGCTTGACGTGAATCTTTGCCTCAGGCAGGCCGCCCGCCGTGAACACATGCTGGAAGAACTTCGTGAAGACAATGAAAGCATCCACGTCGCGCCGCCAGGTACCGCGGTAGCGGTGCATCGCCAAAGCGAAAGCGACCGCCGCAGTGCGCAGCCGCGACTCCTGGTAGCAGCCTCGTGTCACGGCCGGCCAAGCCACGCCGCGGCCGACGCAATCGGTGCAGGTTTCGCCCCGCCGGCTCAGGCTCGCGCCGGGGCAAACCAATCGTGGATTGTGAAGCGATTGCACGACCGCGACGCCGCGCCGCCTGGCCTCTCGATAGACCGCCGGCGAAATGAGCGGAAACCAGTTGTGGACGTGCATAACATCCGGCTGCCGCCGGCGAAGGATCTCCCCGACCGCGGCCGCCGAGCCGAACGACCAACACGCCCGCGGCCCGGCCGCGACCTCGCCCCACGCACCGGCTTGCAGGATCTCCCGATTGGATACCTCGTAGGAGTCCACTTGGTGTCCAAACGTCTCCAGCAGACGCCGTTCCGAGCCGAAGACCTCATCTTCTCCGCCCGGCAGCAGGTACCGATTGTGAACGATCAGGACTCGCACCGACTATATCCGGGTTTCCGCCGCGCCCCCACCGGGATCGCAACAACCACTTCGGGGAATCACCAGTAGCACTGTGTGCACAGTTTCCAGCCCACTCGCATTCCCTTGGCGAGGAAGTACTTCGCGCGGCACGAAAGACGGCCTTCGGCGCCGATCCAACGGCGCCGGACCATCAGGTCTTCATGGTTGCTTCGGGCGCGGAACCGTTGGTTTCGCTGCTGTGGGTAGAGGCGCATCCGAGACCAAAGTCTCGGCACATGAACGAGCGGTGTGACATCGGCGAAACGCGACCACAGATCGGCGTCCATCGCCAGTTCGAAGTCGGGGTTGAGACCGCCCACTTCAAGGTACAGGTCTCTCCTCCAGAAGGTGGAGGGTTGCGGGATGAAGTTGTGAGCGTAAGTCCAAATGAAACGGTTGAACGAGTGTTCCTTCTTTGGCCGCACGCGCCGTCCTTCGGGATCGATCCACGTCGCGTCGCCATAGGCGGCACGGACTTCCGGATGTGCAAGAAAAAAATGGCCCACCTCGCGCAATGTCCACGGTTCAAACAGATCGTCGGAGTTCAGCCAGCACAATATGTCGCCCGTGGCGCGCGAAAACCCTTTGATCAAGCCCTGGGTGTGGCCTCCGTCCGGCTCGCTCACCCACCAACTCAAGCGGTCGGCGTAACTCCGGATGATGCACACGCTGCCATCGGAAGAACCGCCATCCACGACGATGTGCTCCAGGTTCGGGTATCCCGATCTCCAGACGCTCTCCAACGTCTCCCCGATAAAACGGGCTTGGTTGTAGGACGCTGTGACGACGGTGATTTTGGGTAACTGCATTGGGATTGCACCGGGTTTTCATTGCCGCCGGTGGAACACGCCGAACATCATTCCCCACAGGCTGCCGATCAACACCATGACCTGGGTGCTCCCATAAGGCCAGGGAGTAAACAGCGCCCCAGTCAGGAACAGCGATGCCTGCCATCCCAGCGACGCCGCCAGAAAGGCGAACGCCAGCGGCGCATCCGGATGTCGCGCCGACCTCCAGCGCCGGACCATCATCCAGTTCCACCGGAAGAGCGCCCAGTGCCAGAGAAGATAGGCGCAAAGGCCAATCAATCCATAAAGAGTCCAGACGTGAAGCAGAGCGTTGTGGACACCCCAAGACTCGGATTTCCACGCGGTGATCCGAAGGGTGCCGTAGGAACGGCCCAGTCCGATTCCGAAGACCGGAGACTCGGCGATTTGCTCCCAGGCGTCCAACAGGTCGTTCACGTGATCGTTGTTGGTTGACGAGTACAGGGTTCCGCGGGAGAAGGGATTCATCGAGAGCACCCGGCCCGCTGCGCGGTCCGCGCCCATTACGAAAACCGCCACCGCCAGGACAACGGCCGACAACAGCGCCAGCCAGAACGCCCGGCGCCGCCTTCTCATCCAACAGACTATGAGAACTGTCCCGGCCACCATCTGGACCCAATGAGACCGCCGGGCAGCCAGCAGGACGACCAGGACGCACGGAAGGCCCGTCAGGCAGGCGAAGACAACCGCCCAGCGGGAGGCCAACAGAAGCCATGCGGACGCCAGAACCGCCGAGACACAGAGCACGCTGAGCGCAGCGCCGTCGCTGAGGGGGATCAGACCACCAGTGTCCAGGCTCGGAACGCCGCCGCCCGTAAAGAAATCGGCCAGGGTGTAGGTGGCGAACAAGCCGCAAGAACCAAGTAGCCAGAACTGCCACGCGGCCGTTCCGGTCAGGTTGGGAATCGAGCGGCGTACCACCACTGCCACGGCCGTCCCCAACACGATCGCACGCCAATCGTAGAAGAACTCGGAGCCTCCGTTGGAGAACCCGTACGCCAGCGCAACACAGAGCGCGAAGCCCGCTCCCAGCCCGGACAGTCTGACCGACCGCGGGAGCGGCAAAGTCTCCGCCACTTTAGGGCGGAGCAGAAGAACCAGGACGCAAACAGAAAGGAGAAAGACATCGGCGAGCCGGAACGAGTCGCCGATGCGGTCATAGATTCTTGAGGCCTCCTCCAGCGGTGCTCGATACTCTCTCAAAAACAGCAGCGGAAGGACGAGAAGAGCGGGCAGCAGCCGCGCCACATGAAACCGCCGCGCATCCTCCCGGACTTGACCGCTCCCAAAAGTCTCCCCCGGCTGCCTCCAAACCGATTCGGCAGTACGTTCCAAACTTGGCTTCCTCTCGAGTCTGGCTTCCGCCCGCTCTTACCGGACTAGCGCCGATAGCGCTCCTCGGAGCGCCTCCGTATAGGCCTGCTGACTGTATCTGGCGGCAGCGGTCTGCATGGCGCGCATCGATCTCTCTTCCCGCCAGGCGGGTGACTGTTCCGCGAATTCATTCAACGTGCGGCCGAGCCCTTGCACGCTGCAGTCCTTGAGCGGCAGCACGTCTTCCGGGTCGAAGCCGCATTCCGGGCTTGCCAGGGGCACGAGCCCGGCTGACATCCCGGTCAGGATGCTTCCGGC
>JACQZT010000162.1 GCA_016213755.1 Acidobacteriota bacterium | reverse complement strand
GCCGCGCCGCGCCGGTCGCCGAGCCGACCTCCGCCGCCGCCCTCGGCGCGCTCAACCTCGCCACCGGCGAATGGCACCGCGCCGTGATCGAGAAGCTGGGTCTGGCGCGGCTGGCCTGGCCCGCGCTCAAGCGCGCGGGGGACATCGCCGGCCGGCTGGACGGCGTGCCTTGCTTCGCCGCCGCCGGCGATCACCAGTGCGCGCTGGCCGGCGTTCTGCTCGAAGAGGGCGAGCTGTCCATCAACATCTCGACCGGCTCGCAGGTGGCGGCCATCGCCTCAACCTTCCGGCCGGCCGAACACCAGACGCGCCCCTACTTCGACGGCCGGTTTTTGAAGACCGTGACGCACATCCCCGCCGGACGCGCCCTGAACGCGCTGCTCCGCCTGCTGAGCGAACTGGGCGGCGAAGGCGACCCCTGGCCGCGCATCGAAGCCGCCGCACGCCAGGTGGAGCGCACCGACCTGCGCGCGGACATCGCCTTCTTCGCCGGCGCCTGCGGCACGCGAGGCTCGATCGAGAACCTGCACGAAGGCAACCTCACCATCGGGCATCTATTCCGCGCGGTGTACGACTCGATGGCGCGCAACTATCAGTCCTGCGCCGGGCGCATCGCGGACGCCGAGCCCTGGCGGCGGCTGGTCTTCTCCGGCGGCCTGGCTCTGCGCTCCCAACTGCTGCGGCGCCTGATTGTGGAGCGTTTCGATCTGCCCTGCCGCCTCGCGCCGGCGGCCGAAGACAGCCTGCTCGGCCTGCTCCTGGTGGCGCTTGTATCCAGCGGCCGTTACCCCACGCTGGAGCGGGCCACGGCGGCGGTCCGCGTTAGTCTTCCCGCGCGCGAAGGATCGCCACCGTAACGTCGTCCTCGGGCGCGCGGGCGCCCCGCTCGCACACCTCCACGCTCACCGAGAGCGCCAGGCGCACGCCCGCCTGGTCGCCGGCGATCGGCACGCGCGGAGCCTGGCCCGGCTCATTCTGCACTCCGGTTGTGCATTGCGTGGCGAATTGTGGCGCGGTCCGCATGCCTGCCACCGCGCTTGGAAGGGCAAGCAGAGGGCCATCGCAAACCGCATGCTACGGCTCACTTGGAGCCGCGAGTCTGGCGCACCTCACTTCGCCGCTTTCACGGTCGAGCTTCAAACACGAGATTGAACGGCGTCTCTGCGGCTCGGCGGAACCTGGTAAAGCCGGCGGCGGTCACCACGTTTCGGATGCGTTCCTCCCCCGCTTGCGCGCCGAGTGCCGCCCCCACCTCCTGTGCCAGCGAAGCAGGCGTGCAGATCATGGTCGAAGCGGAGTAGTAAATTCGTCCCACGGGGTTGTGATTCTGCTCGGGCCGGTCGCCGGCGAATGGTTCCACGATCATCCACGTTCCCTCCGGTTTCAGCGTGGACAGGACGTGCCGGGCGGCGCCCGTCGGGTCGCCCATGTCGTGAAGGCAATCGAAGAACGTGACCAGATCGTAGCCGCCGTTGGCAGGATAGCTCTTCGAACTTGCGACCTCGAACGTGATCTGGTCCAGCAGGCCGTCTCGCCCTGCCAAGTGACGCGCATACTCGATCGAGCCACTGTGATAGTCGAAACCGAAAAAGCGCGATTTCGGAAACGCTCTGGCCATGATGATCGTGGAGGCGCCGTGGCCGCAGCCCACATCCGCGACCGTCCCGCCCGCCGCCAGTTTTTCGCCAGCACCGTCGAGCGCCGGAATCCAGGAACTCAACAGGTTGTTTTCGTAGTTCGGCCGAAAGAACCGTTCGGTGCCGAAGAACAGGTTGGCATCGTGCTCGTGCCAGCCAACGCCCTCTCCGGTGCGGAATGCCTGCGTGATCTTCGGTTCATCCTTGAAACAGGATGAGATGATGTGAAAAGCACCCGGGAGATCCTGCACGGTGAGCGCAAATGCCTGCTCGGGCGGCAACTGGTACCTCTGCGTGGCCGGGTCGTACGTGACGTATCCGCTCGCCGCGTTGGCATTCAACCACTCGCGCACATAGCGCTCGGCTGTACTGGTCCTGGCCGCCAGTTCCGCTGGCGTCAGCCAGCCCGCGCCCGCCATCGCTTTGTACAGCCCCAGTTTGTCTCCGACCACAACCAGCGTCGCATGAATGGCGGCGCCCATGTCCATCACGGCCTTCTCCATGAAGGCGTTTAGCTTCGATTCGTCGAATTCCAAAGCTTTTCCAGGAGTAGCCATTGTTTCCCTCCACTTCCTGAGTTCTCTCAGGATTGTTGACTAAATTGTACGGAAAGAAGGAAGGTACTTTCAAGGGCTATCCCTGGATGCCATGGAGCGCTCGCCGGCCGCGACGCCGCCCCTCACCCGCTCACCAGCGGCGCCACCACGCGGTCGAGTTCCGCGTCGGTCCAGGCGTTGAAAACGATGGATGTATGCACTGAGCGACCGGGGGTAGAATGGATTCATGGAACGGGATGCGGCAGAAGTGCTAAGAGACGCACTGGCCCTCTCGCCTGAAGTTCGCGCCGCGCTGATCGACTCTTTGATTAGCAGTCTGGATCAAACGGTCGACCCCGCCGCGGAAGAAGCCTGGCGGGAGGAGATCTATCGGCGTTTACAGCAGATCGACAGCGGAGCCGTTCATCTCATCTCCTGGGAGGAGGCGCGCCGCCGCCCTGGCTATTGGCGGGACCGGGTTGAATGATGCTGGGGCGTTTGTGGGGCGTAATTCGATCCGCCCGGTCAACCGCAACCTCCACCGCAGCCAGGCTGACGCCCCCCTACCTCCCCACCAGCGGCGCCACCACGCGGTCGAGTTCCGCGTCCGTCCACGCGCCGATTTTGATGTTCTTGTGGAAGCTCCAGGTCTCGATGTGTTCCACGGTCTTACCCGGTTCGACCTTGGTCAGCGGGCCGACGGTTTCCAGTTCCAAGAAGTCGGCGTTGGTGAAGGTCTCGTACGAGCAGCCGAAGTCGGGGTAGACCTTGGACGGGTCGGCCTTGTAGCGCTTGATGTAGAGGTCGGTGCCGAGCAGGTAGGCGCCCCAGGTGTGGGGGTTGAAGTGGGCGATCTTCTGCGCTTCGTTGTTCTTGGGGTCCTGCCTCAGCATCAGGTATTTCTTGGTGAAGGTCCAGCGCTTGTCGGAGAAGTCGGTGTAGGGCCACATCACCAGCGGGTTGGTGGGCGCCAAGTCCTTGGGGTGGGTGCCGCGCGGCGGGAAGCCGGTGATGCCCACGCCGCCCTGCGCCATCATGGTGAGGGTCCAGGGCGCGAACTCGAGCGGGAACAGTGTCGCGTTCCGGATCCGGTGAGCCACCTGCACGGTGTTGCCCTCGGCGGCCATGCGGACGATCATGACTTTCTGAAGGCCGGTTTCCTTTTCCACCGGTTGGGTGAGTTCGACCACCGCGCCGCGGATGGCGATCTTCACCGGGCCGTTGTCCAGCGCGTAGGTGATGGGCATCACTTCGGGGCCGACCCACAGGCGGTGCCCGCCGCGGGCCTGCCAGTCCTTTTCGCCCGCTTTCCCGAGTTGTTCTTTGAATTCCTTGAACAGATTCTGGCCGCCGAGAAAGCCGGCGCGCATGACGCGCGGCCCGACGTCGGTGGTCACGACGAGCTCGATTTCCCCATTCGTGATGCGGTAGCAGTTGGGCCAGCCGGCGTAGGCGGTCTTTTCGATTTTCACAGCGGCGGATGCGGTCATGGCAATGGCGAGTGCGATTCCGGAGAGTTTGGACATCGTCCGTTATTATGCCGCAGTTCAGCGGCGGAAATGGTCCCAGCCCAGGGCGGCCAGCGGCCGGCCGAAGCACTCCACCTGTCCGGCCGGACCTTTTTCGATGGCGCCGATGCGCGTCAGCGCAACGCCGTCATGAAAGGCCGGCGGCCGGGCTCGCGCGGGCAGGGTGAACAGCAGTTCGTAGTCCTCGCCCCCGTGCAGCACGTGATCGAGGGTGGCGCCCGGAAAGGCGGGCAGCGGGCGGTCCAGGCGCGCCGCCACGCCCGAGGCCAGGCACAGGCGGCGCAGATCGATCGAGAGGCCGTCGCTGAGGTCCATGGCGGCCGTGGCCTTCAGTCGCTGTCTCACAAACCGGCCCAGTGCGAGCCGCGGCTCGGGTTTCAGATGACGCCGCCAGGCCTTGCCCCGGCCGGTCTCGAGGCCCAGCGCCGAGCCGCCCAGCAGGCCCGAAACGAAGATCGCCTCGCCCGGCCGGGCGCCGTCGCGCCGCAGCGCCAGGCCGCGCGGCGCGCGGCCGCACCCCACAATGTCGCAGGCGAGCTTTTCGGCGCGCGCCAAATCGCCCCCGGCCAGCGTCACGCCCGCGCGCCGCGCCAAGGCGAAGAAGCCGCGCCAGAAACCGCGCTGCCAGCGCGCGTCAGCCCATTCGGGCAGCGCCAGCGAGAGCAGGCAGAACTGGGCTTGGGCGCCCATGGCCGCGATGTCGCTCAGCCCGCGCGCCAGCGCTTTGTGGCCCACCGCGGCGGCGGGATGATCCGCGCGCCGGAAGTGAACGTCCTCGATGAGCAGATCGGTGGTGAACAGCAGTTCGTCCCGTGCGCCGCGCGGGCGGTAGATGGCGCAATCGTCGCCGATTCCCAGCGCGAGGGCGCCCGCGGCGGCGCCCGCCTGCCTGCGGATCGCGGCGATGAGTTCAGCTTCGCTCACTTCGCCAGCGCGGGCGGTATGGGCAGCGTCACGTTGCCCGTGGCGGCCCACTCGGCGCCGCGCGTGAAGGTGACGAGGAAGGCGGGCGTGCTCACAGCCGGCCCGTCGTGGCCCAGCACGGTGGTGAAGATCCGGCCCTTGCCCCAGTCCTGGACCCACAGCATGGGCTGATCGATGCCCGCGCCGGGAATGGGCTGCCGGGCCTTCCCGCCATAGAGGGAATGATCGTCGTAGGCCGTGGCCAGAACCTTGTGCTTGGAGCCGGGGTGCCACTTGAGGTTGGCGTACAGCTCGTCTTTCGGTTGCGGAAACTCGGCCTTCAAGCCGCGCGTGATGGGATGGTCGGGGTCCTTGATCTTGACTGTGAAATCGTGCCCCGCCGAGTGGTGGCCGTTATTCGGTCGCCAGGTTCCCGAAGCCATGCGCTCGAAATCGTCCCAACCGACGAAGGCTGCCACCGCGAAATGGTAGACCACTACGCCCTTGCCCGAGGCCACAAAATCGAGCAGCGCGTTCTGGGTGCGCTCGCCCCAGCGCAGCGCATCCTGGTTCTTGTTGTCGTAGTTCAACACCACCAGGTCGTACGGTGCGAGCATTTCGGGACCCGCTCCGCGAAACTCCTCCACCACCCGAACCTCGAAGCGGCCGGTGTCTTCGAGCGCCTTGCGCAGAATCGGCGTGGTTGTCTTCCAGTCGTGCCGGTTTTGTCCAGCGATGATCAGGGTCTGGATCTTGGGGGCCGGCTGGGCAAGCAGGACGGACGCCCCGGTAGCGAACAGCGCGAGAATCGATCTGCGGTTCATATCACGGCAATTATAGCTTGGGCGCGGGCTCGCCTTGAATGCGCACCTTGCGGAACTCGCCCAGGTCGAAGAAACTGCCGATGCCGATCTTGCCCGCGCCGAGCTTGCTTTCCACGGCTTGCATGGAGGGCGAAGTCTTGCCGTCCACCCATACCTGGACCTTTCCGGTCTTGCCGTCCTGCACCAGCCGCACCTTGTGCCACTCTTCGGTGGCGAGCGTCGCCGGGCCTTCGTTCGAGCTGATGCGCACCCGGTCGCCGCCGAAGACGTGGAAGATGCCGTTGTGCACGGGCTGGTCCTTGGCGGCGTCCACCGACAGGTGGGCGTAGTTGAAATGGTCCGCATCGCGCCAGGCGTAAGCGATCATGAGCGAGGTGTGGCGGTTGCGCGCCGCGGCAGGCTCCTGTTTCATCTCCGCCTCGACGGTGACGCGAAGGTAATCGGGCGTCTGGGCGACGGCGAACTGGGCCGGCCGGCGCGGCGCGGTCGAAGGGCGCGGCACCAGCAGGCGAAGCGTCTCGACGCCGCCCGCCGATTCCACCTTCCAGTCGGCCGCGATGGGGACGCTCCATTTAAGCCCGAAGGCCTGAATCGTTTCCTGCGCGGGAAGGGTGCCGCAGCCGAGCAGGGCAACCAGCGATACGAGGTGAAGTTTCACATCCCCATGATACTGTTGTCCCGCCGCCGAATTTAGAACTCCAGGCGCATGCCGAGCTGGATCAGGCGGCCGTTGGTGCCCGGCGCGGTGGCCGCGATGGCGCCGAAGTCGGCGCGGCCGCGGGTGGCGGCGGGGTTGGCGAAGTTGGGCCGGTTGGGCAGATTGTAGAAGTCGCCGCGGAAATTGAGTCCCACGCCTTCGCGCAGCGGGAACCGTTTGTGCAAGGAGGCATCCACTTCGACATAGCCGGGGCCGAAGCCCGGTTCGCGCGGCGCGTTCCCGAAGATCCCCACGCCGGGCGCCTGGAACGCGGCGGTGTCGAAGTACCGGACCAGCATTTCGGCGCGCGACCGGTCGCCGCCGATCTTGGGGTCGCGCAGCAAGTTCGGTCGCTGCGAGGACGAAAACGCATTGGTCAGGTTGGTCTGTTCGATGGCTCCCCAGGGCGGGCCGGAGCGCATCTCCGCGATTACGCTCACGCCCCATCCGCCGGCCACGGCGTTCAACACCGGGTTCGCGATGGCCCAGTGCCGGCCCTTGCCGAAAGGCAGCTCATACACCGTGCTGGCAACGTAGCGCAGCCGGATGTCGCTTCCCGAATAGGACTTGTCGAGCTTGCGCAGCTCGATATGCTGGTAGCCGTTGCCGTCGCCGCCGGCCAGCTCGTTGCCGCCCTCCACGTCGTCCAGGAACTTCGCCCAGGTGAAGTTCATGAGGAAGTTGAGTCCGTTCGAGTAGCGCTTCTCGCCCTTCAGATTGAGCGAGTGATAAGTCGAATTGCCCCACGGCGGGCTGAGCTGGGTGACGTTGTTGAACTGCGGGAAGGGCCGCCGCTGCTGATCCTGCCGGTCGGGGCCGCGCCCGTTCAACAGGGGGGTCATGTTGATGTCGATGTTGGGTCCGCCCAGTTTGTGCCCGGCGTTGGCGACGTAGGCGGTTTCAAACAGCATGTTCCCCGGCAGCTCTTTCTGGATCGTCAGGTTCCACTGCTGAGCGTATCCATTCGTGTGCGACTTCTGGAAAAAGTCGACCGCGGTTCGCGGGGCGGCGGGCGGTTTCACCGCTCCGTAGCCCGGACCCAGCGGTTCCATCGAAGTGGCCGGCATGCCGTTCTTCAGCGGGAAGACCTGGGTCAGGCCGCCGTCCGGAGAACTGAAGGATGCATTCATGCCGAATCCGTTGGACAGGGAATTGGGCACCGCGACGTTGTACTCGCCGTGGTAAGCGATGCCGTAGCCGCCCCGCACCGCCAGTTTCTTGCCGGCGCGCCAGGCAAAACCGAAGCGCGGCCCGAAGTTGTTCTTGTCGAAATCGTGCGCGTACTTGCTCACGCCGTCGCGGCCGGCGAAGGTGATGATGCCGGGGATGCCGGCCACCGGATTCATGGCCGTGCCGTTGAAGCCGGCCTGCCGGTTATCCCGCTCCGAGCGCGGCGTGTCCATGTCCCAGCGCAGGCCGGCGTTCAGAGTCAGCTTGGAGGATACTTTCCAGTCGTCCTGGACGAAGGCGCCGTAGAAATCGCTGCGGGAGTTCAGCGGTTCGGTGTAAGAGAGGCCGGCGCTGTTGACCCAGCCCAGCAGCAGCGCGGCCAGGGCGTCCGCGGTGGCCCGGTTGCCGAATCCGAAAAGCCCGCCGCTGGTAGGCGTGTTGACGTCCAGGTTGCGCGAATAGCGGAACTCGAAACCGGTCCGCAACTGGTGCTTGCCCTTGACCCAGGTGAGCGTGTCGATCCACTGTTCGGTGAGAATCGGGCTCTGCACCCTTTTCTGCGCCCCGGTGCTGCCCAACGTGGTGAGGCCGGCGACGGTGATGCGGGCGAATCGGTTCTTGTCCACGCCGCCAATGCCGAGTTCCCCGTTCTTCCCCGAACCGGTTCCGGCGGCCTGCACCAGGTTGTAGCGGTTGCCGTGCGTGTAGCGGAACTCGTGGATCAACGTGGGGCGGAGGTTATTGATCCAGCTTCCGACGATCGAGAGGTTCTTGTTGTCCTGGATCTGGGCGCGAGAATCGGCGAAGGCACTGGGAATGATGGGCGCCGCCGTGGTGGCCGAGCGCACCCAACTGAAGCGGCCGTAAGCGCGGTTGCGGGAGCCGAAGTTCTGGTCCACCCGGCCGGTGAGGAAGTCCTGGTTCAGCGAATCCGAGACGTTCTTGACGTAGTTGTTGGAGGGCGCGCGCGCCGGATTGATGGGGACGTTGGGGGCCGGGTACAACTGCGCCAGAGTTTGCCCCAGCTTGTCGATGCGGCTAGCCGGAATGACGTTGTTCGGAAACTGCAGCTTGCTCACCGGGTCGAGCACCCTGACGTCGGAGCGCGCCGAGAAGTCGCCGCTCACATTGGCCGGGAGCGGGACGGTCGTATTGGCGAAGGTCAAACCGTCGCGGCGCCGGGTTCCTTCGTAGTTGAAGAAGAAGAAGGTCTTGTCGCGAACCACCGGCCCTCCCACGGAGGCGCCGAAGATGTTGTAGCGCAGCGGGGCTTTGCCGGGGGAGAAAAAGCTGCGCGCATCCAAAACGTCGTTGCGCAGGAAATGGTAGGCCGCGCCGTGCAACTGGTTGGTGCCCGAGCGGGTGGTCATCAGGATCAGGCCGCCGCCGGTGCGGCCAAACTCGGCCGAGTAGTTGTTCGCCTCCGCCTTGAATTCCTGGAGCGATTCGGCGGGCGGGTTCAGCCCGAGGATGGGAACGCCGAGGGTCATGTTCTGAACCGCGGCGCCATCCAGTTGCCACATCTGGTTGGTGGGGCGGCCCCCGGCCATGGTGAAGCGCGGAATGGCCTCGCCCTGCGCCTCCTCGCGGTACACGACGTTGCCCATCAGCCGGACGAGCGACGCGCCGCGGCGGCTCTCCACCGGCATGTTGAGCACGCTGGTTCGCTCGATCAACTGGCCTACGCTCGAAGTCTCCGACTCGATCAGCGGAGTGCTGGCGGTGATCACCACCGACTCGGTGATCTGGCCCAGTTCGAGCTGCACGTTTACGGTGGCGGTGGAGCCGGTCTCGAGCGCCAGCCCGCTGCGCACGAACTTCTTGAACCCTTGCAGTTCACAGGTAAGTTCGTAACGGCCGGGGGGCAGGAACGGCAGAAGATAAGCGCCGTTCTGGTTGCTGGCAGCCGGGTACCGCACGCCGGTGTCGACGTTGCGCGCGGCAATCGCCGCTCCCACCACCACCGCGCCGCTGTTGTCGGTGATGGTTCCGGTGATCTGAGACTGGGTCTGCGCCAATGCGGGAGACAGAAGCGCCGAAAGCAAGAGAAAAAACCGAATTGCCTTCATAGCCAGATTCTCCGCTGATTGCTACGGCCGCACGATCGTGCCGTCCAAACGCCGGTCCGACGGCCGCACGCCGCCGGGCGTCTGGAAGGGGAAGCGCGTCGCGGCCTTCTCGTCCACGTCGATGCCCAGGCCGGGCCGGTCGTTGGGGTACATGTAGCCGCCGCGGATTTCCGGCGTGCCGGGAAAAACCTCGCGAGCGGTGGCGTTGAAAATGGTCTGTTCCTGAATGCCAAAGTTGGGCGTGGCCAGGTCCAGGTGCAGGTTGACGGCGTGGCCCACGGGGGACACGTTGCTGGGCCCGTGCCAGGCCGTGCGCACGTTGAAGAACTCGCAGCAGGCGGCGATCTTGCGCGCCATGTTGAGCCCGCCCACGGCCGAGACATGGTGCCGGACGAAGTCGATCCAGCGGTTCACCACCAGCGGCAGCCACTCGTGGCGGTTGACGAAGAGTTCGCCCATGGCCAGCGGTGTGGTGGTCTGCTGGCGCATGATCTGAAACCAGCCCACGTCCTCGGGCGCGAAGGCGTCTTCCAGGAAGAAGAGGCGGTGTGGCTCCAGGGCCTTGGCCAGTTGCAGCGACTGGGCGGGCGGGACGCGCTCGTGCACGTCGTGCAGCAGTTCGACGTCGAAGCCCAGCTTGGCGCGCAGGTGATCGAACATCTTGATGGTGTTGTTGACGTACGGCGTGGGCTCGAAGACCTCCGACGGCCGAACGCCCTCGGGCCGCAGCTTCTGCACCGCTTCGGCCGTGGTGGCGCCGGAGACGCCGTAGCCGGAAAAGCCCGGCGTGGCCAGTTGCACGCGCACGTGGCGGTAGCCTTGCGCCATCCATTTCTGGACCGAGGCCACCAGCGCCGGCAGTTCCAGGGCGCTCGAGTGCGCGTACAGCGGCACGGCGGCGCGCACCTTTCCGCCCAGCAACTGGTAGACCGGCACACCGGTGCGCTTGCCCAGAATGTCCCACAGCGCGCCGTCGACGCCGCTCAGCGCGTTGTTGCCCGTTGGGCCGCTGCGAAAGTAAGGCTGCAAGTAAGCCGCCTGCCAGATATCCTCGATCTCGTCGGCGTTGCGGCCCACGAGCCACGGCTTCACGTACTGGTCGAGCATGGCGGCCACCGCCAGCGGGCGCTCGCGGTGCGTGGCGCAGCCCACGCCGTACAGCCCGGGCTCGCTGGTCAGCACTTTGACCACCACCGCGTGCGTGCCGCCCGCCTGTGTGAGGATGGTCCTGACATCCGTGATTTTGAGCGGCGGCAGGCCCCGGCGCGCCTGTGTTTGCGCGGCGGCCAGCGGCCCTGCGCCGGCCAGACCGATCAGCAGGTTTCGTCTGTCCATGGGGTCAAACATAGCACCCAGCGGTGCAGCCGCGCTTTGTCGTACACTTTGCCCATGAAATTCGCGATCTGGATGGGACTTGCGCTGGCGGTTTGCCTGGACGCGCAGGACGTCGCCATGGGCGCACGCCGCGGTAGCGGAGCGCGCCTGGAGTCGCCTTACACGCTGGAAATCGAAACCCCGCACGTGAAGTGGGCCAAGCCCCTGCCGGGCGGTCCCATCCATTTGCTGGCGGTCCCGACGGTCTCCGAAGGACGCACCCTGGTGGAACTGGCCCAGCGCCTGTCGCTCGACCTCACCACGGTGAGCATCGACGCCGCCTTTGACGTCAACAAGTGGACCATGTGTTTCGGGCGCGACTACGGCGCGCGCGCCGAGCGGGGCGATTTCAGCCTCATCTACGGCTACCTGGAACAGGAGCTGACCGGTCCGAAACACTTCGACGCCATCCTGCTGCAAACCAGCCACGGCTGGGAGCGGCTGACGCCGCGCGCGCGCGAAGCGCTCGTCCGGCGCGTGCGCGAGGGCGCCGGCTTGGTCTGGGTGCGGCCCTTCGAGAGCGAGCTTTCGCCGCTGGCGCCCGAGCAGCCGGTGGCTCCGCCCAGCGCGGCTTACGCCATGCTGGAGCCGGGCCGGACCGAGGCCTCGCCCTGGCGCCGGGCGGGCGAGCACTACATCACACGGCCGATTCCGGTCGAGACGTTTCCCTTCGCGTATCTTGAAAACTACCTCTATCGCGCCGCGCCCGGCGCAACCGTGCTGGTTTCCTCGGGGTCCGGACACCCGGTGGCCGCGGTGCGCGATTTCGGCAAAGGGCGCGTGGTGGCGCTGGGCTACCGCAATGCCGGCCTGAGCTGGCGCATGCCCATGACCGCCCGCGGCTTTGTTCCGGACCAGCCCTGGGAAGCCTTCTACGCGCTGCTGTGCCGCGCCGTGATCTGGTCGGCGCAGCGCGAAAAGGACGCCGCCGGGGAGTGGCGCGTGCCGGTTGCCGCGCCGGTGCGCCGCGAGGTGGAGGACCTGAAAGCGAGCTCCGCGATCATTCGCGAGGGCGATGCGGTGGAGGTCACCTGGCGCGCGCCGAAACCGCAGACCGTGGACCTGGTCGACGGATTCGGGCGCGCGATCGCCCGCGCGCAGGGGACCAACCGCGCGACGCTCAATGCCGGCCGGCCGCTGACGCACTCCGGCTTCGTCGTCGCCGGCACGGAGAAGATCCCCGTGCGCTTCGCCGCCGCCACGCGCGAGTGGACCGACTACGAGGTCATCATGCCCTGGTACGGGCCGCCCACTTACCAGCCCTGGATGACGGCCCTGGACGAACAGTACCGCAAGGCCGGCATCACCACCCTGGCCAACCCGGAGCGCGACTTCAAACTCATCGCCAGCGCCGGCCTGCACGACACTTTCGGCGTCTACGCCTACCGCAACGCGAACTACGTGAAACGCAAAGCCTCCTACGCCGAAACCAAGGACAAGAAGTACCTGACCCGCGACGTGGTGCTGCAAGCCCCCGGCTTCGAGGACCAGCTTCGCGCGGACCTCAAGACGCGTCTCGACCGGCTCGCGCCCTTGAAACCCCTGGCCTACTACCTGGCCGACGAGTCGTCGCTGACCACTTACACCGACGCCTTCGACGTCGACTGGGCGCCCGCGGCGCTGGCCGGCTTGCGCGTGTGGCTGCGCGGGGAATACAAGACCATCGGCGCACTCAACGCCTCGTGGGGCACGACCTTCCGAGACTGGGACGCGGTGGTTCCCATGACCACCGAAGAGGCGCAGCAGCACGGTAACTACGCGCCCTGGGCCGACCACCGCATCTACATGGAGCGGGACTTCGTGCGCGCCCTGGCCGCGGCCCGCCGCATGGTGGGCGAGATCGATCCCGGCGCCCCGGCGTCCATTTCCGGCACGCAGGTCCCCACCGCGCACAACGGCGCGGACTGGTACGCCATCGACCAGATCATGGACTACCTGCAACCCTACTCGGGCGGCAACCAGGACGCCATGCATCACCTGTTCCGGCCCGGTATGCTGCTTACGGGCTTCACCGGCTACGGCACCACCGGCGCGGCGCTGCACCACCAGCAGTGGCAGCGCCTGTTCTACGGCCACACCGGCGCGTCCATTT
>JACQZT010000165.1 GCA_016213755.1 Acidobacteriota bacterium | reverse complement strand
TCGTTACGACGCCATGGGTTTCCTCAAGGGCCAGCCATGGCTGGAAACGCCGGTGCTGGACTCGCTGGCTCGCGACGGCGCGTACTTCAAGAACGCGTTTGTCACCACCGCGCTGTGCTCGCCCAGCCGGGCCTCGATTCTCACCGGGGTCTACGCCCATCGCCACAAGATCGTGGACAACAACACGCCTATTCCTCCCGGCACGACGTTCTTCCCGCAGTACCTGCAAGAAGCCGGATACTCCACCGCTTTCTTCGGCAAGTGGCACATGGGCAATGCAAGCGACAATCCGCAACCGGGCTTCGACCGCTGGGTCAGCTTCCTGGGCCAGGGTTCGTACCTGCCCGAGAAGAACGGCCTCAACGTGGACGGGAAGAAAGTGCCTCAGAAGGGCTACATCACCGACGAGCTGACCGATTATGCGCTGGACTGGCTGAAGGCCCGCAAGAAGAACGAACCCTATTTCATGTACCTCTCCCACAAGGCCGTGCACGCCGAATTCGTCCCCGCCGCGCGGCACAAGGGCCGCTATGCGGGCGCGAAGTTCGTGCCCCCGGCCACCATGGCGGCGGAAGGGGACCTGGCGCGCGGGCGGCCCCGCTGGGTGCGCGACCAGCGCAATAGCTGGCACGGGGTCGATTTTCCCTACCACTCCGACCTGAACATCGCCGAGTACTACCAGCGTTACGCCGAGACGCTGATGGCGGTGGACGACAGCGCCGGCCGCGTGCTGGGCGCGTTGCGCGAGAAGGGCGAACTGGACTCCACCCTGGTGGTCTACATGGGCGACAACGGCTTCATGTTCGGCGAGCACGGCCTCATCGACAAACGCACGGCGTACGAGGAATCCATGCGCGTGCCCATGCTGGCGCGCTGCCCGGAGCTGTTCGGCGGAGGGCGCGTGGTCGACAAGATGGTAGCCAATCTCGACATCCTGCCCACGGTGCTGGACGCCGCGGGGCTGGAACCGCCCGCGGGCCTCGATGGCCGGAGCTTCCTGCCCTTGACCCAGGGCAAGCAGGTCCCCTGGCGCGACACGCTGCTGTACGAATACTACTGGGAGCGTAATTTTCCGCAAACGCCCACCCAGCACGCGGTGCGGACGGACCAGTACAAGTACATCCACTACCACGGCATCTGGGACAGCGACGAGCTCTACGATATTAAAGAAGACCCGCGCGAGGCCAACAACCTGATCTATAGCCCGCGGCATGCGCCCGTGGTTCGGTCCATGAACAGGCAGCTCTTCGACATGCTGGAACAATCCGGCGGCATGTCCATTCCGCTCTACCGCGACAGCGGCGGGCAGCAAAACCTGCGCCGCAAGACGGGATCCAAGGCAGCCGATTTCGCTCCCGAGCTGATGCGCGAGAAAAACAGTAAACAATAATGCCCTCCTGTCCAACCAAGCATTTCGGAGCGGTGGAGTACGACGAATCCGCCGCTTTCCAGTTCCCGGCCGGTCTGCCCGGATTCGACCAGGAACGGCGCTTCCTGCCGCTCTACCGGACCGGCTACGAACCGCTGGTGTTTCTCCAGAGCCTCGCGACGCGGGATCTCTGCTTTGCCGCGCTCCCGGTGCGTTCCGTCGATCCGGATTTTGAACTCGAGGTGGCCGAACCGGATCTCGAGCTGCTCGGGCTGGATCCGGGACGGCTGGAAATCGGGCGGGACGTGCTCTGCCTGGCCATTCTGACGATCGCCGGCGACCGCGTCACGGCCAACCTGATGGCGCCCGTGGTGGTGAATCTGGGAAACCTGCTGGCGATCCAGGCGGTCGCGCCCAGCGCCCGCTACTCGCACCAGCATCCTGTAAACCCGCTCCGGGGGGCCGCATGCTGATCGTGCGCCGCAGAGCGGGTGAATCCATCCTGGTGGGCGAGAATGTCGAGATTCAGATCCTCGAGGTCGGCCCCTTGCGGGTGACGCTGGGAATCGTGGCGCCGCGCGAAGTCTCGGTGATGCGGAGCGAGGTGAAACTCACCCGCGACCAGAACCGCGCCGCTGCCGAACTCACCTCCACCGCCCCCCTGGCCCAGCTCGCCAGCGCCCTGCAACAAAGGGGACGGTAACCAAGCGAAGCGTCTTGAACCTACCGCGACCCGCTATATTGGTTCGAGAGATGTTCGACAACTTCCACGGCAACCTGGGCGTGGTTTCCACTCTCGAGCGGATGATCGTGCAGAGCCGCATCCCCCAGACCCTGCTGCTGGCCGGGCGGGAGGGCGTGGGCAAAGCCACGCTGGCGCGGCGCTTCGCCGCCTCGCTGCTCGGCGGCGCGGGCCAGTTCGAACGCGACGACCTGAGCCTCGAACACAACCTGGCCATTCTGGCCGAACGCGAGAAATGGGCCTCGGAGAAACGAGTCGACGATCCGCTGCTGTTTGCCTCGCATTCGGATTTCGTCACGTTCGCCCCCGACGGCCCGCTGCGGCAGATCTCCATTCAGCAGATGCGCCTGCTCAAAGAGCGAGCCCAGTTCAAACCCCTGCGCGGCGCGCACCGGGTGTTTCTCATCGACCGCATCGACCGCGCCAACGAACAGGCCGCCAACTCGCTGCTCAAAACCCTCGAGGAACCCCCCGAGCATCTGATCGTATTCATGACCGCCGAGAATCCCTACGATCTGCTGCCGACCATCCGCTCCCGCTCGGTGCCGTTTCAGTTGGCGCCGCTGGCGCCGGACCAGATGGCCGCCTTCCTCCGCACGCGCGCGCTGAACGATTCCCCGCGCCGCCTGGCCCTGGCGCAGGGCAGCCCGGGCCTGGCCGTTTCGCTCGACCTGGAAGCCTACGACAAGCGGCGCGCGTCGATGCTGGCGCTGCTGGAGGCCGCCTCGCGGCGGACGCCCTTTTCCGCCTGGGTCAAGCACGGCGAGTCCATCGCGGCCAGCAAGACCGAGAAGCTCGACTTCTACCTCAAGCTGCTTTACGGACTGCTAGAGGACATGCTCGCGCTTTCGGTGGGCGCTCCGCGCGAGGAACTCCGCAACTCCGATGTCGCGCCGCGCCTGGAGGCCCTCTCCGCGGCGGTCTCCTTCGACTGGATCCGGCGCGCCTCCGCCCGCGTCGACGAGCTGGCCGCCCTGGTGCGGCGCAACATCCAGAAGGGTATCGCCCTGGATGCGCTGGTTCTGGATCTGCGCCGCCCGGCACGATAGCCCCCGCTTGAAGTAGTATGTGTCCCATGACGGGACGCATCTTGCTCATCCTCGCCCTGGTCTCGCCGGTCTGCGCGGCCGGCGAACCGGGTATCGTCGTGAAGAGCCCCATGGCCCCGCCCGCCTGGGCGCTGCTGGAGCGCGAACTGCTGCGCGCCAATTCGCTCGCCTGCGAGCGCTTCTGCGCCAAGTACGTCGACGAGCGCGGCTACCTGGCTCACACCATCCGCTGGGGCACGCTCGACGGACCCGACGACGCCATCGAAACCTTCTTCAACTGGACCCTGCTGCACGCTCTGGGCGGCTCCGATTCCCTGCTCGGCATGTACCGCAAGGCGCAGGACGGCCACTATCGCCAGTACGGCGAGCTGCGCACCACGCTCACCAAGCTGGCCGAAAACGGCGCTTACTACAAGGAGTTCATCACCCAATCCGACTGGTTCCACACCGGAGAGGGAATGCGCGCGTTCTTTCAGTACGGCCTCTCGGCGCCCAACGACCCGGTCTACCGCGAGCGCATGCGCCGCTTTGCCGGAATGTACATGAACGAGGACCCCGAAGCGCTCAACTACGACCCTGAAAAGAAGCTTATCAAGAGCTTTTGGAACGGCAGCAAAGGCCCCATGCTGCGCAAGGCCACGCTCTACGACTGGGTGGGCGATCCCGTGCCCGGCAGTTTCCACCTCATGCACAGCCCCGAGGGGCGCAACCGGCTGGTGGAGATGAAGCCGCGCTATCCCAAGATGCTGGCCCATTGCACCGAGTATCTGGACAGCGTGGGCGACAACCCGCTGAACCTGTCCGCCACCGCGCTGGCCCTCAACGCCTACGCCCTCACCGGCGAGACCAAGTACCGGCAGTGGATCGCCGATTACGCCGGCGCCTGGAAGGAGCGTGCCGCGGCGTGCGGCGGCAACATCCCCACCACCGTGGGCCTGGACGGCAAGCCCGGCGGCGAGTTCAACGGCCAGTGGTGGAAGGGCACCTACGGCTGGAACTTCACCATCTTCGACGGCGAGATCGAGAAGATCGCCCACCGCAACTACGTCTGGCACGGCTCGTGGCCCGGCTTCGGAAACGCGCTGCTGGCTACCGGCGACGCCTCTTATATCGATGTCCTGCGGCGGCAGATGGACAACGTCGTGGCCGCGAAGAAGGTGGTGAACGGAAGAACGCTCTACCCCGCCATGTACGGCGACCCCCGCGGCTACAAGTACGACGGCAAACCCGAGTGGTACCAGTTCAGCGAAATGCTGCCCTACGACCGGCTCACGGAGATCTACCTGCGCTCGATGGACCGCCAGGACCTGGAGCGCGTCCCCAAGACCGGATGGATCGGGTATCTGGAGGGCGGCAACGCCGACTACCCGGAGAAGGCTCTCGAAAGCGACCTGGCGCACGTGCGCCGCGCGATGGAACAGGTCCGCAACGATTACACGAGCGCCGACACGCGCCTGGCCGACTACCTGCTCGGCATGAACCCGGCCGCCACCGACGCGCTGACCAACCTCACCCTCGGCGGCTACTTCGCCGGCCGCATTTGGACCCTGCACTCGCGCTTCCGCTACTTCGATCCGGAGCGCCGCCGCGCGGGCCTCGCCGAGGATGTCGCGGCACTGGTGGAAAAACTCTCCTCCGGCGCGGCCACCGTCACGCTGGTCAACGTCAACCCCGTGGATCCGCGCACCGTGGTGGTGCAGGCCGGAGCTTACGGCGAGCACCACTTCGACGCGGTCGAGGCGGACGGCAAAACCACCCCCGTCGGCGGACCGCTGCTGACCGTGCGGCTCGAACCCGGCTCGGGAACGCGCCTGACCTTCCAAATGGCGCGCTACAAGAACCCGCCCACCCTGGCGCACCCCTGGGACCGCCCATGGTGGCCGGCGAAGTAAGAAGGAACAATTGAGCCGCGAATGAACGCGAATGATTCCATTCGCGTTCCTGGAGTTTCTACATTTTTTCAAGCGGCGGCTGCCCGAACCATCCCCGGCTCGGTGACTTCGAAACCAAATGGCGCGAGCAATTGCGGCTGTTCTGCCATTTCCTTGCGGAGAAGGGTAACCAGATCCAAACAGGATGGGCGCCGTGCGTTTCTTCTCCACTTGGGGAGTTCGGCATATGCTTTGCCGCGCTCGGCGCCAAAGGCCCGAATGGAAGCCAGCAGCAGTGCGCTGTAG
>JACQZT010000164.1 GCA_016213755.1 Acidobacteriota bacterium | reverse complement strand
GGCGGGGTGCTGCTTGGGTTGGCGCGATTCGTACTCCTTGACGAACCGAATCATGTCGTAGTGCCCGGCGGTGGAGTCGCCTGAAGCCTCGTTGCAGATCTCGTACAGCACGTTGTCGAGATCGTTCACCTGGTCGACGACCTTGCGGACATAGGCCCGCTGCAACTCCAGGACCCGCCGCCCCATCGGGCTCTCGCTGAGCGTGTTGTACTCCAGCCCGCTGCCGTCGCCGTTCAGGTCGCCCTCCACCCCGTTGATGTTGTTCGGGCCGTGGAACGGGTGATGCCGCCAGCCGTCGGTGAACTGCATCTCCCAGCCTTCGAAAAGCATCACGGCCACGTAGATGCCGCGCTCGCGGGCCGCCAGCACGCGCGCGCGAAGGCGGTCGAAGTACTCGGGATGGAAGCGCGTCAGATCGAACTTCGGCTCGCCGTCCCGCGCCGGGCCGGGTCCGCTGCGCGCCCAGGGATGCGGGCGGCAGTACTTCACCTCGCCGCCCGTGTAGCGGTCGGTCCACTGCGTGGTTTCCCAGCGCCACAGCCGGAAGAAGTTGTGCTTGTGGCGCGCGAGGAAGTCCAGGTAGCCGTCGTAGTCGAAGCGGGGCGGCGGATTGCCCACCGCGCCCCGCATCAGCAGGCCGTTGTCTTGCAGCGACTGCCAGGTGTGCGAGCCTGCCAGGTACACCGCCTTGCCCGAGCCATCCGTGAACCAGCGGGGATTGGACGGCAGCACGCGCAGCGGCTCGCCGGCCGCGCCCCAGGCGAGCGCCACCAGCGGGACCATCGCCAGCTTCATACCCGTTTGGCTACCCACTCCATTTTCCGGTCGCCACCGGCGAACTCGGCCGTGAGCTTCATTTCGTTGCCGCTGACCTTACCCTTGTAGTTCACCTTTATCTCGTTGTCCTGAAACTTCACGGTGATGGTGAAGGACAGGTTATCGCCATCCACCTTGCCGTCCATGATCTCGGACTTGCCCATCATCGAGCTGACGGTCTCGCCGGTCAGCTTGCTGCCCTCCACTTTGAAGACGAAGGTCCTCTCGATGGTGCCGTTGGGCCCCTCGGAGGTGGCCTTCCAGGCGCCGCTCACATCGGCGGCCGAAGCAACCATCGCGAACACCGCGATCAAAACCAAAACCCACTTCATAGAGACGCTCCTTTCGATGGCGAGTATAGTACATTTATGGCCATCATCGCGGTTGCAGGGCGCAAAGGCGGCATTGGCAAAACGACCATCGCGGGGAACCTGGCGGGGGAGTTCGCCGGCCTGGGCTGGACGGTCGCGGTTCTGGATTCCGACCCGCAGCACAGCCTGGCGGCGTGGGCCGGCCAGGGCGAAGGCATGCTTTCGCGGTGCGTCGAAAAGGTGAACGGGCGCATCGCGGACGCCTTGCGCTCGAAGGCGCACAAAGCCGAGAAGGCCGCCGGCGTGGTCTTCATCGATACGCCCCCGGGCATGCCGGAAGCGGCCTACGAAGCCGCGCTGGTGGCCGACCTGATGCTGCTGCCGTGCGGAGCCTCGCCGCTGGACCTGTTCGCCCTGAAAGAGGCGCTCTCGCTGGCGCTGAAAGCGCGCGCTCAGCGGCGCTCCAAGAAACCGCGCATCCGCTTCGTGCCCTCCAAGGTGCTCCTGAACACCAACCTCGGACGGAGCCTGTCGTCCTCGCTGGCCCAGATGGGCAAGAAGGTGCTGCCCCCCATTGGACAGCGCATCGTCGTGGCCGAAGCGGTAGCGGCGGGACTCACGGTGGGTGAATTCGCGCCGGGCTCGGCCGCGCACGCCGAGTTTCAGGAGCTCGCCAAGGCCGTGGACAAAATCCTGCGCCGGTAAGAACCGCCCGCGGCTGGTATGCTACGGCCATGGCGGATGAACCAACACCCGAACCGGGTCAGATCGGCTGGTGCGACCTGACCGTCCCGAACGCCGAAGCCATTCGCGACTTTTATCGCAAGGTCGTGGGCTGGTCCTCGTCGGGACTCGACATGGGCGGCTACGAAGACTACTGCATGAACCTGCCCGCCAGCGGGCGCACCGTGGCCGGCGTGTGCCACGCGCGCGGCGTGAACGCCGGCCTGCCTCCCGTCTGGCTGGTGTACATCACGGTGACCGACCTGGACGAAAGCCTGCGGCAGTGTGAAGCGGCCGGCGGCCGGGTGCGCGAGGCGCCGAAAGGCATGGGCGGACACGGGCGCTACGCCGTCATCGAAGATCCGGCCGGCGCCGTCGCGGCCCTGTGGGAACCCGCGCGCTGAGGCATTGCCATGAAACGACTCCTGCCGCTTCTCGCTTGCGCCGCCACGCTGTGGGGCGCCGATCCCTACGCCAAAAACTGGCGCGCGGTGGCCGACCGACTCATCGCGACGCCGCCCGAGCAATATCCCTTCAACTGGGGCGAGGGCGTCCAGCAGATCGGCCTCATGAAGATCTACCAGCGCACCCGCGACGCGCGCTATCTCGGCTACATGCGGCGCTGGACGGGCCTGTACCTGAGCAAGGACATCTCCTGGCTGCTCAACTATTCGGGCCAAGACCAAAAGACCCGCCCCGGCTATTGCGGCCACTGGAGCCCCGGCACGGCCATCCTGTACCTGTACGAGGCGAACAAGAAACCCGAGTACCTCGCCCTGGCGCGCAAAGTGAACGCCTTCATCCTGGACGGCGCCGAGCGCAGTCCCGAGGGCGGGCTGGGGCACTGGAAAGGCAGTCACCAGTACTGGGTGGACACGCTCTACATGGCCTGCCCGCTGCTGGCGGGCCTGGGCAAACTGGAAAAGCAGCCGCGCTACATCGACGACGCGGCCGCACAGATCCTGGTCTTCGCCCGCAGCCTTCAAGACGAAAAGACGGGTTTGTTCTACCACATGTACGACTGGGACCGGAAGACCCGCACCCCCAGCTTGTGGGCGCGCGGCAACGGCTGGGTGCTCATGTCCATCGCGGACACCATGGAGCACATGCGCCGCAAGCACAGCTCGTACGCGGCGCTCCAGCAGACGGCCGCGCGCATGGCCGCGGGGCTGAAGGCCGCGCAGAACCAGGACGGCGTGTGGCACACGATACTCGATGACCGATCGAGCTACGAGGAGTCCTCGGCCACGGCGATGTTCGCCTCGGGCTGTTGAAACTGGTGCGGCTGAAGGTCTTGCCGGCGGAGGGCAACCTCGGGATGGCGCGCCGGGCCTGGGTGGGCGTAAACCGCAAGTACGTTCAAGACGGCCTCGTGACCGGCGTCTCGGCCGGCACCGGCCCGGGCCGCGGCGACAACTACAAAGCCATCCGGGTGGGCTCTCAAACCTGGGGCACGGGCGCCTACCTGATGGCCGCCAGC
>JACQZT010000158.1 GCA_016213755.1 Acidobacteriota bacterium | reverse complement strand
TTGTGGAGTTGATCGAGCGGAACCGGGATCGCAACTTCATGATCACCGCGTCGTGGTCCCCGCCCCATGACCTGTGGGTGACGCCCGAGCCCAACTACTCCCTGGTGGACCGCGGCAAGATCAAGCTGCCGGGCACAACGGAACTCGAACCGTGGGATCGCCGCGGCCCGAGCAAATTGCTCGGCGATCTGGCCGGCGAAGAGGGCCTTCGTGAGTATGCGGCCATCTACCATGGCATGGTGAAGTACATGGACGACCAGGTGGGGCGCGTGCTCACGAAGCTGGACGAGCTGAAACTGTCCGGCAACACGCTGGTAGTGCTTACCTCCGACCATGGCGACATGGTGGGCGCGCACGGCTGCATCGGCAAGAGCATTTTCAGCTTCTTCGACGACCTGGTCCGCATCCCTCTTTGCATCCGGTTTCCGGGCCGGATCAAAGCGGGAACCGTGGTTCGCCAGCCGGTGAGCCAGGTCGACTACATGCCGGCGATTCTGGACTACCTGAGCTTGCGAATTCCGGAGAAGATTCACGGGCGGTCCTTGCGGCCGCTCATCGAGGGGCGCCCAACCGCGTGGCGCGATTACGCATTCTGCCAGCGCGGCGCCGGCGCGCGCATGTTGCGCACCGATCGGTACAAGTACGTCTTTGCCGAGAGGCCGCGCGTGGTGGCTTTGTACGATCTCGAAAACGACCCGCACGAGGACCGCAACCTGGCGCGAGTTCCGGCGCAGGCCGCCGCCACGCGGCGAATGCACCGGCGCCTGATCGAGGTGCTGGAACAGGACGGCGATCCGTTCGCCGAGAAGTGTCCCAAGGACCCGCTTCCATAGCGGACGAAAAGGAGCCTGGAATGACGATGAGCAGAAGGAGTTTTCTGGCCGCCGCGGGAGCCGCGGCTGCGCCGGCGGCGACGCCGGTGAAGGTCGGCGTCGAGATGGGCTGTATCAGCTCGGCGAAGCTGACGCCCTACCAATACCTCGACGACCTGGCCCGGATTGGCGCGCAGGCCGCCCAGTTTTCGTCCGCCACCCTGGGAGTCGACCCGACGAACCCCGACGAGGCCATCCTCAAACAGGTGCGCGCTTACGCCGCGAAACTCGGCATCGCGCTGGAGGCGATCTCGGGCCGGTCGATCTGCCCGAGTTCCAGTTCTTTCGACGCCCGGCTGGGCACCCCCGAACAACAGATCGCCCAGGGCCTGAAGATCGCGCACGCTTTTGGGGCTACGGCGATGCGAGTGGTGGTGGGCAGCGCCAAGGAGCGTGCTCAGATCGAAACCCACATGGCCAGCACGGCGCGCGTGCTGAAGGGCATGCGTTCCCAGATTCGGGACTCGGGAGTGAAACTCGCCGTCGAGAACCACGGCGGCGACTTCCAGGCCCGCGAACTCAAGGCCCTGGTGGAGGATGTGGGCTTCGACATTCTGGGCGTGTGCCTGGATTCGGGCAACCCGCTCTGGATGCTGGAAGATCCGCACCTGACGCTGGAACTGCTGGGGCCCTACTCGGTCAACAGCCACGTCCGCGACACGGCCGTCTGGCGCGTGCCGGAAGGGGTGGCCGTGCGCTGGGTCAACATGGGCGAGGGCAACGTGGACATCGACGGATGGGTGAAACAGTTCGTGCGCATGCAGCCCGGCGTGCCGGTAACCATCGAGAACATCGTCTCGGCGCAGCCGCGCGTGATTCGGGTCTTCGACGCCGCGACGTTCCAGAACTTCCCCAAGATGCCGGCCTCCGAGTTGAGCCGGTTTCTCGCCCTGGCGGAACGCGGAAAACCCGTGCCCGCGGCGCCGCCGCCGGCCGGCAAGAGCCGCAGCCAGCAGCAACTGGACGACCTGGAGGTGTGCGTGCGGTATACGAGGAAGCTGCTGAGTTGAAACAGAACTCCTGTGCGGCGATTTATGCCGGTCTTCTGGCCTTCACGCCGTCGATGGCCGGTGAACGCACTCTTCCCAGCCACTCGACCAGGCGGTCTTTCATTTCGCGCGCCCGCGCGGCGTAACGCGAGCGGTCGGCCGGGTCACCCAGCAGGTTGCGCATTTCGTAAGGATCGTTGCGCAGATCGTAGAGCGCATCCACGGCGCGCGAATCGGGCGAATCCGCCAGCATGAGCTTCCAGCCGGCCGTGCGCACCATGAAGCTCGGCGCATTGCGGGTCCCCCATTCCGCGACGCGGAAACCCGGGCCGGCCTTGCCGCGGCCTTCGATCAGCGGCCGCAGCGAATCGCCGTCGCGCGCGGGCGCCCGCACGCCCAAGTAGTCGAGAAGGGTCGCGAACAGGTCGAGCCCCGAAACCGGATCGCTCACCACCGTGCCGGCCTTGATCGCGCCCGGCAGGCGCATCATCAACGGGACGTGCACGGACTCTTCATGGAACACCATTTTCGAAACCAGCCCGTGCGAGCCGAGCATCTCGCCGTGGTCGGAGGTGAAGATCACCAGCGTATTCCGCGCCGCGCCGAGCTCTTCCAGCCGCTTCAGCACGCGCCCGATCTGGTCGTCCACGTGCCGCACCATCGCGTAGTAAGCGGCGGTGAGATGGCGCACGTACTCGGCGTTGTGGTAATGGCTCATGCTCTCGGCGCGCAACCGGTAGGGCGACCAGCGCAGATCGTGCGAGAAGTTTTTCGGCAGCGGCATCTTGTCGAAGGGGAACATTCGCGCGAAAGGTTCGACGGCGAGAAATGGCGGATGCGGCGGGCCGATCGAGCAGGTAAGCGTGAACGGCCCGTCCTTCATCTCATTGAGCGCTTGCAGCGTGCGATCCACCGTGAAGGCGGTGTTGGTGTGCGCCTCCGGCACGTCGATGACGCCGATCACTTCCCCCTGGGTGGTGTGCTCGGACTCGGACGCGCCGGCCTGCGCATCCGCATACCCGGTGTCGGCCGGATAGGGGCGATAGGGGCGGCGGTCGTAGAACCGCTCCAGCAGCTCGCCTTTGCGCGGGGCACGGCGCGGCACGTGCCGGTCCAGGTAGGCGATGAATTGCTTGTGCTCCTCCGGCACGGGGGCGACGCGGTTGTCGTAGGTCCGGGCCAGTTTGTAGGGCGCGTGCCACTTGCCGTGATACTGCGACTTGTAGCCCCGGTCGTGCAGGAGGTTGTCGAAGCTCGGCCCCGGATCGTTGACCGGATCGTTGGCCGCGACGTTTCCGCGCACGCGGGTATTGGCCGAGCTTTTTCCGGTGAGCATGCCGGTTCGCGAAGGCACGCACACCGGAAAGGGGCACATGGCGTTCTCGAAGCGGACGCCTTCGCGAGCCAGCCGGTCGAGATGGGGAGTCGGCAGCATCGCGTTGCCGGCACAGCTCAGGGCGTCGAACCGCATCTGGTCGGTCATCAGGAACAGCAGGTTGGGCGGCGCGGAAACGGCGGGCAGAAGGCCTGCCGCGGCCGACGCAAGGAACTGGCGGCGCAGCATAGATGCGCCGATTGTAGCATTGGCTGAGTATGCCGACGGTCTACCAGATTCCGATCCACTTCCAATACGGCAGCCCTACGCCGCCCCAGATCGCGAGGTTCACCATCGACACGACAAACCCGAGCTTCCACCAATCGGTCTGGGTCACGTACCCGGCTCCAAACAGGATGGGCGCCGGGCCAGTGGAGTAATGGGTAAGACAAGCGTTCAGGTTAGAGAGGAAGGCGAGCACGAGCGCCGCCAGCGGAGCCGGGGCGCCCGCGGCCACGGCCACCGCGAGAAACGGCCCGTACATGGCGGTGACGTGCGCCGTCAGGCTGGCAAAACCGTAGTGCGAGTAGAAGTAGACCAAAGCCAGGATCAGCAGGATCCAGGACCAGTGTCCGTGAACGTGCGCCGCCACGGTCTGGGCAAACCAGGTGGTCATTCCCAGCCGAGACAGCCAATCGGCCATCGCGACCAGACCCCCGAACCACAAGAGGGCATCCCAGGCCCCGGTGGTCCGCAGCACATCCTTCCACGCCATGACTCCGGTCAGCAGCATGGCCGCCAGCCCCAGAAACGCCACGCTGGTGGGATCCAGGCGATGCACCCCGGTGGTCGCCCACAGCAGCAGACAGCAGCCGACGATCAACGCCAGCGAAATCTCGGAGCGCTTCATGGGTCCCAACTCCGCCAGCCGCCGCCGGGCCTCCGCGGGCGCCTCGGGGGATTCCACCATCTCAGGCGGGTGCAGACGATAAAGCACCCACGGCACGGCGATCAGCGACAGCAAGCCCGGAAGCCACGCGGTCTGGGCCCACAGAGTCCAGCCGATTTTGACTCCGGCGGTCCGCTCGCTCAACTCGGCAATCAGGGGATTGGCCGCCATCGACGTCAGGAACATCGCGGAAAGGACGATGGTGGTGTGAAACTGGTTCAGCATGAGAAACGCACCCACGCGGCGGGGCGAAGTGCCGGGAAACGATCCGCAGGCGCGCGAGATGCTCATTAGAATGGGGAACATGACGCCGCCCGCCCGGGCGGTGTTGGCCGGCACCGCCGGCGCCATGACCAGTTCGGACGCCGCCAGCGCATAGCCCAAGCCCAGCGTTTTCCGCCCGAACGCGCGGATGAACAGGAACGCGACCCGCTGTCCCAGGCCGGTGGCGGCCACCGCATGCGAGAACAGGAACGCCGACACGATGAGCCAGACGCTCGAATTGGCGAATCCTCCCAGCACCGCGGTCAGGGTCATGGAACGGGTGAGGATCGCGGCGATCAGGCCCAGCAGCACCACCGCCCCGGTGTCCATCACTTGCAGGATCATCCCCAGTATGGTGGCCGCGAAGACGGCGAACAGCCGCCACGCCGCCGGGTCCACTCCGGCGGGTTTGAAAAACGCCCAGAGAATGACGCCCGCGGCAATCACTCCGAGGAATCGGTATGGTCTTGGCATCCGTGCGTCGTTCTCCATTCAGGCGCCCGAGAGCCGCGGCGCCGCCAAGACGGCCGCTGGCGATGTTGCCCTGTCAGTATACGATTCTTACGCGGAGATTGCTCTGGCACAGCCCCGGCTTGCAACCAGCCGCCCGACTGAGCAGAATAAAACCCGGGGGGTCTCATCCATGAATCGTTGTCTGCCGATCGCGTGCGTTGTATTCGCTTGGTTCGTGGCGGCGCCCGGCGTCCGTGCCCAGTCCACTTTCGGCGCTGTCCTTGGCCAGGTCACCGACCCGAGCGGCGCGGCGGTCCCCGGCGCGCAGGTCAAGGTCGCCAACATTGCCACCAACGTCACCGTCACGGTGGCCACCAACGACGGCGGCAATTACGAAGTCCCGTACCTGCCGCCCGGGACCTACCAGGTGGCGGTGGAGCACACCGGGTTCAAGTCGTTCGTGCAGCCGGAAGTGCCGGTGCGGGTGAGCGGTCGCGTCACGGTGAACATCCGCTTGCAGGTGGGCGACATCGCCGAAACCGTCCGCGTCTCCGGCGCGCCGCCGCAGCTCGAAACCGCCAACGCCTCGCTGGGCGCGGTGCTCGACAGCCGCCGCATCCTCGACCTCCCGCTCACCGACGGCAACCCGTTCATGCTGTCGCGACTGGCGCCCGGCGTGTTGAGCCTGGGCAGCATCAAGAACCAGAAGACGTTCGACAACGACTCCACCTCGGACCTCAGCGCCAACGGCGTCGCGGTGCGCCGCAACGAGTTCCAGCTCGACGGCGTGCCCGACACCGCCGGCCGCATCGTGGCCTTCATCCCCTCCACCGAGATGATCCGCGAGTTCAAAGTGCAGACGGCGAGCTACGACGCAGCCTACGGCAATACCCCGGGCGCCATCGTCAACGTCAGTCTCAAGTCGGGCACCAACCAACTTCACGGGTCGCTGTGGGAAAACCTCCGCAACTCCGCCTCCGATGCCAGCCAGTTCTTCACCAACCGCGCCGGGCAGGGCAAGCCGCCGTTCCGGCTGAACCACTTCGGGGCCTCGGCCGGCGGCCCGGTGTACCTGCCCAAGCTTTACGACGGGCGCAACAAGACGTTCTTCTTCTACGGCTACGAGGGGCTGAAGGACGCCTACCCGCAGCCTTTCAGCGGCACCGTGCCGACCGCGAAGATGCGCTCGGGCGACCTGTCGGAATTGCTCGCCCTGGGCTCCCGCTACCAAGTGTACGACCCCGGCACTATCCGCGCGGCCGCCGGCGGCCGCTACAGCCGCGACCCGCTCCCCGGGAACCTGATCCCCGCCGGCCGCCTGAACGCCACCGCCAAGGCCTACCTCCAGTACTGGCCCGCGCCGAACCTAGCCGGCACCTCGGACTTTCAGCAGAACTACTACAACGGCCGGCGGATGAAGACCGACGACTTCTTCTCCAACCTGGTCCGCATCGACCACAACATTGGCCAGAGCCACCGCTTGTTCTTCCGCGTCAACCAGAACAGCCTGCACGAGGTGGCGAACAACAACTTCAACAACCTCGCCACCGGCACCAACCGCTACCGCGTGAACCGCGGCGTCGCGCTCGACGACGTGTGGGTGGTGAGCCCGAGCACGGTGGCGGGGCTGCGCTACGGCTACACGCGGTGGGCGGAGCGCCGGCCGGCGCTCTCCGACGGTTTCGACCTGGCGCAGCTCGGCTTCGCGCCGGCGTGGGCCAACGCGCGCTCGGCCGACATCCGCACCATGCCGCCGCTCAGCGTCTCCGGCATGGCCAGCCTGGGCGGCACCTGGGGCTACAAGGAGGCCTACGACACTCACACGTTCGCGGGCAACGTGACGCAGATCTTCGGCCCGCACAGCCTGCGCTTCGGCGCCGACACCCGCGTCTACCGGGAAACCCGGCGCGACGAGGGCAACGCGGTCGGCTCGTTTAGTTTCGGGTCCGCGTGGACCCGCGGCCCGCTCGACAACTCGGCCGCCGCGCCCACCGGGCAGGGCTTCGCCAGCTTCCTGTTCGGGCTGCCGGACGACGGCAACGCCGACATCAACGCCAGCTACGCCGAGCAGAGCGTCATGTACTCGCTTTTCGTCCAGGAGGACTGGAAGATCACCCGCAAGCTGACGCTGAACCTGGGCCTGCGCTACGACCTGGAGACGCCCATCACCGAACGCTACAACCGCTCGGTGCGCGGGTTCGACTTCAACGCTCCCAGCCCGGTGGAAGCGGCGGCCAAGGCGGCGTATGCGAAGTCGCCGATACCCGAAGTGCCGGCGGCCGCCTTTCGCGTCTCTGGTGGTCTTCTCTTCGCCGGCGCCGGCGGAAATCCGAGACAGCTCTGGGACACGGACCGGAACAACCTGGAGCCGAGGTTCGGCTTTGCATACCAGTTGACGCCGTCCACCGCGGTGCGCGGCGGCTACGGCATCTTCCACGACTTCCTCGGTCTGCGCGTCGGCACCATCGACGTCATTCAGACCGGTTACAGCCAGCGCACGCAGTTGGTCGCTTCGCTCGACCAGGGGCAAACCTTCGTCGCCAACCTGACCAACCCGTTCCCCGCCGGCCTGCTCAAGCCGGCCGGCAACACGCTCGGGCTGGCGGCCAATCTCGGGCAGGCCGCGGCCTTCCTCAGAACCTCCGCCCGAAGCGGGTACATGCAGCGCTGGTCGGTCAACGTGCAGCACCAGTTGCCCGGCCGGGCGCTGATCGACGCGGGCTACGTCGGCAACCGGGGCACGGCGCTCGCGGTGAACCGCGAACTGAACATCCTGTCGAACGGTTACCTGAGCACGCTCCCGGTGCGCGACGATGCGGTTAACAACTTCCTCACCGCGCGGGTGAACAACCCGTTCGCGAACCTGCTGCCCGGCACCGGCCTGAACTCGGCCACCTCCGCGCGCTCCTCGCTGCTGGTTCCGTACCCCCACTTCACCTCCGTCCGGCGAAACCTCGAGCCGATCGGATACGCCTGGTACCACTCGCTGCAATCGCGCATCGAGAAACAGTTTTCCAAGGGCCTGCTGGTTTCCGGCTCCTGGACCTGGTCCAAGAACATGGGCAGCGGCGGTTTCCGCAACGGCGGAGACGCCTTCCAGGAGGAAGTGATCTCGAGCTCCGACCGCACCCACCGGCTGGCGGTCCACGGTCTCTACGAGCTGCCCTTCGGCCGCGGCCGGAAGTTCGGGGCGTCGATGCATAAGGCGCTGAACGCGATCGCCGGCGGGTGGCAGCTCGGCGCCATCTACCAGGCGCAGGGCGGCGAACCGATGGGCATCGGCGAGCCGGTCCTCACGGGGCCGTTCAAGATCACCGACCTCGTGTTGCCGGAGTCGCGGCGCAAGCCCGAGCGCTACATCAACGCGGACGTCAACCTGAACAAGGTCGCGGCGCGGGCGTTCGTCTCCCACCTGAACACGACCTCGGCCCGTTGGAGCGCCCTGCGCGGCGACGGCATGAACCAGTGGGACGTCTCCGTGGCCAAGACCTGGAAGCTCGGCGAGCGGCTCTCGCTGCGCTTCCAGACCCAGTTCTTGAACGCGTTCAACCACGTCACCTTCGACCTGCCGGGCGTGAACCCGACCAGCACTGCCTTCGGCACGGTGACCAGCGAGGCGAGCGTGCCGCGCACCATACGCTGGGGGCTGCGAGTCGAGTTCTGATGCGGCGCCGTTTTCTCTTCGCCTGCTTGCTGTTGGCCGCCCCCTTGGCCGCCGCCTCTCCCGTCGAAACCTCCGGCTGGCCGGCTGGGAACGCGGTCCTCGAGACCGCGGCGGCCCGGCTGTGCCGCGCGCTCGAAAAGTCGCCCGCTGGAGACGGCGCCGAGATCCGCCGCGCGACCGGAGCCGACTTTGGCGACGAAGGCTACCGGGTCGAATCGCGCGGCGGCCGGCAAGTGGTCCAGGCGTCCGCGCCGCGGGGAGCTTTGTACGGGGCCTATGCGCTGGCCGAGGCCGTCGAACGCCGGACGCCCGTCCCGCGCGGCGTCCGCAAGCCGGCCTTCCCCGTCCGGCAGTGGTGGTCCGCCGCCTTCCAGGCCAACTTCAACCTCCCGCTGGGGGGCGCGTTCGACCGGCCCATCGAGGAGCTGTCGGCCATCGTCCGGCGCACCATCGACGAAGCGCCCCGCTACGGCGTGAACGCTCTCCAGTTGATGGGGCGCGCCGGCGAGGGCGGCATAGACGTGAGCTGGTTCCTGGATTACGACCGCTTCCCGAAGCTCCGCTCCCGCCGCATCGGCTGGGGTGTCGAGCGGCGCATCGCCGAGGTTCGCGCGCTGGCCGATTATGCCCACCGGCACGGCCTCGAGTTCCTCCTGTGGGACCACGAGCTGGCCTTGCCGCCCGGCTTCACCGAGGCCTACCCGGAGGTGCGCGGCACGGGTTACCCGGTCTGCTTCTCGCACCCCTTCCTGCGCGAATTCCTGAGCGCCAAGTTCGACGAGTTTTTCCGCAAGCTGCCCGAGGTGGACGGCGTCAACCTGACCTTCGCGGAGACGCGCGGCTACAACGTGCTCGAGCACGGCGGCTGCCAGTGCGACCGCTGCGCGCGCACGTCCACCGCGGAGAAGGTGCGCGGTCTGGCACTGGATGTGTACCAGGCCTGCCGGCGTCACGGCAAAAAGATGCAGGTGCGCAGCTACAACCAGGCGCCGCGCGACGCCGAGGTGATGCGCGCCGCCCTGGCCGGCCTGCCGCCCGAGATCGTCGTCTTCACCAAGAACTCCGTTGTGGACTTCCGCGGCGTCCGCTACCCCGACGACCCGCTGCTCGGCGCATATCCCGGCCAGCCGCAGGCCATCGAGATGACCGCTTGCCCCGAGGGGAGCGGCTACGGATTCCTGCCTGCACTGCTCGGCGACTTCTACAAAGAAAAGCTCTCGCTCGCCGCCGGCAAGCGCCTCGCCGGCCTGGCCCTGCGCACCGACTACCACCTCCAATACGGGCACGCCACCTATTTCACTCCGGGCCCGCCGCTGCTGACCTTCGACACTCCGAACGAGTTCAACATCGCCGCCGCCAGCCGCTTGGCCTGGGACCCCGGCGAAAGCCTCGATGCGCTGTGGTCGGAATGGTCGCGCGCGCGCTATGGCGAGCAGGCGCCGCGCGCCGTCGCCGCGCTGAAGCGGACCGCCGAAATTGCCGGGGGCATCTTCTTCGTGAAGGGCTTCAGCCTGCTCACGCACCTGAACATGGTTCCGCACCTCGACACGGTGGACACGGAGCTCGCGAAGAGCTACCTGCTCGAGTTCTTCCCGAATAACGCGGCCTACCGGCGGACGCACGACCTGCTCGCTTCGCCGTCGGAGGAAACCATCCGCGAGGTGCTTGCCGAGAAGGAGCGCGCTGCGCAGTCCGCCGGCCAGGGGCTGCGGGAGGCGTCGGGTATCGCGGAGATCGAGTCCGGCCTGCGCACGGCCGGCAACGCCGCCCGGCTGTGGAGGGAAATCGCGGCCGTGTACTTCCGGCTGCGGCGCGAGTCGCGCCAGGAGCGGCGCGAGTTCGAGGACGCGGTCGGCAGGCTGTTGCGCGAGGCCTACCGCATCGAGCGCGAGAGCGGCGCGGCGTGGCCGGTGTTTCCCGCGGCGCGCGGCATCTCGGCGTACGAGTTCGCCCGCGAAGCGCAGGAACGCGGCGGCGGGCCGCTGTGCGCCGAGGCGTGGGAACTCTGGTCCGGCCTGGTCGACGGTGTCCGGCCCGGCGCGCCCGCCTATCGCCGGCGCTTGAGCGTTCCCGCCTCCCCGTGCCTTGGGCGGATGACGTTTGCCGGCGACCGGATCCGCCTCGAACCCGCTTCGGGTGAACCGCGGACCCTGGTCGTCGGCGTCGAACTGCTCGGCCCGCCGCTCGACCTGGCGGGCGGGGCAGAGCTGGAGATCCGGCCGAATGAGAACGGAAGCTGCGAGGTGAAGATCCGTGCGAAGAGTTGAAACCGTGCCGATCCTGTTGGTCCTGGCGGCGGCAGCGTGCGCAGCCGGCGGCCCGCTCCTCATCGGGCCCGAGCGGCAGTTGTTCGTGGACGACTACCTCATCGCTTCCACCGACTTGCGCCGCAGGGTTCACGCCGTCGAGAAGTACGCCGGCAACCCCATCCTGCTGCCTGTGAAGCCGTGGGAGGGCCAGTATGCGCTGCTCTACGGAACCGTCCTGCGCGACGAGGAGGAAGGCGTCTGGAAGATGTGGTACAGCACCATGCACCACTTCCGGTACATCCAGAACATCTTTCCGGAAAGCACCTACCTCTGCTACGCGGTGTCGCGCGACGGTATTCGCTGGGAGAAGCCCTCACTCGGTCTCATCGACTACCGCGGCAGCCGGGAGAACAACATCGTCTTCCAGGCCCATGACGACCCCGCGCTGAAGATCAGTGGCATCCTCGACGCCGTCAGTATTCTGAAGGACGACCGCGACCCCGACCGCTCCCGCCGTTACAAAATGATGATCTGGCACCACAACCAGCGACTGGTGGACGGCAAGTGGGTCTACCGCCTGGAGCAGCCCTACGGCATGGGCCACTATGTCGCCTTCTCCCCGGACGGCCTGCGCTGGCGGGAGCTGCCCGACCCCGTCTTCCCCTACAACCCCGTGCGCGACACGATGACCACGATGTGGGACCCGCGCGCCGGCCAGTACGTCGCCTTCGTGAAGCAGCAGGTGGACGGCAAGCGCGCGCGTTTCCTCTCCGAGAGCGCCGACTTCCTTCACTGGACGCCGCCCACACGCATGCTCGCCGCCGACGCGCAGGACTCGCCGGCGGTGGAGCTGTACAACAACACCGGTTTTTACTACCAGGGCATGTACCTCGGCCTGCTGACCGTTTTCCACCCTGAGCCGAAGGACAACATCTACCTCGACATCCAGCTCATCTCCAGCCGCGACGGCCGCCACTGGCAGCGCCCCGGCGACCGTTCGCCGATCATCCCCGCCGGCCGCCGCGACATCGATTGGGACTTTGGCTTCCAGAGCCCCGCCTCCGGCCCGCCCGTGCGCGTCGGCGGCGAGTTGTGGTTCTACTACAGCGGCCGCTCCTACCGGCACCCCGTTACCGGGCAGGGGCGCGAGCCGAATCACGGGGCCATCGGGCTCGCCAAGCTGCGCCTGGACGGGTTCGTTTCCATGGACGCCGGCCAAGAGGGCGGATACCTCGTGACCCGGCCGTTCAAACTGGCCGACGCCGGGCTGTACCTCAACGCCGACGCGGCCCGCGGAGAGCTGCGCGTCGAGGTGCTCGACGAGACCGGGAAACCCGTGCCGGGCTTCGCCCGCGCCGGCTCCGAGCCGGTGCGCGCCAGCTCCGTGCGCCACCTCGCCCGCTGGGGCCGCGGATCGAGCCTGGCCGCGCTGAAGGGCCGCACCGTCATGCTGAAGTTTTACCTGCGGAACGCTTCGCTCTACTCGTTTGCCATCGACAGCAACCCATGAAAACTCCATTCGCCATCCTCTTCCTGATTGCCCTGGCCCCGGCGCTTCTGGCGCAGCCGGCGGCGGTGGTCCCGCCGGAGTATCCGGCCGCCTCGAACCCGGACTTTCTGCTGAACAAACCGTCCGGCGACCGGCTGGCCGCGCGCTACCCGTGGGCGCCGCGGCCGCTCTACTTCGGCGGCCCGGACACGGTGGGCCCGCTCGACGTGGACTGGGTCTGGCCGGACCTCGCCCTGGTGGATTGGGATCGCGACGGCCTGCTCGACGTGGTTTGCAGCCTCAGCGCCGGCACCTACTCGCACCGGCCCAAGGAGCAGCAGTTCCGCGCCCTGGTCTACCGCAACACGGGCCGGCGCCGCGACGGCGTCCCCATCTTCGACGAGCCGAAGCAGGCGGACCTCGGCTTCCCGCTCGGCTCGATGGCCTTCGGCGACGCCGACGGCGACGGCGCGATGGACCTGATCGTCTGGGGCCGCAACCTTTTCCGCTGGTACCGCGACGTGTCGACGTCCGGTGAGCGCCGCTTCGAGTTCGTCGCCAACGTGCAGGACTTCGGCCTGCACACGGATCTGAAGCTGCTGGAAACCGTCAGCATGTCGCCCTCTCTGCAACTGGCGGACTGGGACGGCGACGGAAAGCTCGACCTGGTGGCCGGCGGCCGCGGCGGCAACCTGCTGTATTACCCACGCCGCGAGATGGAACTCGGCCACAGCGCCTTCGCGGCCGACGGCGCGTGGACGGGCGGCGACCGCAACGGCTCGGTGGTCTATCACAAGAACCTTGGCCTTCGCGACGGCAAGCTGTGCTTCTCCACCGGCCAGCGGCTGAGCGCCGGCCAGGACGAGCGCTCGATTTCCTATTACGACACAGCCACCGCCGCCGTCACCGACTTCGGCCAGGACGGCCGGCCCGGCGTGCTGGTGGCGAGCTTCGACAACCTGTTCTGGTTTCGCAACGGCGGCTCGGCGCGCGTGCCGAAGCTCGACGTCGGCCGCCGCGTCCCGGTGGCCGGCCTCCCGCGGCTGCCCTGGGAGCGTTTGCTGCTCATCCAGGCCGACTGGAGCCCCACCGACCGGTACAACCTGATTCTCCAGGGCTCCAGCTACCCGTGGTACCTGCCCAACACCGGCCGCCAGGGCGCGCCGAAGTACGACCGCATCACGGCGCTTTTGCAGAAACATCCGCCCGTGGGCGCCGGAGATTTCGCGATCCCCGCCGTCGGCGACCTGAACGGCGACGGCAAGCCGGACCTGGTCATCGGCAACGAAGACGGCTATCTCCTGTATGTGCGGAACTCGAGCGCGTCGAAGGAGCCCGATTCGTTCCTGCCCGCTGTCGAGCTGAAGGCCGGAGGCGAGGTGTTCCGCGTCGAGTCTGGCCGCGGCTTGCAGGGGCCGGCCGAAGCCCGCTGGGGCTACACCATCCCGGTGCTCACGGATTGGGACGGCGACGGCGACCTCGATCTGATCGTGGGCAGCCTGCACCCTTACTACCTGCTGCTGGAAAACCGCGGTTCCCGCACCGCGCCCGCTTTCGCCGCGTCCGTGATCCTGGCGAGCGGCGGCCAGCCGCTGGCCGTGGCCTGGCGGAGCCGGCCCGTGGTGCACGATTTCGACGGCGACGGCCGCCAGGACCTGATGGCGCTGGATCCCGCAGGGATGCTCGCCATCTTCCGCCGCCCCGGGCACACGGAACTGGCGGCGGCCGCTCACGTGCGCGACCCGCAAGGCGCGCTCATCAAACTCGACGGCAAGGCGCGCGAGAGCGGCCGCGCCATGCTGGCGCTGATGGACTGGGACGAGGACGGCCGGCTCGACCTGATCGCGGGCAACGCCGTCGAGAACTTCGACGGACTGCGCTGGTACAAGAACAGCGGCAGCGGAGCGAAATGGGTGCTCTCGCGGCGGCCCAACATCGCGCTCAACCTTCCCTGGAACCACTACCACCAGTTCGAACCGGTGGACTGGAACGGCGACGGCAAACCCGACCTGGTGGCCGGCAGCGAGGGCGGGTGGGTCTACTACTACCGGCACAAGTGAAGCCGGTCCGTGGTACATTAGATATTACAAAAGAAAGCGAGGGAGACTTGACAATTCACTTCGTGGTGCACGACGAAGGCGACTCCGTTGGCGTCGTGGTCGTCGAAGGCGTGAAGAAAGGAGACGAGCTGACGGGCTGGATCATGGATCAAGACCGGATCGTCCGGATGACGGCGCACAGCGACATTCCGATCGGGCACAAGCTCGCCATCCGGCCGCTGGCCTTGCAAGACACGGTCGTCAAGTACGGAGCCGATGTGGGCCGGGTGGTCGCGCCAATCGCCGCCGGCGAGCACTTGCACGTTCATAACGTGAAGACGAAGAGATGGTAAGGGACGGAGGATTACTCACTTGGCGATCGAATTGAGGAATGCCACTTTTCGTGGCTATGTGCGGGAGAACGGGCGCGTCGGCGTCCGCAACCATGTCATCATCCTGCCCGTGGACGACCTGTCGAACGCGGCGGCGGAAGCCGTGGCCCACAATATCAAGGGCGCCATGGCGCTGCCGCACCCCTACGGCCGCCTCCAGTTTGGGGCGGACCTGGACCTGCATTTCCGCACCCTGATCGGCACCGGCTGCAATCCGAATGTGGCCGCAGTCGTTGTCATCGGCATCGAGGAGCAGTGGACCCAGAAGGTCGTCGGCGGCATTGCCGCGACCGGAAAGCCCGTACTGGGATTCGGCATCGAATTGCACGGGGATCACGACACCATCGCGCGAGCCTCACGGGCCGCGAAGGAGTTTGTCCAATCCGCATCGGCGCTGGTTCGCCAGGAGCGGCCCATTCGGGACCTGTGGGTCTCCACAAAGTGCGGCGAATCGGACACTACCTCGGGACTGGCCGGCAACCCGACCGCGGGCAATGCCTTCGACAAACTCTACGAGCAAGGGCTGACCCTGGTCTTCGGCGAGACCACGGAAATCACGGGCGGCGAAGAGCTGGTGGCGAAACGATGCCGCACGCCGGAGATTGCACGGCAGTTCATGGCGATGTTCGATCGCTACCAGGACGTGATCAACCGTCACAAAACGAACGACCTCTCGGACTCGCAACCAACCAAGGGCAACATCGCCGGCGGCCTCACCACCATCGAGGAAAAGGCGCTCGGCAACATTCAGAAGATCGGGAAGAAGTGCGTCGTCGACGGCGTGCTGGACAAGGCCGAATCGCCCGCCGGGCCTGGTCTTTGGTTCATGGACTCCTCGTCGGCCGCGGCGGAAATGCTGACGCTGGTGGCCGCCGCCGGATTCGTGGTGCATACGTTTCCGACCGGGCAGGGCAACATCATCGGAAACCCGATCCTGCCGGTCATCAAGCTGTGCGGAAACCCGCGCACCGTGCGCACCATGAAGGAGCATATCGACCTGGACGTCTCCGGCCTTCTGCGCCGGGAGATCGACATGGACCAGGCCGGCGACCTGCTGCTGAATGCGATCTTCGCGACGGCCAACGGACGGCTGACGAGCGCCGAGGTGCTCGGGCACCGGGAGTTCGTTCTCACGCGGTTGTACGAGAGCGCGTAACCGCGCCCCGTTGGCAGACGGCATCCGCGAAATCTACGGCTTGATTGGGTTACCCTCGAAGGGATGACAATCGCACGCCGCGGTGTTCAGGTGGCCGGCGCCTTCGCGATCCTCAAGCTGCTTTTGCATCTGGCCACCAACTGGCGTTACGGCTTCTTCCGGGACGAGTTCCTCTACCTCGCCTACGGCCGGCACCTGGACTGGGGTTATCCGGACGCCGCTCCGCTGCTGGGCCTGACGGCGTGGTTCGTCTCGCATGTGCTGGGCGATTCGCTTCAGGCGCTGCGCCTGTTGCCCGCGCTGGCAGGGGCGGGCACGGTTTTTCTGACCGGGCTCCTGTGCCTGGAGATGGGCGGCGGTGCCGTGGCGGTTGCCGTGGCGTGCCTGTGCGCCGTCGCCGCGCCCGTGAACCTGGCCATCAACACGCTGTTCTCCATGAACTCCTTCGAACCGCTCGTCTGGATGGGCGCGTTGTACCTGGTCTTGCTCGCTCTGCGCCGCGACCGGCCGCAACTGCTGCCGTGGGCCGGCGTCTGCCTCGGCCTGGGGCTGGAGAACAAACACTCCGCAGCGTTTTTCGCGCTGAGCCTGGCGGCCGGCCTGGCGCTCAGCCCGCAACGCGCGATTCTGAAGAACCGCTGGCTGTGGTGCGGGGTGGGGGTTGCGTTCCTCCTTTTTCTGCCCAACCTGATCTGGCAATACCGGCACGACTGGGCCACCTACACGCTGCTCGAAAACGTCCGGCGGACACACAAGAACGTCGAACTCGCCCCGCCGGCTTTTCTCGGCCAGCAGATCTTCATGCTGCTGCCCGCCACCGTGCTGGTTTGGGGCGCGGGCTTGGTAAAGGCGCTGCGCGAGCGCGCCTTGCGCTTCGCGGGCCTGACGTTCGTCGTGTTTCTGGCCCTCATGATGGCGCTCAAAGCGAAGGACTACTACCTGGCGCCCATCTATCCCATGCTGTTCGCGGCCGGCGGAGTCTGGTGGAGCGCGCGCAAGGCGTGGGCCCGCACAACGGTGGTCGCTGCGATCGTCGTGATGGGCGTCGTGGCCGCACCCATGGTCCTCCCGCTGCTGCCGGTGGAACGCTTTATCGCCTACCAGCATGGGCTCGGCATCCGGCTGCCCAAAACCGAGCACGGCCACGCCGGCCCGCTGCCGCAGATTTTCGGCGACATGTTTGGCTGGCCCGAGATGGTCGCAAAGATCGCGCAGGCCTGGAACGCGCTTCCACCGGAGGAGCGCGCGCGCACGCACATCTTCTGCAACAACTACGGCGAGGCCGGCGCGGTGGATTTCTTCGGCCCGCGCTACGGCCTGCCCCGGGTCATTTGCGCCCACCAGGGTTTCTACTACTTCAGCCCCCGCGGCGCCAGAAAGGGGGACAACCTGATCGTCACTCAGGATACCCCCGAGAGCCTGCGCCGGTGGTGTGACGGGGTTGAGGATCTCGGTGCAGTCGGCCACCCCTACGCGATGGCCGAGGAGCACTTTAGTCTCCTGTACTGCCGCGGGCTCAAAGTCAGCCTGGAAGAGGTCTGGCCCCGCCTGCGCCACTGGAATTGAACCATATGCGCACACTGCCTGCACTCTTGCTGCTGGCCGCCACTCTGCCGGCTCAGGACATCCGCATCGTTCGCCCCGCGGAGATCGACGATGTGCTGGTCAATCCCGGCCTTGGCTTCACCACGCTCAACCGCTTCAACGGCGACCCGCTGAACGAAGGGACCAAGTGGACCGAGGGCTACCCCATCCAGAACTATCCGTTCAGCGGATCGCTGGAGGTGAAAGGCCAGCCCATGACCTCCATCGCCTATCTGCGGATCTACTGGAAGTTCGTCGAGCCGGAGATGGGTCAGTACAACTGGGCCATGCTGGACCAGGTGCTCCGCACGGCGCGCGAGCGCAAGCAGACCCTGATGCTGCGCATCGCGCCTTACGGCACCGGGCCGGACAACGACGTCCCGGACTGGTACCGCCGGCTGGCGGGCGACGAATCCGCCAAGGGCCTGCCGGCCAAGTGGCGCACCGACCCCGAGAATCCGCTTTACGTAAAGCACTTCACCGCGCTGGTGCGGGAGCTGGGCAGGCGCTACGACGGCCATCCCGATCTCGAAATGGTGGACGTCTCCATCGTCGCCGCCTGGGGCGAGGGCGAGTATACCGACCGCCTGGCGGAGCCGACCATGCGGGCGCTGGTGGACAGCTACCTTGAGTCGTTCCGCAAGACCCCGCTGAACATGCAGCCGACCGACCGGCGCACCAACACCTACGCGCTCTCGAAGCGCGAGGTTGGCTGGCGCGCCGATTGTCTCGGTGACATGCGCTGCGTAAGCGGCGCCGGCTGGTGCCACATGTTCGACGCCTACCCGCAAGACATCGTCAACTTCGGCGTCGCCGAGGCCTGGAAGAAGGGCCCGGTGGCGCTGGAGGCCTGCTGGGTGATGCAGCACTGGAAGAACCAGGGCTGGGACGTGGACTACATCCTCGAGCAGTCGCTCAAATGGCACATCTCCTCGTTCAACAACAAGTCTTCGGCCGTGCCCGAGGAGTGGCGCTCGCGGGTCGACCGCTGGCTCAAGAGAATGGGCTACCGCTTCGTGCTGCGCAAGTTCACCTACCCCGCGGCGATGAGCCCGCGGGGCAAGCTGGCCTTTACAAGCTGGTGGGAAAACAAGGGCGTGGCGCCGTGCTACCGGCAGTACCCGCTGGCGCTGCGCCTGAAGAGCGCCGCGCGCAGTGACGTCCTGGTGACAGGCGCGGACATCCGTAGCTGGCTGCCCGGCGACATCGTCTTCGACGGCGCGGTGTTCCTGCCGGCGGACCTGCCCGCGGGCGACTACGATCTGGCGATCGCACTGATCGATTCCGACACCCGCGCGCCCAAGGTCAAACTCGCCATCGCCGGTATGGACGCCGAGGGCTGGTACACTCTCGGCCGCATCGCGGTAAAACCCTGAAGCGGTGGGCCAGGTTCTTCAGCCTGCCTCTTCGCGGGTCAACGCTTCGTGGAGGAGCATCCTCATGAACGTCTGGTAGCCGATGCCCTTCTTTGCGGAGAGCCGCTGAGCGCGCTCAAGGTCGTCGAGCGGCATTCGAATGGTGATGTTTTTCGATGGCCGCCCCCGGCGTGCAAGAGCCGCCGCGGCGCCGCGGCTGGTCTTGCCGGCGGCGAGAGCGGCCAGCATGTCCTTCTCGGTCTGGTTCCGGTTGCGGTCCCACCACTTGGCTTCGTCGGCGTCGGAAGAAAACTTCGGGATGATTCGATTCCGCTTCATCTCACATTCCCCTCTGCTGGAAGTACGTCTTCCGAACTGTCCGGCTGGCCGGATAGGCCGTTGCGACGCGCACGGCATCTCCCCGTAGCGTCCAGACGATGAACAGCACGCGCAGGGCGTCGGTGTGTCCAAGAGAAAGCCATCGCGGCTCTCCCTCGACGTCCTGATACTCGACATCGAACGGGCTGTTCCGCAATACTTGCTCGACTTCCAGTCGTGTCACACCGTGACGACTGAGATGCGAGACGTTGGCCGCGTCCCACACCAACGCGATGGCGTCATCGCGCTCGTCCACGATCCATATTATACATACACTGCACCCGCGGCGGAGCGGAGCCTGGGCTGCTGGGTGCATATTAGCCGTTTTGGGGCCGACCACCGCTTGCTTACGCGCGCGGCTCGGTAACTCTCGCGTAATCAGCGCGATCCTTCTGAGCCGCCGCCTCAGGAGCCGTCAAGAAATCGGCACTG
>JACQZT010000017.1 GCA_016213755.1 Acidobacteriota bacterium | reverse complement strand
TTTGCCTGTCGAGCAGCGCGATTCGATTCTCGATCCCGCCCCGCACTGGCTCGGCCAGGCCGGCTGCGTGGTGGGCAACCCGCCCTGGATCGCCTGGGATCATTTGCCCGAGGACTACCGCGAGCGCACCAAGCCTCTTTGGCGCGAATACGGCCTGTTCAGCCTCTCCGCCGCGGCCGCCCGGCAAGGCGGCGGCAAGAAGGACCTGGCCGCGCTCATGCTCTACGCCGCCGCCGACCGCTACCTGCGCCCGGGCGGCCGTCTCGGCTTTGTCATCACGCAGACTCTCTTCCAGAGCCAGGGCGCGGGCGACGGGTTCCGCCGCTTCCGCATCGGCCCCGGCGGCGCCGGGTTGCGCGTCTGGCGCGTCGACGACATGGTGCGCTTAAAGCCCTTCGGCGAAGCCTCCAACTGGACCAGCGTCGTGTTCCTCGAAAAGGGCGCGCCGACGATTTACCCGGTGCGCTACGTCCGCTGGAAGCCGAGGGAGGAATGCGAAGCCCGGCCCATCGATCCGGCGCGCCCGGCCTCGCCGTGGGTGGTGACGCCCAAAGGGACCCCGGCCCTGACCACCGGCCAGGCGGCCTACAAAGCGCACGCCGGCGCCTACTCGGGCGGCGCCAACGGCGTCTACTGGCTGCGCATCGTGGGCCGAGACGGCGCCAACCTGGTGGTCGAGAACCTGGCCGGCCGCGGCAAGCGCGCGGTCGAAAGCGTCCGCCAGACCATCGAGCCGGACCTGGTCTATCCGCTGCTGTGCTGGGGCGACGTCGAACGCTACCGCGCGCAACCCTCGGCTCACATCCTGCTGGCGCAGGACCCGGTTACCCGCCGGGGCATCGACGAGGATCTCATGCGCGAGCGCTACCCGCTCACCTACGCCTACCTCAAGCGCTTCGAGCCGGTGTTACGCCAGCGCCGCAGCAGCGCCCTGCGCGCCCTGATGGAGCGCGGCCCGTTCTACTCGATGTTCGCCGTGGGACCTTATACAATGGCGCCCATCAAAGTCGTCTGGCGGCGCATGGATCGCCGCATGAACGCCGCGGTGGTCGAGAGCGCGCGCCCCGTCATCCCGCAGGAAACCTGCGTCTTCATCGCGGCCGCCTCCAGCGACGAAGCGCACTACCTCTGCGCGCGGCTGAACAGCGACGAAATCGACACCCTGGTCCGCGCCCTCAGCGTCGCCGGCGGCAAAGGCTTCGGCACCCCCGTCCTGCTGGAGTACCTCCCCATCGAGAAATACGACCCAAACAACCCCGCCCACCGCCCGAAACTCATTGACGGCGGCTACCCGGCGGAGGTAGAACTGCTAACGGTATGCTCGAGAAAGTCGATCTGACTCTGAAGCTTCCCAAGCAGGAATACCAGGAACGCATGCCGTTGCTGCAAGAGCGGCTCCTGGACCTGCAACGGGCCTGCTGGAAGGCCCAAATCCCCAGCATCATCGTCTTTGAAGGCTGGGACGCCGCCGGTAAGGGCTCCACCGTCAACGCCTTGACCCAGCGCCTGGAGCCGCGCGGGTTTCGCCTGCACGCCATTCAGGCCCCGCGAACCTATGAGACCCGCATGCCCTGGCTGTGGCGCTTCTGGCTCAAGACGCCCAACTACGGCGAAATGGCCATCCTCGACCGGAGCTGGTACGGCCGCGTGCTGGTCGAACGCGTCGAGAGGATCATCCAGAAACCGCAGTGGACGAGCGCTTTCGAGGACATCACCGACTTCGAGAGAACCCTGGCCGACGACGGCTACCTGATCGTCAAGTTCTTCCTGCACATCGGCAAGGCCGAACAGAAACGGCGCTTCAAAGCCCTGGAACGCGACCCCCTCACCGCCTGGCACGTGCAGGCCGAAGACTGGGAGCACCATCGCAAGTACGAGAAGTACTTGAACGCTACCGAGGCGATGTTCGAGCGGACGGAAACCGAATTTGGCCCCTGGACCATCGTCGAGGCCACCGACCGGCGCTGGACGCGGGTGAAGGTCTTCTCGACTATCGTCCAGCGGCTGGAGCGGGCGCTCACCGACCGCGGCGCCCAACTGCCGCCCGCACCCCGGAAGAGCGAGGAGAAGAGGTGATGGCCATGCTCGAAAAACTCAAGCTTGACCGCCAGTTGTCCAGCAAGGAGTACGAACGCAGACTGCTCACAGCCCAGTTGCAGTTGCGCGAGTTGGCCTTCCAGCTTTACGCCCGCAAACGGTCCCTGGTGGTGGTTTACGAGGGTTGGGACGCGGCCGGCAAGGGCGGCAACATCCGGCGGGTCACCGAGAAACTCGATCCGCGGGGGTACGAGGTGTTGTCCATCGCCGCGCCGGCGGGCGAGGACAAGACCCACCACTACCTGTACCGCTTCTGGCGCCGGCTCAAACCGCCCGACGAAAAGCAGGTGCTGCTGTTCGACCGAAGCTGGTACGGGCGCGTCCTGGTGGAGCGCGTCGAGGGCTTCTGCCCGGAGGCTGCCTGGAAGCGCGCCTACCGCGAGATCAACGACTTCGAGCGGCAATTGAGCGCGGCCGGGATTATCATCGCCAAGTTCTGGATCCACATCAGCAAGCAGGAGCAGTTGCGCCGCTTCGACCAGCGCGCCGACACCGCCTACAAACGCTGGAAGCTCACTGACGAAGACTGGCGCAACCGCGAAAAATGGGACCAGTACCTGGAGGCGGTCGAGGAGATGCTGCTGAAAACCAGCACTCTGGTCGCGCCCTGGACCGTGGTCGAAGGCGACTTCAAATGGTGGGCCCGCGTGAAGTGCCTCGAAACCCTGGTCAAAACCGTCTCCAAGCACCTCAACCACAAACCCGAAATTCGGTGACAGGCTACTCTTTCCCCAATTAGAATTCGTTGACGGAATTCGGTGATGGGCTATTCAACCCTCCATTGCGGATTGACAAGTCCAACGAAATCAACAAGCACGCAAGCCGGAATTGGGGAAAGAGTAGCCTGTCACCGAATTAGGTGTGGCATGCTGGTGGGGTATGAAGGTTACCTTTTGGGGCGCCACCGGAACCGTTACCGGTTCGATGCACGAGTTGCAGGTTAACGGAAAGCGCCTCCTGCTGGACTGCGGCCTCTACCAGGGCCGCCGCCAGCAGGCCTACGAGCGCAACGCCAACTTCCCGTTCGCCGCCTCGCGCGTGGATGCCGTGCTGCTCTCGCACGCCCACATCGATCACAGCGGGAACCTCCCCACGCTCGGCAAAAACGGCTTCTCCGGCCCCATCTATACCACCGCGGCCACCGCCGACCTGTGCCGCTCCATGCTGCCCGACTCGGCCTACTTGCAAGAGAAGGACGCCCTCTTCCTGGCCAAGCGTCACCACCGCCGCAAGTTGGTGGACCCCGCTGCCGAAGACGGCGTCGTCCCTCCGCTCTACTCCACCGCCGACGCCGAACGCGTCCTGCCCCTGTTCCACCCGGTGCCGCATTACCAGGAAACGGAGGTGGCGCCGGGAGTCACCTATCGCACCTGCGACGCCGGCCACATGCTCGGTTCGACGGCCATGGTGGTCGAGGCCCAAAACTCCCGCGGCCCCGTCCGCCTGGCCTTCTCGGGCGACGTCGGACGCCCCGGCCTGCCCATCATCCGCGATCCGGACCCCCTGCCCCAGGCCGACTACCTGATTCTGGAAAGCACCTACGGCGACCGCCTGCACAAGGACGTCGGCACGGTCTCCGACAAACTCGCCGACATCGTCAATCGCACCGCCGCCCGGGGCGGCCGTCTCATCGTGCCCGCCTTCGCCGTCGGGCGGACCCAGCAACTGGTCCTGCTCCTGCACGAACTGATCGACGCCAACCGCATCCCCTCCATCCCCATCTTCGTCGACAGCCCGCTGGCGGTGAACGTCACCGAGGCCTTCCGCGCCCACACCGAGCACTTCGACGAGGAAACCCGGCGCTACCTCCTGGAGGGCGCCGACCCGTTCGGCTTCGCCCGCCTGCGCTACATCCGCGACGTCGCCGAGTCCAAGGCGCTCAACGACCTGCGCGGCCCCTGCCTGGTGATTTCGGCCTCCGGCATGTGCGAAGGCGGGCGCATCCTTCATCACCTGCGCAACAACCTCGAGGATCCCCGCAACACCATCCTCATCACCGGATTCCAGGCCCAGAACACCCTCGGCCGCAAGATCGCCGAAAAGCAGCCCGAAGTGCCCATCTTCGGCGAACCCATGCGCCTGCGCGCCGAAGTCGCCAAGCTCAACGAACTCAGCGGCCACGCCGACCAGCACGAACTCCTGGCCTGGATGAAGCCCTTCGCGCGCGGCCTGAAACGGGTCTTTCTGGTCCACGGCGAACCCGCGCAATCGGCGGCCCTGGCACGCGCCATCCAGAATCAGTACGACCTCGAGGTCGCCATCCCCACCCGGGGCGAAATCGCCGACCTGGCTTAAAAGTCGCCAAGTACTAGGACCGATTCGGGCCGGTACTAGAGCCAGAACATCTGTCTCAGATGGGGACAATCCCCTAGACTTCGTCTAAGATAGTTAATCTATGGAGGCTCGGCCATCCGAAGCACCGCTCATGCTCAATCATCTCTTCGTGCAATACTCCTACCTGCAAGTGCTCGACTTCCTCACCACCGTCGCCTTCCTCCTCCAAGGCGTGCGCGAAGGCAATCCGGTCGTGCGCTGGGCCATCGATCTGGCGCCCTCACCCCTGAGCGGGCTGCTCGCGGTTAAGCTGGTCGCCATTGCGATGGGTGTGGCCTGCTGGCGCCTGGGACGCGGACGGCTGCTGCTGCGCATGAACCTGCTGTTCGCCCTAGTGGTTACCTGGAACCTGGTCGCCCTCATCCTCCGCTCCGCCCTGTAGGCAACACCATCGCGCCCGACTCGTGCTATATTTATTCAGAGCACTGAATATATAGTCATATGAGGCAACGGGTCGGCATCGTCGGATTCCGCGGCTACAGCGGCGCGGAACTGGTCCGGATTCTCGCGCGACACGCCGGCGTCGAGCCGGTTCTGCTCGAGCACCGTCACGATTCCGAAGAGCGCCCCGCTCCGCGCGGCCGGCCGGGCCCCAGCCGCCTGCCCTGTTCCGCCGAAACGGTGCGCGCCGAGGGGCTGCGCGCGGTGTTTCTGGCCACGCCGGCCGAAGTTTCCATGGAACTGGCGCCCTCCATGATCGAGGCCGGCGCGGTGGCCATCGACCTGAGCGGCGCCTTCCGCCTCCAGACCATCCAGAACCACAAGCGGTGGTATAAAGAGGACCACACCCAGCCGGGCTGGCTCGCCGAGGCCGTCTACGGTCTTCCGGAGTTCTATCGCCGGCGCGTGCCGGGCGCGAAACTGATCGCCAATCCGGGCTGCTACCCCACGGCCGCCAACCTGGCCATCCGGCCGCTGACCGAGTCCGGGATCGCCGATCGCAAAGCCGGCATTGTCTGCGACGCCAAGTCCGGCGTCAGCGGCGCCGGCCGCAAGCCCACCCTGAAGACCAGCTTCTGCGAAGTGGCCGGGAACTTCTCCTGCTACTCGATTCTGGACCATCGCCATGTCCCCGAAGTGCTCTTGCACTCGGGACTCGATGAGGCGGAATTCAGTTTCACCGCGCACCTGATCCCGGCCGGCCGCGGCATTCTCGAAACCATCTACTTCCGCACGGACAAGGTCGCCAGCGCCGAAGAGCTGCTGGCCGTGTACGAAAAAGCCTACGCCGGCGAGCCCTTCGTGCGGCTCTACGACCCGGGCCGCGTCCCCGACCTGCACTCGGTGGCGCACACCAATTTCTGCGACATCGGCGTGAGGTTCCACCCCGCCTCCGGGCGCGGGGTGGTGGTGAGCGTGATCGACAACCTCGTCAAGGGCGCCGCCGGGCAGGCCATCCAGAACATGAACCTGGCGCTGGGCTTCCCCGAAACGGAGGCCCTGCTGTGAGGATCCTGGTCAAGCTCGGCGGCACGCTGCTGGATGCGCCCGCTTCGCGCGCCCGCCTGGCGCGGGAGCTCGCCGCCGTGCAGTCGCAAGGCGTCGAGTTGGTGGTGGTCCACGGCGGCGGAAAGCAAATGACGCGCTTTCTGGCCGAAAGGGGCGTCGAGAGCCGCTTCGTCGAGGGCCTGCGCGTCACCACGCCCGAGGTGCTGGACGCGGTCCTTAAGGTCTTTGCCGGGAGCGTGAACCACGAACTTGTGGCCGCCTTCGTGGCGGCCGGCGCGCAAGCCGTAGGGCTGAGCGGGATCGACGCCGCCCTGGCCGAGGCCGAGCAAATGCGGCCGGAGTTGGGCGCGGTGGGGCGCATCGTGCGGGCGAACGCCGGCCTGCTGCGCCTGCTGACCGCCCATGCCTACCTGCCCGTGGTGGCCTGTGTGGCGGGCGACCGGGACGGACGAATCTATAACGTGAATGCCGACCAGATGGCGGTGGCTTGCGCGGCGGGTTTCGCCGCCGACAAGCTCTTCTTTCTGACCGACGTGGATGGCGTCCGCGGAGCCGACGGAACGGTCGTTCCCTGCTTGACACCCGAGGACGCCAACCGCCTGATCGCCGGCGCAGTCGCCACGGGCGGCATGCAGGCCAAACTGACGGCGGCCGTCGACGGGCTTCGAAAAGGGGTCGGCGAAGTGGTCATCGGGCCCGGCGACCGCCCCGGAATTGTGCAGCGGTTGCTCGACCGGGAAGCGGCCGGCAGCCGGCTGGTGGCCGGCTAATGCAGCCGGCCCAGAGGAATTGAGCATGTCCAGTCTCGTCAGCCTCGCATCCGGAATCGCTCCCCTGGAGCCGTCCGAACCGGCCCTGGCGCGCAAGGCGCGCATGAGCGACGTCCCGCGTCTGCTCAGCCTGATTAACGGCTATGCCGCCAAGGGGATCATGCTGCCGCGGACCGAATTCGAGACCTCGGAGAACATCCGCGATTTCACGGTGGTCCAGTGCGGCCAGGAATTGGCCGCCTGCGGCGCGCTGCATTTCTACAGCCCCAATACCGCCGAAGTGCGTTCGGTGGCGGTTCGGGAGGGCATGCAGGGACGGGGCGTCGGCAAAGTCCTGGTCGATGCTCTGGAAGCCGAGGCCCGTGAATTCGGTCTGAAGTCCGTGTTTGCCTTCACCTATGTTCCGGGCTTCTTCCGCAAGCTCGGCTACATCGAAGTGGACCGCGGCGAACTGCCCCTCAAAGCCTGGAAAGACTGCATGCGCTGCCCCAAGTTCCAGTGCTGCGACGAGATCGCCATGGTCAAGCGGCTCTCCTAGCGCTCCTCGATCAAATTCAATACCCGCAAAAAACTTCGGTCATTTCGGGAGAATATTCTTTCTTTCCAGTACTAGACAACTGTATAATCCTGCTTTAATGATCCGGGAGGACCATGAGAGCTCAAACCGTGGGGATCAGTGAATCGACGGGCCGAATTTTGTGCTGCTCGATTTTCCGCCCGGGCGGAAAGAAACTGCTGGCGAAAGGCCACCAGATCAGCGAGGAAGATGTCCGTCTGCTCGAGACTGAGGGCATGGGCCAGGTCTGGGTGACGGAACTCGAGGCGGGCGAGGTCGGAGAAGACGACGCCGTGCGGCAAGTGGCCCAGGAGATGGGGTGCGGGTGCCTGGAAATCCGCCTGGCCGCCGGCGGACGCGCCAACCTGTTCGCCACCGAGCACTGCTGCGTACTGGTAGACGACGAGTTGCTGAAGCAGATTAATTGCGCTTCCAGCGTGGTCATCGCCACCTCGGTCAATTTCAGCTTCGCGGCCGCCGGACAGCGAATCGCGACCGTGAAGAGCGCTCCTTTCGCGGTGGCGCAGTCGCAACTGGAGGCGGTGATCTCGATCCTGAAGGAACGCGGCCCGATTCTGCAGGCGCGGCCCATGCGCTCGCCCACCACGGCGGTTCTTTACACCGACCCGGCAAGCGGGGACCGGGCTCGCCAACTCTTTGAAAACATTGTCCGTCAGAGGCTCGAACGGCTGGCTGCGGCACCCAGTTTCGCGCTTGCCACCGTCGAGGACGAAACATCGGTGGTGCGCGCCTTACAGCACCTGTTGCGCGCCAAGCCGACGGTGATTCTGGTCGCCTCGACCACCGCTCCGGCCGGCCCGGAGGACGTGGTGGGCCGGGCAATGGCTAGGGTGGGCTGTCAGATTGAACGGTTTCTGGCCCCGGTGGAACCGGGCAACTTATTGCTTTTGGGCTACAAGGACGACATTCCGGTGGTCAGCGCGCCGGGCTGCTTCCGGTCGGCCAAGCCCAACGTCGTGGATATCATGCTCCCGCCGATGCTGGCACGGTATCGGGTTACGGGTTGGGAAGTGGCCTGCTTAGGCCACGGCGGCCTGCTGGGCTGACCCCACAATCTCCTCCACTACCACACGAACCGCAACCTCCGAGCGGTGTGTGGAGACTCCTCAGCCGGGCGTCTGACCAACGCCCGGCTCTTTTTATTCTATCTGCGCTGAAAATTCGGATTGTATTTACCCTCTTCCGCGAAGCCTCCCAGTTGCGGGCGCATCGGGGAATAGCGAGGGTAGCTCTCCCAAATATCGCCCGAACCCGTCAATCGCGGATCCCCCTGCCGTCGCAGCGTGGCCTCCAGGTCGGCGCGCAGCGATCGAAGCGCAGCCCGGTGGGCGGAGTTGGCGGCGAGATTGTCCAGGCAGCCAGGATCCTTTCGAATGTCGAACAGTTCCTCGCCGGG
>JACQZT010000161.1 GCA_016213755.1 Acidobacteriota bacterium | reverse complement strand
GTGGTAGTGGAACGCGCTCTGGACGATGCGACCGTAGCGCTGGCGGAACTCGGCCAGCTCGGCGTCGGCTTCCGGCGTGCCGCACTGGTCGCAGGCGTTCAGCCGCGCCAGCGGGCCCACGCGGTACACGCCGCTGGGGAAACCCAGGGGCTTGTAGTAAGGCGCCTTGAGGTAGGACGTCGCCAGCGACGCCTCGCCGATGTAGTCGGCGTACTTTTTGGGCGCAACCTGGTCGGCGACGATCCGCGCGTCGGAATCGACGAAGCGCAGCGAACCCTCGTAGAGTTGCAGGTTGCCCCGCGCGTCCACCAGCCCCGCGTACATGGTCGGAGTATTGCCGAAGCTGGCGATCTCCTCGGGGAAGCTGTCGACGGTGGATTTCCACAGCGACAGGGCGCGCCGCGCGATGGCCTTGGCCTGCGGCAGTTCGAGCAGGATGCGGTCGCGCGCCTCGGCGGCCAGCGGGGCGTTGACGCCGCCCGGAACGGTCCACGACGGGTGGATGCGCTCCTTGGCCAGGCGCTCGATAATCTGCTGGCCAAACTTGCGCAGCGCGATGCCGTCCCGGGCGATCTCGGGGTGTTTGGCGAGCACGCCCAGAACGTTGCGCCGCGCCGGGTCGGAGTCGAAACCCAGCAGCAGGTCGGGCGAGGAGAGGTGGAAGAAGCTGAGCGCGTGCGACTGCACGAACTGCCCCATGTGCAGCAGCTCGCGCAGCAAGACTGCGGTTTCGGGGATCTGCACCGCCATGATGGCGTCGCAGGCCTTCACCGAGGCCAGCAGGTGGCTGACCGGGCAGATGCCGCAGATGCGCGACGTGATGCCCGGCATCTCGTAGTACGGCCGGCCCTCGGTGAACTTCTCGAAGCCGCGCACCTGCGTGACGTGCAGGTGGGTGCGGGCGACCTTGCCCTCTTCGTTCAGGTAGATCGAGATCCTGGCATGCCCCTCGATGCGGGTCACATGATGAATGGTTAGTTTCTTGGTCATGATTGGCCTCTCTCGATCACCCGAATTTCACTTTGCCGGCCAGGTCCGGCTTGCGGCCTTCCACGAGTTCGGAAAGAACCATCAGGATGGCCGGCGCCGGCGGCGGACAGCCGGGAACGTGCAGGTCCACTTTCACCACTTCCTGAACCGGAACGGCGTGCCTGAGCAGCGGCGGCACACCCTCGTTGGGGATGCCGGGCTGCGCGGTGGCGCCCTTGACGTACAACCGGTCCAGGATCTGTTTGACCGGGAGCGGGTTGCGCATGGCGGGCACGTTGGAGGTTACCGCGCAGTCGCCCAAGGCGACGAGCAGCTTGGAGCGCTTGCGCATGGTCTGCACCAGTTTCAGGTCGTCCTGGCTGGAGACGGCGCCTTCGACGATGGCGACGTCGATGCCCTCGGGGACTTCCTGCGCGTCGACCAGCGGGCCATAGACGAGATCCACCTTCTGGGCCACGGCCGCGATGGCCTCGTCGATATCCAGCAGCGACATGTGACAGCCCGAGCAGCCATCCAGCCACGCGGTGGCGAGCCTGATCTTACTCATCGGTTCCCTCCCTGCCGAACGGCCAGCCGGCTGATGTTATCGTTGCGCTTGGTCATCTCCCCGGTCGCGAAGCCCTTTTCGGCCAGCGCGCCGGTGGGGCAGGCCTGCACGCACTTGCCGCAGTTGGTGCAGTTGCGCGAGTCGCCCCAGGGCCGGTTCAGTTCGGCGATGAGCACGGACGTGATGCCGCGCGAGCCGATGTCCCACACGTGCGCGCCCTCCACTTCCGAGCAGACGCGCACACAGCGCGTGCACAGAATGCAGCGGTTGTGGTCCAGCACGAAGCGCTCGTGCGAAACGTCGGCCGCCAGTTTGGGATAGGTGTAGGGGTAGCGGGCGTGCGTGACACCCAGCGACTGGGCCATGGACTGCAACTCACACTGGCCGTTGGAGACGCACACCGAACAGTAGTGGTTGCGCTCGGTGAGCAGCAGTTCCACGGCGATGCGCCGGTAGCGGTTCAGCTTTTGCGAGTTGGTGGTCACCGACATGCCGTCCTGGATAGGAGTGGTGCAGGCGGGCAGCAGCCGGTTGACGCCGGAAACCTCGACGATGCACAGGCGGCAGGCGCCGGTGGCGGTGAGGCCTTTCAAATAGCAGAGCGTCGGGATGTGCTTGCCCGCCGCCCGGGCGGCTTCCAGGATGGTCTGGCCTTCCGCGGCCGAAACCAGTTCGCCGTCGATTCGCAAGGAAAGTTTTTTGTGCGGCATGAAAATCCTCCTTAGTCGCCCTTCTTGATGTCGCAGCGCAGGCAGCGCGAGGCTTCGGCCAGCGCCTCCCCGGGGGGCAGGCCCAGCACCGCCTCCTCCCAGTTGCCGACCCGGATGGCGGCGGGCACGTCCTGGACGTGGTGCCGGCGGCATTCGCTCGCCTGTTCGGGCGGCGTCTGGTCGCAGTCGAATTCGGGCCAGATGCGGTCGAAGCGCCGCACGCCCATCAGCCGCTCGTCCATCATGCGGGCGGCCTTCTTGCCCAGGCCCATCGCGTTCGACACATTGGAAGCGCCGGTGATGGCGTCGCCGCCGGCGAAGAACTTTTGGCGCGAGGTTTCCAGGGTGTAGCGGTCCACCTCGATGGTGCCCGGCTCCTTGATTTTGAGGCCCGAGGCGCGGGCGAAATCCAGATCCACGGTTTCGCCCACGGCGAGGATCACCGTGTCGCACTCGAGGCGGACGATTTCCTCGGTCGGGACCGGCTTGCGGCGTCCGGAGGAATCGAACTCGCCCAGGCGGGTTCGGACGGCCTCGATGGCTTTGACGCGCCCGTCGCGGTCGCCCACGATGCGGTGCGGCGTGGCCAGGAAGACGAAGTCCGCGCCCTCGGCTTCGGCGGCGTCGGTTTCTTCGACGATGGCCGGCATGTCCTTGCGCTCGCGGCGGTAGACGACGGTCACCTCCGCGCCTTTCCGCAGCGACGAGCGCGCCGAGTCGATAGCGGCGTTGCCGCCGCCGATGACCACCACTTTGCGGCCCAGTTTCATCTCTTCGTTCTTGGATATCGCTTCCAGGAATTGCAGCGCGTGCATTACGCCCTGGAGTTCCGTGCCGGGCAGGTACACCCAGGATTCCTTCCAGGTGCCGATGGAAATGAAGACCGCGTCGCAGGTGGCGTCGATCTCGTTCAGCGTCAGGTCGAAGCCCACGCGGGTGTGCGGGACGAACTTCACGCCCAGCCGCTCGATCAGTTCGATCTCCTTGTCGATGACCGGCTTGGGCAGTCGGTAGTCGGGCAGGGCATAGCGCAGCATGCCGCCCATCAGCGGATTGGGGTCGTAGATGGTGACCTCGTGGCCCAGCAGCGACAGGTAGAACGCCGCCGTCAGGCCGGCGGGACCGGCGCCGGCGACCGCGACCTTCTTGCCGGTAGCCGGCATCTTGCGCGCCACGATCCGCTCCATCAGCGCGGGGTAGCGCTCGGATTCGTAGATGGCGTCGGCGATGAAGCGGTGCACTTCACGCATGTTCACCGCCTCGTCCACGGTCACGCGCCGGCAGCGGTTTTCGCAAGGGTGCTGGCAGATGCGGCCGGTGGAGGCGGGCAGCGGGTTGTCCAGCACCACCGCCAGGAAAGCCTCCTCGATCCGGTCTTCCTTGTACAACTGGAGGAAGCGCGGGATGTTCATGTGCAGCGGGCAGGAGTTCTCGCAGGGCGATAGCGCCAGGTCCTCGCACACCCCGGCGCGGCAGCGTTTGGCCCGGATGTGGTCCTCGAACTCGTGCCGGAAGTGGCGCATGGTGGTGAGCACCGGGTTGGGCGCGGTCTGGCCCAGGCCGCACAGGGCCGTGTCGCGGATCATGCGGCCCAGCTCGTCGAGCATCTCCAGCGCCGATTCGGGAGCGGTTCCGTTGGTGAAGTTGTTGAGCACGCGCAGGGCCTTATCCAGGCCCGCGCGGCAGGGGACACACTTGCCGCACGACTCCGAGTGGGTGAACTCGATGAAGTAGCGGGCCACGTCCACCATGCAGTTGTCTTCGTCCATCACCACCATGCCGCCCGAGCCCATGATGGAACCGATCTGCGCCAGCGTTTCGTAATCCACCGGCGTGTCGAACATCTCCATGGGAATGCAGCCGCCCGAGGGGCCGCCGGTCTGCACGCTCTTGATGTGGCGGCCGTTGGCGCCGCCCTCGCCGATGTCGTACACGAAGGTCTTCAGGGGCGTGCCAAGGGGCATCTCGACCAGGCCCGTGTTGTGGATCTTGCCCACCAGCGAGAAGACCTTGGTGCCGGGGCTTTTGACGCTCCCGGTTTCGGTGAACCAGACCGCGCCCTTGGAGATGATGGGCGCGACGTTGTACCAGGTTTCGACGTTGTTGATGTTGGTCGGCCGGCCGTAGAGGCCCTTCTTGGCCGGATAGGGCGGGCGCGGCATGGGGCGGCCGGCGCGGCCTTCCAGCGAAGCGATCAGCGAGGTCTCCTC
>JACQZT010000156.1 GCA_016213755.1 Acidobacteriota bacterium | reverse complement strand
GGCGGCCTGCGCGCGCCGGACGGAAAACCCGTCGCCCTGGGCTACCATACCGGCCACTGGGAGGTCGCTCTGCTGATGCAGGCGGCGGCCGAAGAGATGAAATTGCTGGGCGCCATTCCCTTCGCCGGCTACTGCACCGACCCTTGCGACGGGCGCACGCAGGGCACTCCGGGCATGTTCGACAGCCTGCCCTACCGCAACGACGCCGCCACCATCTTCCGCCGCCTCATCCGCTCGCTCCCCACCCGGCGCGGCGTGCTCGGCGTGGCCACCTGCGACAAGGGCCTGCCGGCCATGATGATGGCGCTGGCTTCGATGCACAATCTCTCCTGCGCGCTGGTGCCCGGCGGAGTCACCCTGCGGGCCGAAGACGGCGAGGACACGGCGGTCATCCAGAGCCTGGGTGCGCGCTACGTGCATGGCGAGATCACGCTCGACTACGCCGCCGAAGTGGGCTGCCGCGCCTGCGCCTCGCCCGGCGGTGGGTGCCACTTCATGGGCACGGCGGCCTCCTCCCAGGTGGTGGGCGAGGCCCTCGGACTCTCGCTCACGCACTCGGCGCTGGCGCCCTCGGGGCATCCCATCTGGACCGACACGGCGCGCCGGACGGCGCGCGCCCTGCTGAACCTGGAGCGGCGCGGCATCCGCATGCGCGACATCGTAACCGACGCCGCGATCCGCAACGCCATGGTGGCGCACGCCGCCGTGGGCGGCTCGATGAACCTGGTGATGCACCTGCCCGCCATCGCGCACGCGGCGGGGCTGCGCAGGCCCGCGGTCGGGGACTGGGCCGCGGTCAACCGCCGCGTGCCGCGCATTGTCGACGTGCTGCCCAACGGCCCGCGCAACCACCCCACCATCCAGCTCTTCCAGGCCGGCGGCGTGCCCGAGGTCATGCTGCACCTGAAGCGCCTCGGATTGCTCGAACTTGGCGCCCTGACGGTTTCGGGCGAGCCGCTGGGCAAGATGCTCGACTGGTGGGAAACCAGCGAGCGCCGCGCCGCGCTTCGCCGCTCCCTGAAGGAGCGCGAGGGCATCGATCCCGACGACGTCATCCTGGATCCGGAAACCGCCGCCGAGCGGGGCCTCACGCCCACCGTCTGCTTCCCCGCCGGCAACCTAGCTCCCGAAGGATCGGTCATCAAGTCGACCGGCATCGACCCCCAGGTGGTGGACCCCGACGGCGTCTACCGCAAAACCGGGCCGGCGCGCGTGTTCACCACCGAACTGGCGGCCATCGCCGCGCTCAAACAGAAGGACGTGAAACCCGGCGATGTGATGGTGCTGATCTGCCGCGGCCCCATGGGCGCGGGGATGGAGGAGGTGTATCAGCTCACGGCCGCGCTCAAGCACCTCTCCTACGGGCGCGACATCGCGCTGCTGACCGACGCCCGTTTCAGCGGCATCTCCACCGGGCCCTGCATCGGCCACGTCTCGCCCGAGGCGCTGGCGGGCGGCCCCGTCGGCAAGCTGGTCGATGGCGACCTGATCGAGATCGTCATCGACCGCCGGCGATTGAAGGGTTCCGTGAACCTGGTGGGCCACGAAGACCCCGCCCGCGTTCTGGCCGGGCGCGCGCCGCGCCCGGACCTGGCACCCGACCCGGCCCTCCCGGACGACACCCGGCTGTGGGCCGCGCTCCAGGACCTGAGCGGCGGCACCTGGGGCGGCGCGGTCTTCGACGTGGACGCGATCCTGAAAGTCATCGCCGCCGGACAGCGCGCGCTGTGGGGATCCCGCTGAGAGGCTGTCCTTCCAGCTATACTTCCAGTCCAGTATGCGCTACTGCTGCTTGTTGATCTTTGCCGCGCTCGCCGGATGGGCCGCCGGCGTTCCCGCGTTCCCCGGGGCCGAGGGCTTTGGGGCGCGGTCCAAGGGCGGCCGGGGCGGCAAGACGCTCCTGGTCGTGAACCTCAACGACGCGGGTCCGGGCAGCCTGCGCGCCGCCTGCGAGGCCCAAGGCCCGCGCACAGTCGTGTTCCGCGTCTCGGGACTCATCGACCTGAAAGCCCCCATCCGGGTGAAGGAGCCGTTCCTCACTCTCGCCGGGCAGACCGCGCCGGGCGACGGCATTTGCCTGCGCGGAGCGGGCTTGCAGATCGACACTCACAACGTGGTGGTCCGGCATCTGCGCGCCCGGCCGGGCGACATCCTGGGCGAAGAGGTCGACGCCATCGCCATCGGCGGCGAAAGCCACGACGTGATCGTCGATCACTGCTCGGCGGGGTGGAGTGTGGACGAATCGCTCAGCCCCAGCGGCGCCGTGCGTGACATCACGGTGCAGTGGTGCATCGTCGCCGAAGGCCTGAACCGGAGCGTGCACAAGAAGGGCGCGCACGGCTACGGCTCGCTGGTCCGCGCCGTCGGCGGCCTGACCATGCACCACAACTTGTGGGCCCACAACATCGCGCGCAACCCGCGCCTGGGCGATAATTACGGCAAGCCGCCCTTCCCCACCTTCGACGTCCGTAATAACGTGATGTACGATTTCGGCGGCGTTTGCAGCGGCATGACCGGCGACCGCCTGGACGCCAATTACGTGGCCAACTACATCCGCCCGGGGCCTTCCAGCAACCGCAAGCGCGGCCCCATCGTCCTCACCGACACGGCGCAGGTGAAGTACTTCCTGGAGGGGAACGTGGTTGAGCACCGGCCCGAGCTGACCGCCGACAACTCGAAATTGTTCGACCGCACCGAAAAGGACGGCCGCAAGCTGGCCGAGGTGGTGACGTCGCCGTTCGCCGTTCCGCCGGTCCGGACCACTTCCGCGGCGGCGGCACTGGAAGCGGTGCTGGCCGGGGCCGGCGCCACGCTCCCCAAACGGGACGCCGCCGACAGCCGGATCGTGGCCGAGGTCCGCGCCCGCACCGGATCGGTCATCGATTCGCAGTGGGAAGTGGGCGGGTGGCCGGCCTATCGCTCCGCGCGTCCCCCCATGGACTCCGATCACGACGGCCTGCCGGATGCCTGGGAAACGGTCCGCGGACTCAATCCGCAGGACGCCTCCGACGCAGCCAAGGACCGCGACGGCGACGGCTACACCAACCTCGAGGAATACATCAACGAACTGGCCCGCCCAGCCAAGTAGGGCTATTCCAAGGTGCTTTTAAGGTCATTCGACGGATAGGCGCACCCGATATTCAATGCTGTACTTGAATTGCGAGGCCGGAGGTGTCGTACCGGCCCGGGATGGCCATGAAGAAGAACTTGATTCGGCTGCTGGGTATCGCATTCGCGGTGGCACTGCTTTCCACCTTTCTTTTCTATCGCCTGCTGGTTGGCAAACTAGCCAGTGAGGAGGCCGCCCGGCCGCCTGTGGCGGCTGCCGAAGCCAAACCGGAACCGGGCCGAGGTGTGCCGGCCGGCATGCGCGCCGTGAGCATTCATGTCGTCGAATCCAGCGGCGTAGTGGCGCTGGTACGCCCGGGCCACCGGATCGACATTCATGCCGTCGGCAATCGGGACAACGGCGCGCAATTGCGCACCGTGCTCCAGAACGTCCAGGTATTGGCCGGCCCCGCCGGCGAGGGTGGATCGAGCCGCTCGGCCGCACAGGTTCTGACCGTGCTGGTGAAACCGGAAGAAGCCGGGGTGCTGGCGCTGGCCGACTCCGGCGCGCGCATCCGCATCTCACTGCGCAACCCGGCCGACACGGCGCGGCAGCCGGCCCAGCGTCTCGCCGTCAGCCAGTTTTTCGACGGGACCCTGCGGCCCGCCGTGCAAGCCGCCGCGGCCCGCGGCGGCACGGATACCAGCGTTACCCTGCTGGTGCGCATGCTGGGCGCCGCCCCCGCGGCCGTCGAATCCTTGGGCGCCGAACTGGTGGCGCCGCCGCGGAAGGCGACTTTGCAGGTCTCCGCGTTCCGCCCCGGCTCGGACGTCGAAGCACGGCTGGACCGCCTGGGCGCCGGCCGGCAGGTGGAGGTTTTTTCCGCCTCCCGCCTGGTCGCACGCTGGAACCGCGGGGTGAGCGCGCAGGCCGGTGCGATCCGCCTCCAACTGGTGCCGGTGGCCGCCGCCGGCGGCTCCATCCGGCTGCGCGTCGAGCCGGAACTGGCCGACGGCGCGGCCAGCCGCAAGATGGAAACGGAAATCGACCTCGCCGACCGCCAGAGCTGCCTGCTCACGGGCCTGCTCGACTCGCCCGCCTCGGGGGCCGTGTTGGAGCGGTTGTTCCCCGGCCGGAGCGGATCCGCCGACGCACGGGAGTTCCTGATTGTGGTCACACCCCAGATCGCCGGCCGGGTCGAGTCCGCGGCGCTGCGGGCGGCGAGGTGAACGGACCCATGCCGGCCTGGGCCCTGCTGCTTCTGTTCTTCCTGAGCGTATTCGCCGTGTTCGGGCTGGCCCTGGCCGCCGCCGCGCAGCGGTCCCGGAAGGAACCGGACGAACCGCCGGTGCTCGGGCCGCCGCAAGAAGCGTCGCCGCTGCTCAAACGAGAGGTCTTGAGCACTATCTCCGTCTGGGCCTATCTGCTCTCCAGATTCGCATTTGTCGGCAAGCTCACGACTCTGCTCTCCGAGGCGGACCTGAATTGGTCCGTGGGACGGCTGACCGCGCTGATGCTGCTGGCAGGCGGGGCGAGCCTGGCGCTGCTCCAAAAGATTGCGTTCATCCCGGGCTGGTCCGCGCTGCTGGCCGGCGGGGCGGCGGCCTTTTTGCCGTACGTCTATGTCAGCCACCGGCGGGAGAGACGATTGTCCAGGATCGAGGGCCAGTTGCCGGACGCGATGGACTTCCTGGCGCGTTCGCTGCGCGCGGGACATCCCTTTGCGGTGGCTTTGGACCTGCTGGGCCGCGAAAACATACCGCCGCTGGCGGCCGAAATCCGCCAGACCGCGGAGGAGCGCAAACTGGGCCTGAGCTGGGAAGCGGCCTTCGAGAACCTGTGCCGGCGCATCCCGCTGCAGGAGATGAGCGTGTTCGCCGCCGCCGCGCAACTGCAAAACCGGACCGGAGGGAAACTGAGCGAAGTGCTCGCTAAAATCGCCGAGAACATGCGGGAAGTCTCGGCCCTGCGCGGCGAGGTCCGCTCCATCTCCGCGCACGGGCGGCTGACCGGCGCGATCCTGACCCTGATGCCGGTGGCCATCGTGATCGTCATGTCCACCGTGAACCCCAGCTACCTCGGCATCCTGGTCGCGCATCCGCGCGGCAAGGATCTGATTGCCGCGGCGATCTGCTGCCTGCTCCTGGCGCACGTCGTCATTCGCCGCCTGGTGATGATTCGGGTGTGACGATGGAATTCTGGTATCTGGGCGGCTTGTTCCTCTTCGTGCTGGGCGCGGTCCTGATCGCCGGCTACGTTTTCGTTCTGCTGCCGGCCACGGCGGGCGCCAATCAAACTGGGGAATCGACGCAGGAGGTCGTCGCCTGGGCTCTGAAGAGGCTGGGCGAAAGCGTGCCTTCCCCGCGCCGGGACGGCGGCGCCCTGCGCCTGCGCCTGGCCGCGGCGGGATACCGCTGGCCCTCGGCCGCGACCATGTTTCAAGGCGCCCGGACGGCAGGGGCCATCCTGCTGGCGGCGGGCGCCGGCTGGACGGTGGCCGTGTTGCGCGGCAGCCTGAGCGAGGCCATCGCGCCGGCCTTGTGTGCCGGCGGGTTCGGCTACATGCTGGCCAGTCGCGTCGTGGAGGCGCTCATCCGCGCCCGCGGCCGGCGCCTGCGTTGCGGCCTGCCCGCCGCCCTGGACCTGCTCATCCTGGGACTGGAAGCCGGCCAGCCGCTGGACTACGCCCTCGCCGAAACCGGACGCGTCCTGCGCCACGCGCACCCCGACCTCAGCGCCGAATTGGCCTTCGTCCAGATCGAGATGCAGTTGGGTTCCAGCCGCACCCAGGCCCTGCGGAACATGGCCGAACGCAACAGCGAACCGGAGCTGCGCAAGCTCTCCACGCTGATCGTCGAAAGCGACCGCTTCGGCACCAGCCCCGTGTCCGCCCTCCACAGCCAAGCCCGCTACCTCCGCACGCGCATGCGGCAACAGGCCAACGAAACCGCGCGCAAGCTCAGCGTCAAGCTGGTCTTCCCGGTCTTCTTTCTGATCCTGCCTTCGCTGCTGCTGGTGACGCTGGGGCCCGCCGTGATCCAGATGGCCGGGGAATTGAGTCGCCTGGTTGGCTCCGACATTCCTTAGCCGCGACGGACTTATAATCAAGTCATGAGCACGATCGCCGCTCCGTTCGTGTCCGTTCAGGAGTACCTGAGCACCGACTACAGCCCGGATGTCGATTACGTCGACGGGGAACTGGAGGATCGCAACGTGGGCGAAAAGGGCCACGGGAAAATTCAGAAAGCGTTAATCCTGCGCCTGGGACTCCGCGAAAAGGAACTCGGGGTCTTCGTGATCCAGGAACAGCGAGTACAGATTTCGTCCACTCGCTTCCGGGTACCCGACACCTGCGTGATGCTCGGCGGTGAACCAGATCAGGAGATCTTCACCGCGCCGCCGTTCCTGTGCGTCGAGGTCCTCTCGCCGGACGACCGCATGAGCCGCATGCAGCGCAAGATCTCGGATTACCTCCGGATGGGCGTCCGCTATGTCTGGGTCATCGATCCGGGCACGCGCCAGGCGTGGGTCTGCGACGCGCAGGGAATGCGCGAAGTGAAAGACGGCGTCCTGCGCACCGCGGACCCCGAGATCGCCGTGCCGCTTGCGGAACTGTTCGCGTAGCTTCGCCTTTTATTCGCCTTTCATGGTACACTGCCAGTATGTCGCTGAAGTTGTACCTGGTGACTTGCGAGTTGCGCCAACCCGACGACTACCAGTCGTTCCAGGCGCGCCTGCGCGCGCTTGACGCCCGTCAGGTGCTCAGCGCGCAGTGGGCGCTGCGCTCGACCTACACGGCCACCGAACTGCGCGACCTGCTGCGCGCCTCTTTGCACGAAGGCGACCGCCTCGTGGTGACCGAAGTCGGCCAGGAGTGGGCCAGCCGCAAGGCCCTGGCAAACCTGGGCCAAATGTGAGCGCCGGTCAGCGCCGGCGTTTCTTCGCAGGGGGCGCCGGCGGATCCTGGGCCTTGACCAATTGCACTTCGCGCAGCGTGAAGCCCATCTTTTTGGCGGCGGCGATCGATTCCGCCTTCACCGTCAAATCGACCATCCCTTGCGTGCGCAGGCTCACCCGGCCGATTTCCGAGTACACGTCGCGCCAGCGCGGGTTGCGGGCGTTGGGACGGCGGTCGCCGTCGTTGATGGCGCCGGTAACGCTCTGCCCCCCGGCGGTGACCGTCACCTGGTGGCCGCCTTCCCAGTTGTCGCCGCCCGCGGCTCCCCGCGATTCGCTCGACACCAGCACCACGCGGAACGTGCCGCCCCGGTAGAGCCGGAACTTCCAGCTCAGCTTGTCCTCGGGATTGAACCAGCGCGTGGCCACGCCGCGGTTGTCGATGGAGATCGCCGAGTTCGAGGACGCCTTGCCGACCTCGGCGAAGATGGGCGACAGCGATACCTTGCCGTCGGGTTGCTGCGCCAGGCCGGTGTCCACCACCGGTTTGCCGGCCAGTTCCAGCGCCACCACGGAAACGTCCTTGTCGGGCGCTGCGGACGGCAGCGTGATCCGCAGCACGTTCAGCCGGGCGGTCCGGTCCTGGATCTGCGCGAACTTGAGCGGCGTGCCGGGTTGGGCAAGCAGGCGCGCCGACGTGACCTTGCTCTTCAGGCCGTAGAGCATGAAATCGCGCTTGGGCCATTCGGTCAGGTGCAGGTACAGCTTGCCCGGCTTGGCCGTTATGGAGCCCCATTCGAACTCGTAGGGGTACGGGCTGGGCTGCGCGCCATAGACCGCTTCGCCGTTCACCTGGATCCACTGGCCCACTTCGCGCAAGCGGTCGGCGCTCGGCTGCGGGATCACTCCCTCGGCGGTGGGACCCACGTTGAGCAGGTAGTTGCCGTTCTTGCTGGCGATGTCCACCAACTGGTGAATCAGCGTGCGCGTGGATTTCCAATTGTGGTCGTCCTTCTTGAAGCCCCAGGTGTCGTTCAGCGTGACGGGCGATTCCCAGTCGTAGCTCATCACCCGGGCGGGAATCTGGTTGTCGCCCATCGACTGGTAGTCGCCCACCTCGTTGCCGATGCGCCCGCTCACCAGGCAATCGGGCTGGATCGAGTGCACCAGGTCGGCCAGTTCCTGGCTCTGGGCCCGCGTGATGCGCTGCGGCGTGTCGAACCAGATCAGGCCGATGGGGCCGTAGTTGGTCAGGATCTCGCGCACGTGCGGCTTGACCAGCTCGTTGAGGTACTTCGGAAAGTTCTTCTTGCTATCGTCGTAGTCCCAGGTGTTGCCGAGCCCGTCGGGATGGTGCCAGTCCTGGGATTGGGAGTAGTAGAAACACAGCTTGATCCCCTGCTTCTGGCAGGCCGCGGAGAGTTCTTTCATGACGTCGCGCTTGAATGGTGTGGCGCTGACGATGTTGTAGGGCGAAACCTGGGAGCCGAACATGGCGAAGCCGTCGTGGTGCTTGGAGGTAATGACGATGTACTTCTGCCCCGCCTCCTTGGCCAGGCGCACCCACTCGTCGGCGTTGAACTTGACCGGGTTGAACTGCCCGGCGAGCAGTTCGTATTCCCGGACCGGAATTTTGGCCCGGTTCATGATCCATTCCCCGATGCCGGCGATGGGCTTGCCCTTCCACTCTCCCGCGGGAACGGCGTACAGGCCCCAGTGAATGAACATGCCGAAGCGAGCTTCGCGCCACCAGCCGAGACGCTTCTCGCGCGCCGGGTCCGGCTGAGCCGGACACAGCGATGCCGCCAGCAAACCGATAAGCAGACTTCGAAATGGACGCAACAGTCGCATGGCCGTATCTGATCTCCCCTACTTAGAAAAGCAGAAACGGAGTCAAATAGCTACTTCGCCGGCGCCACGCCATTGACCATCGACAGCAGCT
>JACQZT010000155.1 GCA_016213755.1 Acidobacteriota bacterium | reverse complement strand
CGCCACCGACACGGAGTCGCAAATCCAGGTTCCCTTCGATGCCATGGGTTCCTCCATGACCTTGGGCCTGAACTTCGCCGGCGCGTTCCTCACCCGGGGCGTGCCGCTGCGCAGCGTCTCGCCGGTGGTCTTCGTCGACCGCGACGGCGCGCCCATGTTTCTGGACGCCGACCGGGGCGTGCTTTTGGATGCCATGACGCCGGCTCGATCCGGCGCGCGCATTCAGATTCTGGCCACCGGCCTGGGCCGGGTCCGGCCGGAGTGGCCCGCCGGGCTGGCCGCGCCGCTCGAGTCCCCGCCGCAGGTAGTGGCCGGGGTGAAAGTCTACCTTGACCGCGCGCCGGTGGAAGTCACCCGCGCCACCCTCGCGCCGGGCTATGTCGGCTTCTACCTGGTGGAAGTGCAGCTTCCGGAAATCGTCAACTCCGGCCCCGCCGAGCTGTACCTCGAAGCCGGCGGCCAGCCAAGCAACCGAGTCTCCATCCACCTCCTGCCCTAAAACCGGGGACAGTACACTCAAACACCTATTTCGAAATTTCGAAATAGGTGTTTGAGTGTACTGTCCCCGGTTTCCCGGTTTCTATTTGATTTCTTTGCTTTGCTCGGTGGCTGGTTCGGCGCCCCAGTTCTCGCGGATCACTAGCGTCTGATCGGAAAAGAAACACCTTCGCCCGGTGGAGTTGTACACCTGCGGGTTGGCGGTGACCTTGTAGCCCGTGGGAGTGCCCTGCAACTGAAAGACGTAGCCGGTCTTGGTCCCCAGCGCCAAGTCACCCGGGATGAGGTCCGAGGCGGTGGGGCTGGGCTGTCCGGAAGCGGGCGGTCCGAGCTCGGCCAGCGAGGTGGCATAGCGGCCGTACTGCGAGTAGTACTGCGTCTGCGCCGTGTGCAAGGTCTGTATCTGCCGGATGCCGGCCATCTCCTGGGAGTGCATGCGCGCCTTGTCGAGCCTGGGCGCGGCGATCGCCACGATGATCAGGATGATGGCGATCACAATCAGCAGCTCAATCAGCGAGAAGCCGCGACGTTTCCGGTTCTGCATACAGACCTCCCTCCCTATCTTAGACGTTAATCGTCTCGGGACCGTGCAGGGCACATCTGCCGTCCCGCCCGCGCCGGTTCTCGTACGCCGCGCCGATGAAGGCGCGGAACAGCGGGTGCGGCTCCAGGGGCTTGGATTTGAATTCGGGGTGGAACTGGCAGCCCAGGTACCAGGGGTGATCGGCGATTTCGCAAATCTCGACATAGACGCCGTCGGGCGTGTGGCCGGTGATGCGCAGCCCGTGTTTCGTCAGGACCGGTTCGAACTCGCGGTTGAACTCGAAGCGATGACGGTGCCGCTCGCTGATTTGAGCCTCGCCGTAAGCCCGGCGCGCGAAACTGTCCTCGGCCAGTTGGCACGGATAAGCCCCCAGGCGCATGGTGCCGCCCAGCTCATCCACGCCCAGCAGCTCGCGCAGCTTGTAGATCACACGATGCGGTGTGGCCGGCTCGAACTCGGTCGAATCGGCGTCCGCCAGGCCGCACACGTTGCGGGCGAACTCGATCACCAGCGTCTGCATGCCCAGGCAGATGCCAAAATACGGGACTTTGCGCTCGCGCGCGAACCGGATGGCGTGCAGCATGCCCTCCACGCCCCGCTTGCCGAAGCCGCCCGGCACCAAAATGCCGTCGAACTTCTCCAGCAATTCGGCGCAGGACGGCCAAGCGAGTTCCTCGGCTTCGATCCACTCGATTTTGACCTTGAGGTTATGCGCCAGGCCGCCGTGCAGCAGGGCTTCCTTCAGGCTCTTGTAGGAATCCTCGTACTCGACGTACTTGCCCACCAGCGCGATGCGGACCTCCTCGCGGACCGTGGCCAGGCGCTGGACCATGTCGCTCCAGCGGGCCAGGTTGCGCGGGCCGGTCTCCAGGCGCAGCAGGCGCACCACGATGTCGTCCACGCCCTGTTCGGCGAACACCATCGGGATCTGATACACGCTCTTGACATCCGGGGCGTTGATCACCGCCTCGCGCTCGACGTCGCAAAACAGCGCGATCTTTTCCTTGAGCTCGCCGGCCAGCGGGCGCTCGGAGCGGCACACCAGGATGTCCGGCTGAATGCCGATGGCGCGCAACTCCTTGACGCTGTGCTGGGTGGGCTTGGTCTTCAACTCCCGCGCCGCGGCGATCCAGGGGACCAGGGTCACGTGCACGAACAGCGAGTTGCTGCGCCCCAGCTCGTGGCGCATCTGCCGGATGGCCTCCAGGAAGGGCAGCGACTCGATGTCGCCCACCGTGCCGCCGATCTCCACCAGGACCACGTCCACGCCGTCCGCCACCCGCCGCGCGAAGGCCTTGATCTCGTTGGTGACGTGCGGGATCACCTGCACGGTCTTGCCCAGGTAATCGCCCCGCCGCTCGCGCGTGATGATGCGCTCGTACAGCCGGCCCGAGGTGAGATTGTTGTCCTGCGACAGGTGCGCGTGGGTGAAGCGCTCGTAGTGGCCCAGGTCCAGGTCGGTTTCGGCGCCGTCGTCGGTGACGTACACCTCGCCGTGCTGGAACGGGCTCATGGTGCCCGGATCGACGTTGAGATACGGATCGAACTTTTGAAGGGTCACCTTCAGCCCGCGGCTCTCGAGCAAACAGCCGATGGAAGCCGCCGCGATTCCCTTGCCCAGGGAAGAAACCACTCCGCCCGTCACGAAAATATACTTAGCCATTGGAGGCCCCGAACAACTTAGTAACTTTGGATAACTCCGCCGGCGTGTCCACGCCCAGCGATTCGTACTCCGTTTCCACCACCCGGATCCGGTAGCCGTTCTCCAGCGCGCGCAACTGCTCCAGGCACTCGGCCCGTTCGAGCGGGCCCACCGGCAGCGAGGAATACCGCAGCAGAAACTCGCGCCGGTAAACATACAGCCCCACGTGCTTGAAACGCGGCGCGGGCCCGCCGCCGCGCGCGAACGGAATCGGGCAGCGGGAAAAGTAAATCGCATGGCCCGAGAAATCCGTCACCACCTTAACCACGTTGGGGTTGTCGAACTCCTCGGGATTCCCGATGCGCTTGCCGAGGGTGCTCATGGGGGTCTGCCCGCTGGCGAGCAACCCGGCCACCGCGGCGTCGATCGCCGCCGGGTCGATCAGCGGCTCGTCGCCCTGGATGTTCACCACGATGCCGGCATCTTCGGCGGAGGCCGCCTCGGCGACGCGGTCGGTGCCAGAAAGATGGCCGGCGCTGGTCATTCGCGCCGGCGCCCCGAAACGGCGGGCGGCCTCGAAGATGCGCTCGTCGTCGGTGGCGATCACCACGCGGGTCAGGCAGCGGGCCGCCGAAGCGCGCTCGAACACGTGCTGCACCATCGGCTTACCGGCAATTTCGACGAGAGCCTTTCCGGGGAAGCGGGTGGATGCAAACCGCGCAGGGATGACGCCCAAGATCTTGGGTGGCACGCTCGATCATACCAAACCCGGCCGGGAGGCTTCAAGAAGCGCGCCGGAAAGATTCCGTGCCGCCCGTGGCACAGCCTTTGAAATCAGGGGTTTCAAGGGTGCATGGTATAATTGAAAAGAATCGCTCCCGCATGAGGGGCGGGGCGCTATGGCGAGCAAGCACCGTCATATTCCGGTCGGCGCAGTACTGATTTGCGGCCTGGCGCTGGCTCCGGCGCAGGGGCCGCCGCCCAAAGTCTCCATCGAGCCGCGGCCGCGCCCTGCTTCGGAGGCGGCGGCCGAGCGCCGCAGCAACATCCGCGTCGACTCGACGCTGGTGCTGGTCAACGTCACCGTCGTGGATCCGCTGAACCGCTTTGTCACCGGCCTGGAGCGCGAGCACTTCCGCCTGTTCGAGGAGAAAATCGAACAAAGTCTGACCCACTTCGCCAGCGAGGACGCCCCGCTTTCGGTCGGCCTGGTCTTCGATGCCAGCGGCAGCATGGGCAACAAGCTTCAGAAGTCGCGGCAGGCGGCGGCGCAGTTCTTCCGCACCGCCAACCCGGAGGACGAGTTCTTCCTGGTGCAGTTCAACGACCGGCCGGAACTGGTGACCAAGTTCACCACCCACACCGAGGAGATCCAGAACCGGCTGACCTTCACCCAGTCCAAGGGCCGCACCGCGCTGCTGGACGGCGTCTACCTGGCGCTGCACGAAATGAAGAAGGCGCACAACCCGCGCAAGGCGATCTTGATCCTCTCCGACGGCGGAGACAATTCCAGCCGCTACACCGAGAGCGAAATCAAGAGCTTGGTGCGCGAGGCCGACGTCCAGATCTACGCCATCGGAATCTTCGAGCCGGTCTCGGCGCGCGGACGCACGGCCGAGGAACTGAGCGGCCCCAGCCTGCTCACCGAGATCGCCGAACAGACCGGCGGGCGGCACTTTCCGGTCGAGAACATCAACGAACTGCCCGACGTGGCCGCCAAGATCGGCATCGAACTTCGGAACCAGTATATGCTCGGCTATACGCCGAAGAACCAGGAGAAGGACGGCAAGTATCGCCGCGTACAGGTGAAGCTGGTCCAGCCGCGAGGCTTGCCCCCACTGCGCGCTTTTTCGCGCACCGGATATTATGCACCTTCCAAATAGAGCGGCGGCGCCGCTCGCGATTGCCGCCGCGGTTCTTGCGGCGCTGCCCTGCGCCCGCGGCCAGGAAGACCGGGCCGTGTTTCGCAGCGAAACGCGCCTGGTCCTGCTGCACGCCACCGTCGCCGACAAGAATGGCAAGCTGGTCACCAACCTCGGCCGCGGGGCGTTCAAGGTTTACGAAAACAACGTCGAGCAGGAACTGCGCATGTTCCGGCGCGAGGACGTTCCGGTCTCGATGGCCCTGGTGATCGACAACTCGGGCAGCATGCGCGACAAGCGGCAGAGAGTCGAAGCCGCCGCCCTGGCGCTGGTCAAGGCCTCCAACCCGCAGGACGAGGTGATGGTGGTCAATTTCAACGACGAAGCTTACGAAGACGTGCCCTTCACCAGCGACGTCAAGCGCATGGAGGAAGGGCTGACGCGCATCGACTCGCGCGGGGGCACGGCTATGCGCGACGCCCTCTCCATGACCCTCGACCGCGTGAAGGAGCGCGCCCGCAAGGACAAGAAAGTCCTGCTCATCATCACCGACGGCAACGACAACACCAGCGCCATCACGCTCGAGAAGCTGGTGCAGAAGGCCCACGAAAGCGAAATTGTACAGTACGCCATCGGCCTGCTGAGCGAAGAGGAGCGGCGCGAGGCCAAGCGCGCCCAGCGCGCCCTGGACACGCTCACCTCCGCCACCGGCGGCCTAGCCTACTACCCCAAGCAGACTACCGCGGTGGAAGAACTCGCCGTGCAGGTAGCGCACGAGATCCGCAACCAATACATCTTGGCCTACACGCCCAAGAACCAGGCCCTGGACGGCAGTTTCCGCCAGGTCCGGGTCGCCGTCAGCGGCCCCAACCGCCCGACTGCCCGCACCCGCACCGGCTACTACGCCACCCCCGAGCCATCCCGCCGCCGCTAAACCCGGGGACAGACGGAACGTTCCCCCATTTCTGTGGTGTTTTTCGACACAGGATGGGGGAACGTTCCGTCCCCGCGTTCTGCGAAATAGGTGTTTGAGTGTACTGTCCCCGGTTTTAGGG
>JACQZT010000154.1 GCA_016213755.1 Acidobacteriota bacterium | reverse complement strand
CACCCGCGTGCGTTCGGTCTCGCCCCGCCAGGCGTGCGCGGCGCGATCCCCCCGGCCCAGGTAGGCCTCGGTTTCGACGATCCGCCCCGCGACCTCCCCGAGCGTCAGGATCTTGCCCAGCAGTTCGCGCGCCACCACCTCTGCCGGCCGGGCATAGAAGTCGCGCCCCAGCGCCGCCGCTTGGGTGAATCGGGTCATGGTTTACGCTACGCTAGGAGATTACCACGACCATGCGTCTGTTCTGCGGCCTCGATCTGACCGCCGGCGTGCGGCATGAGCTTGGCGACTTGGTGCGCAAGCTGCGCCCGGCCGCCCGCATCCGCTGGAGCCCGGTGGAGAACCTCCACATCACCACCAAGTTCATCGGCGAATGGCCCGCGGATCGAGTGGAGCGGATCCAACAGGCGCTGGCGTCCCTGCCGGCCCGGGAACCCATTCCGGTCCGGATCCGCGGTTTGGGCTGGTTCCCCAACCCCCACAACCCGCGGGTATTCTGGGCCGGCATCGACGCGCCGCCGGCGCTGGCGGAACTCGCCCGCGCCACCGGCGCCGCTCTGGCGGCCATCGGCGTGCCGCCCGAGACCCGGCCCTTCTCGCCCCACCTGACGCTGGCCCGCATTTCCGCGCCGGCGCCGCTGGCCGGGTTGCGCCAGCACGTCGCCGCCCTGGATTCGACCGACTTCGGAGCCTTCGTCTCGGAATCGTTCTTCCTGTACCTCAGCGAAAGGAGCCCGGGCGGCAGCGCCTACACCAAGCTGGCCGAGTTTCCCCTCCACAAGCCATGACCCAGGCTATGATCATGATCGGAGCTTATCTTCTCGGCGGAATCCCGTTCGGCTACCTGCTGGTGCGCTGCAAAACCGGGCAGGATGTGCGGGCCATGGGCAGCGGCAATATCGGCGCCACCAACGTGCTGCGCACCACCGGCCGCATCGCCGGCATAGTCACCCTTTTGCTCGACATCGCTAAGGGCTACCTGGCCGTCTTCCTCGCCGGACGGCTGACCGGAAACGACCCGCTCTGGACCAGCGCCGCCGCCGTGGCCGTTCTGCTGGGGCACGCCTTCCCCGTCTTCCTGAAGTTCCGGGGCGGCAAGGCGGTGGCCAGTTTTATCGGCGCCTTTCTCTGCCTGACCCCCGCGCCGTTGTTAGCCGCGGTCGGAGTGTTCGTCGCCGCCGTCGCCCTCTCGCGCTACATCTCGCTGGGATCGATTCTGGCCGCCGGCTGCTTCCCGATTGCGGTCTGGTGGATTTCCCATCCTCCGCCGGCCGTTCTTGCCGCGGCCGCCTTCTCCGGCGTATTCATCATCTGGCGTCACCGGTCCAACATCCGGCGGCTGTGCGCCCGCTCCGAGCACCGCTTCAGCTTCGGGGGCCGCGCCCAGTGAAGCATTTGGCTGTCATTGGCGCCGGAAGCTGGGGCACGGCGCTGGCCGTGGTGCTGGCCCCGCGCTTCGAATCCGTCCGGCTCTGGGTGTACGAAGCCGACTTGGCCGCCCGCATGACGGCAACCCGGGAGAACGACCTCTTCCTGCCCGGCATCGCCCTTCCGCCCAACGTTCTGGTCACCACCTCCTTGCCCGCGGCGCTGGACCGCGCCGGCCTGCTGCTCAGCGTCATGCCCTCGCGCCACGTCCGGCGCCTCTATTGCGAAATGCTGCCGCATCTGAGGCCCGATCTGCCCTTTGTCAGCGCCACCAAGGGCATCGAAAGCGGCACGCTCCTGCGTATGTCGGAGGTCATCCGGCAGGTGGTGGGGCGGCGATTCACGCCCGCCATCGCGGTGCTGTCCGGGCCCACCTTCGCCCGCGAAATCGCCCGCGGTGAGCCGGCGGCGGTGGTCGTCGCTTCCGCGGACCTGGGGTTCGCGGAAACGGTCCAGCGCGCCTGCTCCGGTCCTTCGCTGCGCCTTTACACCAACTCCGACCCGGCCGGGGTGGAGATCGGAGCGGCGCTCAAGAACGTGGTCGCCATCGCCGCCGGGGTCTGTCAGGGGCTCGGTCTGGGCAGCAATACCAGGGCGGCCTTGATCACCCGCGGCCTGGCCGAAATCACCCGTCTGGCGGTCGCCCTCGGCGGCCAGCCCTCGACCCTGGCCGGACTGGCCGGCTTGGGCGATCTGGTGCTCACCTGCACGGGAGACTTGAGCCGCAACCGCCAGGTGGGAATGGAATTGGCTCGCGGCCGCAAGCTGTCAGAGATCGTCGGCTCCACGCGCATGGTGGCCGAAGGCGTGGAAACCACGGCGGCGGCGGTCGAACTCGCCGCCCGCCAGGGCATCGAAATGCCCATCACCCGCCAGGTGGATGCGATGCTCCGCGGCGGCAAGCCTCCCCTGGAAGCACTCCGGGAACTGATGCTGCGCGAACTCAAAGGCGAGTGAACCATGCTCCCGGTAAACCCTTTCCGCCGCACTCGCGTCAAAACGAAGGCGGACTCCGTCTGTATGCCCCCATTCTCGGCGCAACCTTCGACTGGCCGGCGGGTTATCAAGGATGTGGCAGCGGTAGCGGCGCTCGAACGGGATGCCGAGTTGATGCTGCGTGTCCGGGACGGAGACGCGCTCAGCTTCTCGCTGCTGCTCGAAAAACATCGCGGCCCGGTCATCCATTTCCTGTATCGAATGGTGCAGAATCAGGCCGTCGCCGAGGAGCTGGCGCAGGAGGTTTTTCTCCGCGTCTTTCGTTCCCGCGCCACTTATGAGCCGACGGCCAAGTTCACCACCTGGCTGTTCCGGATTGCGACTCACCTGGCGCTCAACTGGATCCGCGACGGACGGAACGAGAAGCTCCAGGCGAGTCTCGACCAGGAGGTGGCGGACGGCTCGGTCCGGCAAGTCGCCACCAGGGAGCCGAACATCGAACAGCGCCTGCTGCGAGAAGTCCGGCTCAGCGAAGTCCGGCAGGCCATCCAGACCCTGCCGGCCAAACAGCGCGCCGCGGTGTTGATGCACAAATACCGGGAAATGGAGTATTCGCAGATCGCGGGAGTCCTGAAATGCTCGGAATCGGCGGTCAAATCGCTCTTGTTCCGGGCTTATGAAGCTTTGCGTGCGCGGCTGGCGCACATGGCGTAGGGAAGGAGACGGTCGTGCGTTGCCCGATGGAATGCCGGGAAGGGGCGGAACTGGTTCTGGCATACTGCACTCGCCGGCTGGAGCCGGAGAAGGCGGAGTGGTTTGAGCGCCATCTGAAAGACTGCGCAAGCTGCCGCGAGACGACCATGGCGCAGAAGAGCGTCTGGGAGGCCCTGGATTACTGGGAGGCCCTCCCGGTTTCCGAGGATTTCGACCGCCGGCTGAGAGCTAGAATCCGGACCGAAGAACAAAAAACCTGGATCGAGCGTCTGCCGGCTCTGGGGCTCACCGGGTGGCTGCGCCCGGCCCTGCCCATTGCGTCGGTCGCGGTTTTCGCGCTGGCGATGTTCCTGGTGCGCACACCCCGGGCCGGCCTGCCCGAGCCGCAGGCTCACCTGGACTCCGCCGAAGTGGAACAAACCGAGCGCGCGCTGGAAGACCTGGAGATGATCCGGCAGTTCACCCTGCCGGCGCGGGAAGCCAGCCCGCACAACCCGATCTAGCGGGCGGATATCCGGATGCGTCTGAGCCTGTCCATTCTCGTTCCCGCGGTCCTGGCCCTCGGATTGGCCGGCCCCGTCGCTTGGGCCCAGGTCCGCGCAGGCCGCCCCCCTCAGCAGCCACTGCAGGCGCCGGACGCCTTCGCCGTCCTGGACCGGTTTGAGCGCATGCCCCCCCCGCAGCGCCGGCGTTTCCTCGACCGGCTGCCCTCGGAACGAAGAAAGCAGTTTGAAGACCGCTTCGAACGCTACCAGAGCATGACCCCCGAACAGCGCGAACAGGTGCGCCAGCGGTACGAACTGTTCCAGGGTCTTTCCACCGAGCAGCAGAACGCCCTGCGGCTGGCGTTCCGGGATTTCAGCAAACTGCCCCCCCACCGCCGCCCCCTGGTCCGGCGCGAGTATGAGCGTCTCCGCACTCTGCCCGAAGCCGGCCGGCGAGCCCGCATCAACAGCGACCAGTTTCGCGGCCGCTTTAGCGCCGCGGAACAGCAGCTTCTGGACGACATGACCCGGCTGCTTCCGCCTCCGCCGGCCACCCCGGCGGCCGAGTCGGCCTCCAAGTAGCGGGGTGCGCGACATAGAAGTGGAGATCAGGCGACCCGCGACTCCCAGTAGTCCTCGAACTCACCGTTCATCTGGCAGCAGCGGAGGGCGAGAATTGCGT
>JACQZT010000160.1 GCA_016213755.1 Acidobacteriota bacterium | reverse complement strand
CATACACGTGGCCCTGCGCATCCCCCACGCGGCGATAGCGCTCGCGCAGGCGGTCGGCATCGGTGGCCAGGGTGGGGCTTCTCCGCCCCGCCTGGGACGGCTCGGCGGCGGCCGCTTCGGCCGGCGGCGCAGGCAGCATGTAAACCCCTGGCGACTGCGCTGCCTGCGCGTCGGGAATCGCCTGGTGCACGCCCTCCAAAACGATGAGCACCTCCTCCAGCCCGCGCTGAAACCCGCTGGGAGTGAGGAAGATCTCCTTGTTGAAGTTCTTGCCCGCCCGCACCACGCTGGCCACGCCGGCCGGCAGTCCCTTGGGGAAGATCCGGTCGTCGCCCGAGGTGTAGAACACTTCCCCAACCTCGACCTTCTCCTCGTTCTGCACGTAGTCCACCAGGCAGGTGCTGTGTCCCTGGCCTTTCAACGTGCCGTGCACGCGGTTCTTCTGCGAGATGACGCCGGCCGCGAAGTTCGGGTCGTTGACCAGCATGACCTGCGACGCGGTCGGATAAGACGCAATCACCTTGCCGACGATGCCGTCGGCCGTCACCACGGCCATGCCCTTTAGAACCCCCGACACCGAGCCGCGATCGACGAAGACGATCTTGGAGTTGGTCCCCGTTCCGGTGCCGATGATGCGCGCCGCCAGGGTCCGGGACTGCGTGCGGGCCTGAAAGGCGCTCAGCGCCTGCACGCGTTCGGCCGTGGACAGCTCGTTCTTGAGGTACTGGTTCTCCATCTTGAACCGGTCCAGTTCGGCCCTCAGCTTCACGTTGTCCTGGCGCGCGTCCATCAGCATCACATAGTCGCGCAGGAAACCGAAGGTGCTACTGCGCAGGCCTTCCAGCAGCCGCGCCAGGGGAGTCACCGCGGTCACCGCCCACACGCGAATCAGGCGCACATCCTGGCTGCTCCGCACCTGGTAGGCGAGCAGCAGCAGTTGGGCCACGATTACCATCACCAGAATGGTGATGGTGCGAAATCTGTGGAGCAGGAATTCCATCTTCGCCCGGCTCGCCTCAAACCTTTCCGGCTATTCGATCGCGATGCGCCGCAGCAGTTTGAAATCGGTGAGCATCTTGCCCGTGCCGAGCACCACGCTGGCCAGCGGATCCTCGGCGATCGAGACCGGCAGCCCCGTCTCTTCGCGAATGCGCCGGTCCAAATTCTTGAGCAGCGCGCCGCCGCCGGTCAGCACGATGCCGCGGTCGCTGATATCGGCGCTCAGCTCGGGCGGCGTCCGCTCCAGCGCCACGCGGATGGCGTTCATGATGGTGGCCACGGCTTCCGACAGCGCCTCGCGAATCTCGCTGTCGTCCACTCTGAGGGTCTTGGGCACCCCCTCGATCAGGGTGCGCCCCTTGATTTCCATGCTGATCGGGCTGTCCAGCGGAAACGCCGAGCCGACCTGCATTTTGATCGCCTCGGCGGTGCGCTCGCCGATCAGCAGGTTGTATTTGCGCTTCAGGTACTGCATGATGGCGTCGTCCATCTCGTTGCCGGCCACGCGCACCGAGCGCGAGTAGACAATGCCGGAAAGCGAGATGACGGCCACGTCGGTGGTGCCGCCGCCGATGTCCACCACCATGTTGCCGGAAGGCTCGGTGATGGGCAGGCCGGCGCCGATGGCCGCCACCATGGCCTGTTCCACCAGGTGCACTTCGCTGGCCTTGGCGCGGTAGGCCGAGTCGATGACGGCGCGCTTTTCCACCTGCGTGATCTCGCTCGGCACGCCGATGACGATGCGCGGGTGAACCAGCATTTTCCGGCCGTGCGCTTTCTGAATGAAATAATTCAGCATGCGCTCGGTGACTTTGAAGTCGGCGATCACGCCGTCCTTCATGGGACGGATGGCGACGATATTGCCCGGCGTGCGGCCAAGCATCTCCTTGGCCTCCTTGCCCACGGCTTCCACCTCGCCATTGTTCTTGTTGATCGCCACGATGGAAGGCTCGTTGACCACGATGCCCTTGCCTTTGGCGAAAACCAGCGTATTGGCCGTTCCCAGGTCAATCGCCAGATCCGAAGAAAACAAACTAAATAGTGACCGAACGTTCATGGATGATAAAAGGTGACACTCCCGCCTCAATCGGACGAGAATCGCCCCGGTGCGGAGTTCCCTTCAAAAGGTTAGCACAACCGCCAGCCGCTGCCGCACGTAAGCCAGCGCCCGGTGGTACCTTTCCAGCGCCGTCAGGTCCACCGCGCTCAACACGGCTGCCAGTTCCTCGGCCACCGGCGCTAGAACCGGAAAGGCCTTCCGGAAGGCCTGGTCGAACTCGGCGGCCCGGCCCCACTGTTCGGGAGTGAGACCCAGCCGGACGTCGGTCCACAGCGTGATCCGCGCCAGCGCGTCGCAGGTCCCGGCGCTCTCGCCCGGGCCCGAATTCCGGAGCTTGTCCAGGGCCTGCTCCAGGCTGCGGATCCAGGGCGACCGGAAGGGAATGCCGCGGGAGTCCAGTTCCCGCCGGATGAGCACGTGCTGCACGATGTCTCCCGACTGGATCGCCAGACAGGGAAGCGCGTCCGCGCCGGGCGGCGGGCTGCGAAACCCGCGGGCGTCCAGCCAGGCATGGCCGAACTCGTGCGCCAGCAGGGCCTCTTCGCCGTCTTTCCACTCGCCGGCGCGGGCCATGTTGAGCAGGACGAAATGGACTCTTCCCTCCGGGGAAGGATGGTTAATGGTCGTGGCATGCGTGCGGGCGAACTGTTCGGCGAACCGCGGCTCGGCGAGGTAGCGTGCCAGTGCGATGCGGCGCGGCGTGCCGGGCGGAATCCGGATCTGGCCGCTCTCGGGATCGGTCGCGATCCGCGCCACCACCACCTGGCCGCCGGCCTGCTCGATTTCCTGCTTCCAGGCCTCCAGCCGCTCCGACAGCGGCGCCTCCGCCCCCGCCAGCCCCAGCGCGATCGAAACCAACCCGAGAACCCACCGCACACCCCAGCTTACCCAAAACCGGGACAGCCTGACCTGCCCGGGTTTTCAAAAACCCGGGCAGGTCAGGCTGTCCCGGATTTTGGGGGTAGAATGGGGCGAGGTGATTGGCCGACGCACACTTCTCGCCGCTCCGCTCGCTTTGGCTATGGGTTGCCGGCCTAAACGGGGCGCGGGCTTTCCGGGCTATGCCTTTGTGGCCAACGAGGAGGGCCAGGCCATCGCGGCGGTGGACCTGACCGCCTTCGCGGTGGCGCGGCACATTCCCCTGGGCGCCAGTCCGACGGCCGTGGTGGCGCACCCGGGGCGGCCGGCCGTGTTCGCTCTCACGCCGCGCGCCGGCTGGGTGCACGAAGTCGATGCCGACGCCCTGGCGCATCGGCGCCGGACCGCGTGCTGCGCCTCGGCCGTGTCGATGCGCCTGGCACCGGACGCCCGCGCACTTTGGGTACTGGCCCGCGAACCGCGCCAACTTATCCGGCTGGACTCGAACCGCCTGGCGGTGGAGGCGCGCCTGCCGCTGGGCGGCGACCCTTACGACGTCGATCTCTCCCTCGACGGCCATCGCGCGGCAGTGAGTTTCGGCCCCGAAGGCTCGATCGCCATCCTGGATCTGGAAACGAGGAAGACCGAACGCATCGTCCGGCTGGGCAAGGCGCTGGGTGCGGTGCGGTTTCAATCCAACGGCCGGAGCCTGCTGGCCGCCAACCTGGCGGACCGCCGCTTGACCATCCTCGACACCGCGTCGGGCCGCGTGGTGACGCACCTGCCGCTGGCCGTCCGCCCGGACAACCTGTGCTTCAAATCCGACGGCGGCCAGTTGTTCGTTACCGGCGAGGGCATGGATGCGGTGGTAATCGTCTACCCATACCAGACCGAGGTCGCCGAGACGGTGCTGGCCGGCCGCGCGCCCGGCGTGATGGCGGCCTCGGCCGCGCCGGACTACCTGTTCGTCGCCAACCCGGCGTCGAACAACGTGACCATCCTCGACATCGAGACCCACAAGGTGCTGGCCGCCGCGCCGGCCGGCGCCGAACCGGGCCACATCGCCATCACGCCGGACAACCAGTACGCGCTGGTGCTCAACCGCCGCTCGGGCGACATGGCGGTGATCCGCATCGCCGCCATCACCGCCAAGCGCACCAAGGACGCGCCGCTGTTCACCATGATCCCGGTGGGGTCCAAGCCGGTGAGCGTGGCCGTGCGCGGAGTTTAGCGGTCCACCCTCGCGCCGCCGCCCTTCATGACCTTTTCGACCTCGGCCAGCGTGGCCATGGTGGTGTCGCCGGGCGTGGTCATGGCCAGCGCGCCGTGCGCGGCGCCGCAATTGACGGCGTACTGGGGACCCTTGCCGGTCAGCAGGCCGTAGATCAGGCCGCTGGCGAAAGAGTCGCCGCCGCCCACGCGGTCGAAGATCTCCAGGTCGTTGCGCTGCGCCACCTGGTAGAACTGGCCGTCGAGGCAGCACACGGCGCCCCAGTCGTTGCGCGACGCGGTGCGGGCGCTGCGCAGCGTGGTGGCGACCACCTGGAAGTTGGGGTACTCTTTCACCGCTCGCTCGATCATCTTGTAGAAGTTTGCCGGATCGAGCTTCGACAGGTGCTTGTCAATGCCCTCGACCTCAAACCCCAGCGCGGCGGTGAAGTCCTCTTCGTTGCCCAGCATGACATCGACGTAGCGGGCGATCTCGCGGTTCACCTCGCGCGCCTTCTCCTCGCCGCCGATGCCCTTCCACAGCGAGGGACGGTAGTTGAGATCGTAAGAAATGACCACGCCGTGCTTCTTG
>JACQZT010000159.1 GCA_016213755.1 Acidobacteriota bacterium | reverse complement strand
GATCGGCGGCGCGCTTCTTTTCGCGTTCGATCATCTGGCTGGTGCGGCGGATCTCCTGTTCGGCGATGCCCGAGGAAGGATCGATGGCGTAGGCTTTCTGAAACTCGGCCAGCGCTTCTTCCAGCTTGCCCTGGGTGCGGAGTTTCTGGCCCTGATCGACGTGCGCCTGGCCGGCCTGGAAGCGCACACGCCGCATCGAGAGCAGGTAGGCGGAATCCGAAGGATTTTCTTGTACCGCCTTTTCATAGAGTTCCAGCGCCTTGTCGAACTCGCGGCGCTCTTCCGCCGCGCGGCCCTCCTTCCAGGCCTTGTCACCTTTGCGGGTCTTGGCCCCGACTCCCGCGGCCAGCATCAGCAGCAAGGCCAGCGCCAGGCCTGTTCGAAAACCGAAAAAGGTACGCATCTTGTTGAATCTTCGGGCTATACTCTTAAGAGTGACCCGCGCGTGCACGTTCACTCTAAACGTATGACGCGGCGGGGGTTTTGGACGTTGAGGGCAAAAGTTGAGCAAGACCGATCCAGGCCGGAAGATTCTGGCCGATAACCGGCCCGCCGGACACAACTATTTTCTGCTGGACCGCTTCGAAGCCGGGCTGGCGCTGACCGGCACGGAGGTCAAGTCGGCCCGCGAGGGCAAGGTCCAGCTCAAGGAGGCGTACGCGGAAGTGGTTGGAAACGAAGCCTGGCTGGTCAACGCCCACATCAGTCACTACTCTTACGGCAACCGCGAAAACCACGACCCTCTGCGGCGGCGCAAGCTGCTGTTGCACCGGGCCGAGATCGACAAGCTGTTAGGCAAGACGCGCGAAAAAGGGCTGTCGCTGATTCCCACCAGGATGTATCTCAAAGAGGGACGAATCAAGTGCGAGCTGGCGCTCGCTCGCGGCAAGAAGCTCCACGACAAGCGCGCGGCGGATGCCAAACGCACCGCCGAGGCCGAGGCCCGCGCCGCCGTGCGCCGATATTCTAAATGAGGACCCTGCCCGATGGAACTGCGCATTCTGAATGGAGCACTGAGAGAGGTGGACGCCGGCGCCCTGGTAGTCCCGGCTTTCGAGAAGGATGCCCCCCGCGACACCGGCGCGCTGAAGCTGGCCGGCGAGCTGACCTCGGGCTGGGTGGAGGAAGTCTACTCGAGCGGTGAGTTCGCGGGCAAGACGGGCGAGATGGCCCTATTGCATCGCCCGGCCGGCTTCGCCGCCCGGCGGCTGGTGCTGGCCGGCGGCGGCAAACTCGGGAAGTTCGACGCCGCGGAAATGCGCAAACTGGCCGGAACGGTGGTGCGCAGCCTAAAAGGACGTTCGGTCCGCAATATCGCCCTGGCGGTGGAGCGCGGCGACGAGTTTGCCGCTGCGGCCGTGGAGGGCGCCCTGCTCGGCGAATTCGAAACCGACCGCTACAAGACCGACGAATCGGAAAAGAAACCACTGGACGTCTTCGCGCTGGCGGGCGAGGTTTCCGAAGCGGCCTTGGAGCGCGGGCGCATCGTCGGCGAGGCGCAGAACTTCACACGCGAACTGGCCAACGAGCCGGGCAACCGCCTGCCGCCGTCCGCGCTGGCCGCGCGCGCGCGCGATATGGCCGCCGAGGCCGGCCTGGAGTGCGAAATCCTGGACCAGGACCGCATGCGCCAACTGGGCATGGGCGCGCTGCTGGGCGTGGCGCAGGGATCGATGGAGCCGCCTTTCCTGATCGTGGTCCGCTACCGCCCGGACCGGCCGGGCCCCGAGGGTGTGCAACTGGGCCTGGTGGGCAAGGGCGTGACCTTCGACACCGGCGGCGTCTCCATCAAGCCGTCCGACAAAATGGAGGAGATGCGGGCCGACATGGCGGGCGGGGCGGCCGTGCTGGGGGCCATGCGCGCGCTGGCGGCGCTGAAACCGGCGATTCCGGTGACCGCTCTGGTGCCCACGGTGGAGAACATGCCCGGAGGCCGCGCGCAGAGGCCCGGCGACATCGTCCGGTCGCTCGCGGGCAAGACCATCGAGATCCTGAACACCGACGCCGAAGGCCGGCTGATCCTGGCCGACGCGCTGGCCTATGCCGTGCAGCTCGGCTGCACGCACGTGGTGGACGTGGCCACGCTCACCGGGGCCATCGCGGTGGCGCTGGGGAACGTCAACGCGGGCGTGTTCTCGAACCATGAGGCCCTGCTCAACCGAGTGCTTGCCGCCGGGCGCGCCGGGGGCGAGAAACTCTGGCCCATGCCGCTGGACGAGGAGTACCGCGAGCAGTTGAAGAGCGCCTTCGCCGACATCCAGAACATCGGCACGCGTTACGGCGGCGCGGTCACGGCCGCCCTCTTCCTCAAGGAGTTCATCGGCGAGACGCCCTGGGTGCACCTGGACATCGCCGGCACCGACTGGCTGGCGGAAGCCAAACCGTTTCTGACCAAGGGGCCTTCGGGGGTCTCCGTGCGAACGCTAATCCGCCTGGCCCTAGACTGGTAGACCGGGGACAGTACACTCAAACACCAATTTCGAAATTGGTGTACTGTCCCCGGTTTAGTGGGTGGTTTGGATTTCGAAGGGGAGGCGGGCGGCGTAGCGCTTGCCGCCTTCGGTGGCGAACCAGGCTTCGGCGGTGTAGCGGCCGTCGGGGAAGGGCTTGCCGTCTTTGTCTCCCAGGGGCACGGCGATGAGGTAATTGCGCTCCTGGCCGGGGGCTAGCGTCTCGCGGCGGAAAATCATGGTAAACGCCCTGCCATCGGACCAGCGGTGGAGCAACTCGTCCCGGGCGTTGCGAATCTCCAGGTCGTAGTTCTGGCCCGACGGAAACACCACTTCGAGCGGCGTCTCGGTCCCGTTGCGCAGCGACAGGCGGGCGGTCAGTTCGGGGACCACGCGGCGCGGGTCCACGGGCGGCATCAGGTTCACGTAGTAAACCTGGCGGTTGAGCAGAAGACCGACGGAGAGGCCTGGTTCGGAGATCACCGTAACGCCGCCCAGCCGAGCGTAGACCAGGTCGTAGGTCACCGGGCCGGCGATGGTTGTCACGGTGCGGCGTACGAGTCCTACCCAGGGCAGGTAGAATTCCTCGGTGATGCCGGCGTCGGCGCAGCCGGAGGGCGGATAGGCGATGTGCAGCGCCTCCTGCCGGAACTCACCCACGGGCCCCGCGTAGCGCGCCGAGTGCGAAACCACGCGCGCGCGGCGGTTGCAGGGGTCGATGACGGTGTCGTACTCCGTGCCATCGGGTGCGCCGAACGCCGCCCAGACGCTCTCCCGCCCGCCGCGCGCATCGAGAGCGTACAGCGTTCCGTCGTCGTCCCGGCGCAAGCGGACTTCTCCATTCGGGAAGCCGCGCACCACGAAATACGCGCCCTCGATGCGCAGCACTTCGACGGTCAGGGTCTGGCCGCCGGCGCGGTAAATCCACTGGTTGCCGGGCGCCAGGGGCAGGTAGTCCGGCGCGGCGGCCGACGCCAGGCCGGCCGCCAGCAGGCTAGCAATAGAAATTCTTATTCCAGGCATGCCGTCGCAACACCTCCAGCGTTGGGGCCGGCAGCGGCCCTGCTTCTGAGACGCCCAGGCTGCTCTCGACGTTGCGGACTTTTCGCATCCCGGGAATGACGGTGGAGACGGCCGGGTGCGAAAGGCAGAACCGCAGGGCGATCTCGGCCAGCGTTCCCGGCACGCCCGCCAGGTCCTTTTTGAGCGGCTCGACCCGCTCGACCACCTGCTTCTTGCGGTCGCCGCGAAAATAGAAGGCGCGGAACTCCCGCGCATCGAACACGCTGTTCTCGGTGATGGCGCCGGTGAGCGCGCCTTCGTCCAGCGGCACGCGCGCCAGCACGCCGATGTCGCGCTTCTGGCACAGCGGAAACAGGTTCCGCTCGGGCGACTGGTCGAAGACGTTGTAGATCACCTGCACGGTGTCGATCACGCCGGTTTCAATGACCTCGATCGCCGAGTCGGGCTGGTGGTCGTTGATCGAGATGCCCACCGCGCGCGCCTTGCCGGACCGCTTCAGGTCTTCGAGCGCGCGGCGCCACTCGTCGGCGGCGATCCACTCCGGGTTCCAGACGTGCAGTTGCTGGAGGTCGACGGTCTCCATCTTCAGGTTGCGCAGGCTCTGTTCGGTAGAGCGGATCACGTAGTCGTAGGGGAACACCTCCCCGATGCCGATGCCCGGCTCCGCGGGCCAAAGCTCGTTCTTGGGCGGAACCTTGGTGGCGACGAAGACCTTGCCGGGCGCGTCGCGGACGATCTGGCCCACCAGTTCCTCGCTGTGGCCGTCGCCATAGGCCAGCGCCGTGTCGATGAAGTTGAGGCCCAGTTCGAGGGCGCGCCGCAGCGCGGTCACCGACTCGCCGTCGTCGCCTCCGATCCACTGCCCGCCGCCGACGCCCCAGGCGCCGTAGCCGATCTCGCTGATCTCAAATCCGGTCCGTCCAAGTTTGCGGTATTTCATGGTCCTCCTGAGCCATCATAAGATGAAGCTGAGGTCCCATGCGGCGAGCGCTGCTACTTTTTGCCCTCATCCTGCCCCTGCTGGCGGCAAACCTGAAGCTGTATCTCAAGGACGGCAGCTTCCACGTGGTGCGCGAATACAGCGTGGAAGGCGACCGGGTGCGCTACTACAGCACCGAGCGCGGCGACTGGGAGGAGATTCCGGTCGAGCTGGCGGACCTGAAGCGCACGCGGGAAGAGGTGCGGGAGGTCGAGGAATCGCGCAGCAAGGTGGCGGCCGACATTACGGCCGAGGAAAAGGTCGAACGGCAGCAGCGGGAAGAAGCCGCACGCGTGCCGGGCGATAACGGCGCGTACCTGGTGGAGGGCAAGGATCTGGTGGCCGTCAAACAGGCGGTGTCCAAAGTCGTCACCGACAAGAAGCGTAGCGTGCTCAAATACCTGTCGCCGGTGCCGTTCGTGGCCGGCAAGGCGACCGTGGAACTGGACGGTGCGCGTTCTTCCACGCTGGCGACGGGGGACAGCCCCGAGTTCTACATCCGGCTGTCGGCGCCGGAGCGCTTCGGCATCGCGAAGCTGACCCCGAAGAAAGACGCGCGCGTGGTGCAGAAGTGGAACATCATCCCGGTGTCCAAAGAGATAATCGACGAGATGGAGATCGTCGAGGTCTTTCGCCGGCAGGTGGCCGCGGACGTGTACAAGATCTGGCCGGTGAAGCCGCTGGCGCCGGGAGAGTACGCCGTTTACCAATACACCGAGGGCAAGGGTAATATTCAGGTGTGGGACTTCTCTCTTCCGGCCAAGGCCAGATAGCCGCCTGCCTGCTGGCTTTGGCGTGGCAGCTTCCCGCTTCGGAGAAGATCGCCGCGCTGGCGCGGACGCAGGCCGAGTGCCTCGCGCAGCCCCCGCTGATGAGCGAGGCAGAAGCCCCAGGACAGCGGTTGTGGTGTCTCGAACAGCGCTACCGCTACTCGCGCGACCGCGCCTGGTTGCTTGCCACCTGGCCGCGGATTGCGCTGGACGCCGAGTCGCTTGCGCGCCGGGTTCCGGACGGTCGGCGGCCGGTCTGGGCGGTCTCCTGGGCGGTGGCGGGACTTCGCGCCGCCGCGCACCTGGCGCGGGAGAACGGGCGCGCGCAAGATGCCGCGCGCTACCGGACGCAGGCGGAGGAACTGCACACCACGCTTTTGGACTATGCCGGCAGCTACCTGGGG
>JACQZT010000026.1 GCA_016213755.1 Acidobacteriota bacterium | reverse complement strand
GCGTCCAGCAGGTGCTGAAGCGACTTCGCGCCGTCCAGGATGACAACCGTGTCGAACAGCGCCGGTTCCAGCGCCTGGGCGGCCAGCGCCGCAACCTGGCCGCGAATGCCGCGGCTCACCAGGCGAACCGAGGGCGCGCGCCTGGCTTCGCGCAACCAGCTTGCGGCGGCGATGATTTGCGCGGCCTGGATGCCCAGCGGCCTTTCGCCCAGCGCGGAGAACATCTGCGCGTAATGCGCGGGGTCGGGCTTGCGCGGCGCGGCGTCGCCGGTGAAGATCGGATCGAGCGCCAGCACCTGCTCGCCGCGGTTGACCCGTTCGGATACCTCTTCGGCCGCGGCGGCCCGGCCCCGGTCGTCCAGCACCAGCGTCGCGGGCGGCGCTTCGGCGGCCGAGAGCGCCTTGGCCCACACCGCCGTCGCCGACAGATGGTTCGAGAACTCGATCTTCGCGGCCTGTGTTTCGAGGCCCTTCTGGTTTGAGTTGGTCACCCGCCAGACGTGCCGGACCGTCACCGGCTGGAAGCGCAGCACCTTGCGCAGCCGCTCCCGCGCATCGCCCGCCAGCGGAGGGCGCTGGATGCGTTTGGCCAGCTCGCGTGCCAGCCCGAGCACGGTCAGATTGTTGGAGGGCAGGCCCACGGTGAGTTCCTCGGGAGTCTTGATCTCCGCATCGGAGGGGATTTCACCCTCTACCGCCGGCATGCCGAAACTGCGAGCGATGAACTTGTAGGCTTGGATGCGATTGTCCAGTTGGTAGTTGTGGCTGGAGGGGTCTGTGTTTTGGTGCCAGCCGAAGCGGTCCTCGGCGCCGAACAGGCGGAAGAACGGGCGCACGTCGTCGTAGACGCCGGGCTTGACCAGCGGAGCGCGGAAGCAGCAGTCGTCCTCGGCGTTGTAGATGAGCAAGGTGGGGCGCGGGGCGCGCAGGGCGGTCAGGTGGGAGTAGTCGCCGGCCAGCATCATGTCGGCCGGATTCTGCTCGATGTCGCCCGTGTCGGCGGTGCGCTCGATGCGCGCCGCCAGCGACGAGTAGCCCGCCACGGGGATCGCCAGCGCGACCCGCTCGTCGAGCGAACTCAGCGTGATGGTCTGCCATCCGCCGCCGGAAAGGCCCGTCACGCCGATTCGCGCGCGGTCGGTGTTGGGGTGATCGTAGAGGCAGTCGAGGCCCTTGCGCATGGCCAGGTAGAACAGGCCGTGGCCGCTGGTTCCGGTGAGGTCGAGATGGGCCTGAAACCAGTGCGCGTTCTCCTTGTGCGTCAGCTCGCCGAAGTTGATCCACTCGAGATTCAGCGCCAGCATGCCCCGCTTGGCCTGGTTGATGCAGCGCTTCTGCTTGTACTCCAGCGCCTTGCCCGGCTGCCCGTGGCCGTTGACGTTGAGGATGGCCGGCATTTTGCCGGCCAGGCGCTCGGGTTCGTACAGGATGGCGGCGGACCAGAACCCCGGCACGATCTCATAGCGCAGCTTGCGCATGCGATAGCCCGGGCCGGAGGCGAACACGCCCAGGTCCTCGGCTTTGAGCGGGGCGGAAACCCACTCCTTCGGCCAGCCGTGGAAGACCACCTCGTCCAGCATCTTGCGGCGGATCTCGCCGGCCTGACGGGTCCACTCCTGCGCGGAGGCAACCTGGGGCAGGCGCGGCGCGCGCGCCATCAGATATTGGCGTATCTCGGCCGCCACGACGTCCGGCGAATTCAGCGGCGGCGTCAGAAACTGCCGGACCTGGCGCGCATCGGTTTGCGCCAGAACCGGCGCGAAAGCGAGCAGCAGGACAATCGGGGTACGGAAGGGCATGGCGCCCTTCATTCTACGCCCAGCGTCCGCCGCAGCCAATCGACCAGCTTCTTCTTGTAAGCCTGGAGAGCGGGATTCTTCTCCCAGCCGCCCATTCCATGCCCGCCGCCTTCGACCGCGAAAACCTCGCAGCGCGCGCCGACTCGCTTCATCTTGTCGCACATGGCGGGGGACTGCTCGAAAGGCACCAATTCGTCCTTCGTGCCGTGAATCAGGAGGTAGGGCGGCATCTCCTTCTTGACGTATGTGATGGGCGAAGCCGCGCGCATCTTCCGCCAGGCCGCGTCGTTGAGATCGGTGATGGCCAGAAAGCTCTTGATGTTTTCCGAAGCCTGCTGGGTGGCGCGCGCCCGCGCCTCAAGATCGTGCGGGCCGTAGAACGGAACCACGGCCGCCAGCCCCAGCTTGCGCCCGCTTCTTGCGCCCACATAAGACACCAGGTGGCCGCCGGCCGATTCACCCACCAGCGCGATCCTCCGCGGGTCCACCTTGTAGTCCTTTGCGTGCGCGCGGACCCAGCGCACCGCGCTCTCGACGTCCTCGACCGCGGCCGGGAACGGGTGTTTCGGCGCCAGGCGGTAGTTGATGGAGAACCACGCAAAACCGCCCTTGGCCAGCGGCTCGAACAGCGGCGGGACAAAGGTCTGCTTGTCGCCGCGCGTGAAGCCGCCGCCGTGAACGATGATCGCGGTGGGAAACGGTCCGGCGCCCTCGGGCACATAGGCGTCCAGCGTCAGGCTCTCGCCGCCCGGCTTGGCGAACTCGATGTCGGTCTTAAGCTTCAGGCTCGAGGCCGCGGGTTTGGGCTGCGGCTTGCGGGGCAGCAGCTCTTCTCGATTTGCGGCGTGATAGACCAAGGTGGCGATGACCGCCGCGGCCTGCTTCATGTCCGCCGGCTGGAGCCGGTCGTACGCGTCCATGTTGGAATGCACGCGCGCGAAGTAGTCCAGCGGATCCTGAAACATCATGAAGCCCGGCAGACCGGCGGCCTCGAACGACATGTGGTCGCTGCCGCCCATGGGCAGGCGCCGGGTGGTGGCGACGGAGACGCCCAGGTCGCGCAGGGGCGCGAACCAGTCGTCGAAGACCGGCTTGGCCATGTCGTTGCCGTTGAGGTAAATGCCGCGGATCTTGCCGCCGCCGTAATCCACGTTCAAGTACAGGGACAGCTTGGCGTGCTCCGGCTTGAGTTCCGCGCCGCCGGAATCGCCGAAGTGCTGTTTGACGTACTCGCGCGAGCCGAGCAGGCCCTGTTCTTCTCCGCCCCACAGGGCCAGGCGCACGGTGCGGTCCATCTTCAGGTCCAGGGCCTTCAGAATGCGCATGGCCTCCATCATGATGGCCGAGCCGGCGCCGTCGTCGGCGGCGCCCGTGGCGGCGCTGGTGGAATCCAGGTGCGCGCCGATCATGACCACCTCGTCGCGCTTGCGGCCGCCGGGGATCTCGGCCAGGACGTTGAACGACTCCACCGTCTGGTCCACCAGTTTCGCTTCGACGTCGACCTCAAGCTGGAGCGGAATGCCGTGCTGGGCCAGGCGCGCCATGCGGTTGTAGTGTTCGGCCGCCACGGCCGCGATGGGCGGCGGCAAAGGCTCTTTCACGTCCCGCGAACCGCCCAGGAACGAGAGCAGGGTGCCGCCCTGTCCCCGGCCGGCGGCGACCAGCGCCGCCACGCCTTCGTCTTTGTAGAACTGCATGAGCTTCTGCGTTTGCGAACGGAAGCCGCCGCCGCCCCGCGAGGGCCGCCCGCCCGCGCCCGGTTCCGGCGCCTTCAACTCCGCCGCCAGGTCCTCGTCGGTCCAGCGGCGGGAAATGGGACGCGTTTCCTGCGCGATCTCGGCCGGCTGCGAGACCAGCACGATCTTGCCCTTGAGCTTGCCCTTGTGCTTTTCGATGTACCTGTCCGCGGCGTCCGTCGCGGAATCGAAACCGCCGGGCATGGGCGCATAGACGGCCTCGGACTTCACCGGCCCGTTGGTGCCGGGAGTCCAAGGACCGGCCACGCCGATCATGGTCACGCCCTGCGGCGCCACCATCTGCACCACGCAGCGCGAGGCCTGCCAGCCGCGGCCAAAGGGCCACGTCTCGCGGTGCACGCTTTCCAGCCCCCACTCATTCAGCCGCTTAACCGCCCAGTCGCCCGCAGCCTGATAATTGGGCGATCCGGTGAGCCGCGGGCCGTACAACTCGGACAGGTAGAAGGCGTGGTCCATGACCTTCGAGTTCTCGAAGGCCTCGTTGCGGATGCGATGAACGGCCTCGAGATCGATCTTCTCGCCGCCGAATAGCGGCAGCGCCAGGGCGGCGCACAGAAAAAGGAACGGCAGTCTCTTCACGGGTTAGCCTGCCGGCGGCGCGTCTGCGGCGTGGGCAGCGGTTTGCGCGGGATCGCCTGCTCGCGGTTGGCCGCCTGGTAGGCGAAGACCGCCATCACGGCGGACGACTGCATCAGGTCGCCCGGCGGGATGGCGTCGTAGAGATCCATGTTCGAGTGGTGCGTGCGCGTGTCGTAGGCCAGCGGATCCTGAATGAACTGGAATCCGGGCAGCCCGACCTCGTCGAAGGCGAGGTGGTCGGTGCCGCTGGTGTTGCGGATGGTCGCCGTGCCGGCGCCCAGGCTCTTGAGCGGGTTCAGCCACGCCTCGAAGACCGGACGGGCCATGTCGTTGTTCTGAAGATAGATGCCGCGGATCTTGCCGCCCCCGTTGTCGTAGTTGAAATAGGCCGCCAGGCGCGCGTGATCGGGTTTAAGTTGCATGGTTTCGCGGTCCGCGAAATGTTCCTTCACGTACGCGCGGGAGCCGATAAACCCGGCCTCTTCCCCGGCCCAGAAGCCGAGCCGGACCGTGCGGCTGAGCGGCAGCTTCAGAGTCTTGAGGATGCGCGCCGCCTCCATTGCCACCGAGACGCCCGACGAGTTGTCCGTGGCGCCCGTGCCGCCGTGCCAGGTGTCGAAGTGGCCGCCCAGCATGACGACTTCGTCCTTCTTGTCCGAGCCCGGGATCTCGGCGAGGATGTTGAAGCAGTCCAGCGACGACTCGTCGAGTTTGACCTGCATCTCCAGTTCGAGCTTGACCGGGACCTTCTTGTCCAGCAGGCGGTAGAGGCGGTTGTAATGCTCGGGAGCGATGGCGATGCCCGGAGGCGGCACAGGGTCTTTCATCTCGCGCGAGCCCCCGCTGGTGGCGAACACGGTCCCGTTGTTGCCGCGCAGGCCGCCGCCGATGGTGGCCGCGACACCCTCGCTGCGCAAGAACTCCGTGAGGCGGCGGCGGAACGCCATGGCCTCCTCGCGCGAGACGAAGGGCGTGCCGGGCTGAACGGGGCGCTGCGGGCGCGCGCCGGGCTCGGGCGCGGCGAGCATCTGCGCCAGGTCGATCTCGGAATAGCGCCGGGCGTCCGGTTGCAGCGGCAACGGGATTTCGCGCAGCGCGTCGGTGAGCACGATCCTGCCCTTCAGCTTGCCTTTGAACTTCTCCAGGTCCGCGTCGGTGCGGAGCACGGCCAGGACCGGCTCGCCCGCGATGGGGCCGTTGGTGCCCTGGGTCCACGCCAGCGGGATGCCGATCAGCGGCGCGTACTCCGGCTCGATCAGGTGCACTGAAAAACGCCGGCAGCTCCAGCCGCGGCCGAACGGCACGGCTTCCTTGTGGATGTTTTCCAGACCGTATTCCTTGAGCCGCCCCATGGTCCATTCGGCGCCGGCCCGATAGCCCGGCGAGTTGGAGATGCGCGGCGCGTGAACGTCGGTCAGGTAGAACAAGTGCTCCATGACCTTGGAGTTCTCAAACGCCTCGGCCTTGATGCGGTGAACGGCGTTCAAATCGGCCTTTTCCTGCGCCAGAACGGTGCAGGCAAAGAGCAGGCAGAGAGAGATGCCAGACTTCCAAACCCTGGTGGACATATTTGTCTATTCTGCCATGAACCTGGAATCGAGGAGACACGCGGCTTGATCCAGGCTTGCTGAAGGGGGCCTTGCCGGCGGGCGAGAGGTAGAGTCGAATGGCTTCCTCGATGCCGCACCGCGCTTCTTCTTCGGTCTGTCCGGCCGATGCGCATCCAGGCAACTCAGGACAGACGGCAGAGTAGCTCTCAGCTTCCGGGTCGTACTCCAGGACAACGCGGAATTTCATGCTTGAAGCATAGCGCGGGCGTCAGCTTCGGTTCCCCAAGTTAAGCAGCACAATCCCCAGCAGGATCAGCCCCAGCCCCATGAACTCGTCCCGCGTGGAGGGATCCTTGAAGAACAGCCGCGACCAGAGCAGGGTCCATCCGAGCAGTTCCGGAATGGTGCGCGGAGGTACAATGCCCTTAGAGGAGCGAGACAGGGAGAGAAATTCAATGAGCGCCGATCTGACGCAAGAGAAAGAGCAACTCCACGATTTGGTGGATCGCCTTAAGCCCGGGCAATTGCGTGCCGCGCGCGACCTGCTCCAGACGATGTTCGATCCCGTTTCGCGCGCCATCTCCAACGCGCCTGTGGATGACGATCCGCTCACCACCGAAGAGACACAGGCTCTGCACGAGGCCCGGGAGTGGCTCACGCACAACCCTCCCATCCCGCATGAGCAGGTGCTGGCCGAACTCGGCATCACCGAGGAAGAAATCGATAACTTTCGGGAACCGGCATGAATCGGATCGTACGGACCGAACAGGTGAAGGCCGGCGTTCGCAGTCTGGATAAAGATCGATTCGTAAAATCGGGCGCGAGAGATGTCAAAGCGCTGCAGAGCGGCCTCCAAGAGTAGCGACTTCGGGTCGGCCATTGCCGGCTCTTCTTCGTCCGCGGCGGTGACGACTCAAGTTGAGGTTCGGCACGTCCTCCACCGTCGCGAAGCCTGTCGCTGACACCGCGATCTCGACGGAGGTCGCCACCACTGCCGGCCGTTGCTGGCCAGTAACCTGCCTTGGGGGCAGGGGGGCGACAGTTCGAATCTGGCCGCCCCGACCAATGGAATCAAGCAGATACGGACATTTCTGGCTGCCTTCAAAATCCCGCTGTAGATAATTCTGTAGCTAAAGAATCCTCCGGGATCTCACGAACGAGAGAATCTTGAGGTCCCGCTGAGGATAGAATCAAGTGAGACGTCGGGGCGTGGCGCAGCCTGGCAGCGCGCTTGCCTTG
>JACQZT010000157.1 GCA_016213755.1 Acidobacteriota bacterium | reverse complement strand
TCCCGGGCGTCGCCCAAAAAGACGCCGCCCTTGGAAAAACCGATCGCCGTCACCAGCCCCAGGAGTTTCTCGTCGCGCCAGGTGCCGGTGAGGCGGCCCGCGCCGTCGAAGATCTCCACCTGCCCGGCCTGGCCGGCGAACACCCGGCCATCGCCGGACACGGCCACCGCCAGGCCCGGCTTGGCGGTGCTCCAGCGCCGCCGCAATCGGCCGGCGTCGTCGAAGACTTTTATTTCCCGGTCCCCCGCCGCGCAGACGAAGTCCCGCCCGCCGGCGGCGACGCCGCGCAGCGCCGCTTTGAACCGATCGTTTTCCGCGCCCTTTCCGGCCAGAAGTTGCACCTGGCTGTATTGCATAAGCTGCCTCGCTACGCGCCGCGCACGTCGATGCACACCATCTTGGTCAAGTCTCTTAATACCAGCTTGCCGTCCGACAGAGCCATCGGCCCCCAGACGTCCTGTCCGTTCAGCACCTGGGCCTTGGCCAGTTCCTTGTATCCGGTGGTGTTCGCCTCGATCAGCCGGAGCAGGCCGGTGCCGCCTTCGAGGACGAAAAACATGTTGTCGGCCAGCAGGTAGCTGCCCAGTTCGAACGACGCTTTGCCGTCGCTGTCCCAGACCGTCTTGCCGTCGAAATTCAGGCACGTAAACAGGCCCCGCTTCTTCTTGCCCACCGCGAAGAAGTGGCCTTTGTGGACGATCGGCGTGTGGACCTCGGAGTTCCACTCGTTCTTCTTCATGTCGAACACGGCCTCGGTCTGGAACCCGCCCCCGCCGGGCCGCACGCGCACCATGACGCTGCCCGCGTCGTAGCTGGCGGTCATGAAGACCCGCTCCCCGTCCACCGCCACGGGCGATGGCGCCACGGCCACGTTGAATTTGCGCGGGAACTGCCACAGCAGCTTTCCGTCGGCGGCCGAGACTCCCAAAGGCCCGTTCAGCGTGCCGTACAGGTATTGCCGCACGCCGCCTAGAATCGCCGGCATGACCGAGGCGTGAGACAGCAGCAGCTTGCCCGGGTTGGGCGTGCGCCAGATCTCCTTGCCCGCGGCTTTGTCGAGCGCGACCATAATGGCCGCGCCGCCGGTGGCGATCACCACCCGGTCCTTCTCGATCAGCGGGCACTGCCCGTTGTACCAGGGCGGAATGGCGGTCTGGTACTCGCTAACCAGGTTCTTGCGCCACAACTCCTTGCCGGATCGGGCGTCCAGGCAGTGCAGCACGCACTTTGGGTCCAGCGAAATGACGTAGCGTCCGTCCACCGCCGGAACGGTGCGGGTGATGGCGTGGTTGGGGCGGATGGGGCGATTCTCGGCGAATCTCCAGATTTCCTTGCCCGTGGCCAGGTGCCGGCAATGAACGCGCCAATCGGATTTCTGCTCGTCGTAGTCGTGGTGGTAGACGCGGCCGGCCACGATCGCCGCGCCCGCGTAGCCCTGCGCCACCGGAACGGTCCACAGGACCTTGGGGCCTTTGGCCGGCCACTGGCGCAGCAAACCCGTTTCCCGGGAGATGTTGTCCCGGTTGGGCCCGCGAAATTGCGGCCAGTCCGCCGCCGTGGCGGCGGGCAAGAGTCCAGCCACTTTGTGAAGACCCAGACCAGCCAGCCAGCCTCGCCGTGTGAGCATTGACTCCTCCGCCTATAGCTCTCCCTCTCGGGTTCAGAGCTTGCGTTCCGGTTTTCGACCCTCGCCTTCAGGCGCCCAGTGTGAACGGCCTACCTGATGATTTTACCAAGATTGTCCCTCGATGGCTGAGCCGCCCTCACTTCGGTTTGCGCGAACGTCGCGGTCCGGCGTTCAAAACGTTCACGAAGGCCGGCACATCGAGGGCCTCGATCCCCGGCGCCAGCGCCCGAGCCGGCACAACCGTGGCGGACGCGCGATGGACGACGGCCGCCCGGACCGGCCCCCGATCGCCCATGGACCGGCGCAATGACGCCAACGACCCGGCCATGGACGGCTGAACGGTCTTGGACGCTTTGCACTCCACCATCCACAGACCACTCTGGCCGCTCGGAAAAAGGAAGTCGACCTCGAGACCCTGCTGATCGCGAAAGTGGTAAAGTTCCTTCCGCCGGCCTTGGCTGACTTGGCTCTTCAGGATCTCCGCGGCCACGAATCCTTCGAACAAGGCGCCGAGGAACGGCGACCGAAGCAGTTCCGCCTGGGTCGCGATCCCCAGGAGGTAGCACGCCAATCCCGAGTCGCCCAGATACACCTTGGGCGACTTGATCAGGCGCTTGCCGAAGTTCTCGAAGTAAGGAGGCACGAGGATGATCTGGCCCGTGATCTCCAGAATGCGCAGCCAGTCGCCGACGGTCGGAATGGAGACGCCGAGCGGAGCCGCCAGATCGGTCTTGTTGAGGATCCGGCCGTGGCGGCTGGCCAGCAGGGCCAGGAAGCGCCGGAAGGTCGCCAGATCGCGGACGTTGGTGACGGCGCGGACGTCGCGCTCCAGGTACGTCTGGAGGTAGGAGCTGAACCACAACGCGCGTCCGTCAGGACGCGCCAGCACCTCCGGGTAGCCGCCGTGGAGGAGGCTGACACGATCCGTCTCGGCCAGACTGAAGGGCGGCAATTGCAGGATGGCGGCGCGCCCCGCCATCGACTCACTGACGCCCTGCATCAGAGGAGCCTCTTGGGAGCCGGTGAACAGCCACCGGCCCATCTGGCGGGGATTCCGGTCAATCCGGGTTCGGATATAGGCGAGCAACTCCGGCACGTACTGGATCTCGCCGAACAGCGCGGGGAGCCGGAGTTCTTCCAGTAAGGCCCGGGGATCGGAACGCGCGCGGGCCTGCACGTCCGGATCCTCCAGCAACACACAGGTGGCGCGGGGGAAGAGGCGGCGCAGCAAGGTGGACTTTCCGACCCGGCGCGGCCCAGTCACCACCACGGCGGGGAAGCCGCGGCATGCCTCCAGCACGCCCGGCTGAATGGCGCGAGGAATGAAGCGCATGTGAGAATTCTAAACTATTGGTTTAGATTTCTCAAGTCACAACCGATGGCTGGGCGACCACATCGGGGGGTTACCGGCCAAAGCAGTACACCGCGCCGTCGTGCGCAGAGATCACCAATCGTCCGCCGGCGATGGCGGGCGAGGCGGTCAGGGCGGCGCCAGCCTCGAATTGCCAAAGCTGCTTGCCTGTCTGGAGGTCGAGCGCGGTCAGGCGGCCGTTGTGCGCGCCGAAGAAGACGCGGCCGCCGGAGACGGCGGGCGAGGAATCCACGCGGGCACGGGCGGCAAAGGTCCACAGCGCCTTCCCCGTCTTGGCGTCCAGCGCGTGCACCAGGCTGTCCCGGCCGCCCACCACCACCTTCCCGCCGGCCAGCGCGGCGGAAGAGTAGAACGGGAATTTGCGGCGGGGATTCTCGTAGGTCCAGATCACGGAATGGCGGCGCAGGTCGACGGCCAGCACCTGGTTGTCGAAGGTTCCGAAGTAGGCGATGTCGCCGGCCAGTGCGGGCGAAGCGCCGGTGTAGGCGCCCGCTTCCACCGCATATTCCTGCTTGCCGTCGGCAATCCGAATGGCGCGCAGATGGCCATCACAGCCGGAAATGAACGCCAGATCCCGTGCGATTCCGGCCGTGGCGTGCACCGGACCCTCGGTCTCGTACGACCATGCCAGTTTGCCGCTGACCGCATCCAGCGCGTGGAGGCTGCCGTCGTAGGAGCCTACCAGCACCTTGCCGCCGCTCACCACCGGAGAGGCCTTGATCTCCCCGCGCGTCTTGTAGCTCCAGCGCCGCTTGCCGTCCTGGGCGCCCACCGCATGCAGGCAGCCGGAAAGGTCGCCGACATAGACCATCCCTCCGCTCACGGCCGGCGAGGACTCGCCGATCTCCCCCTCCGTCTTGTACTTCCAGAGCAGCTTTCCGGTCGCCAGGTCGAGCGCGATCAGCTCGCCCGAGAAAACGCCGGCGTACACCGCCCCGCCGGCGATGGCGGCCGAAGACTCGATGGCCTCCTTCGCCTCGTACGTCCAAAGCTGCCGCAAGG
>JACQZT010000025.1 GCA_016213755.1 Acidobacteriota bacterium | reverse complement strand
CTCCGGGTCATTGGCGCGTATGCCTATCACTTCTGGATGGCGGCCATGACGCGGCTGCCACGCGTCCGCGGCAACCAGCACCTGCACCGCAAATCGGAAGCCTACCGCAAGGCCGTCCGCCGGAAAATCGCGGCCTGCCATCGCCACATCCAACTTGGGCTCATCGCCCAGAGCCTGCTTCAGATCATCTCCGCCACGAGGCCCACGCCGGTCTGGCAATCCTTCGGCTCCTGGATCCGGACCGTTCGGCCAGGACTGGCTCCCTCCGAACAGGCCGTCGCCGTCGCCCTCCGCAATACCCTCCCGGAATTTCTCGCAACTGCCGCCAAACCCTCAATCCTCGTGACATTCATCCGCGACCGGCTGGACCTGTCCAGAGCGGAAGGAACCAGCTTGGCGGCATGAGCCGCCCAAACTCATTTCTCGGTACTCTCAAGTGAGTGTACTGTCCCCGGTTTTAGGGTTTGGGCTTGGGGGTCTCGGGGACGACGAAGTACTTTTCGCCCTTGCGCAGCAGGTTGAGGCGTTCGCGGATCTCCAGTTCCTGCTCCTCCGGGCTCTCGCGCAGCCGGCGATTGCGGTCCGTGCGCTCCTCGATCTCCAGTTTCAGATCCGCGTTCCGCTCCTGAAGGATGCGGATCTCTTCCCGCTTGCTCTCCAATGCCGCCACGCCGTGCGGTCCGCGCAGCGTGACCAGCGTGTACACGCCAAGCAAGGCGAGACCCGCCAGCAGTCCGAGCGTCCGAAATGTGCCGTTGCGAGACACCTTGCGCAAATTACTCCTAATAATTGTTTATAATCCTCTCTGCGCCAAATTTCCACTCTTTTTGCGCCGGGACGGAGGAATAACGGAAATGACCGACAAAATCGTGGTGCTGTGCACCTGCGGCTCGGCCGGCGAGGCCGAGCGCGTTTCCAGCGCCCTGGTCGAATCCCGGGCGGCCGCGTGCGTGAACATCGTGCCCGGACTGACCAGCGTGTACCGGTGGCAGGGGGCCGTTGAACGCGCGTCCGAGTGGCTGCTGGTGATCAAAAGCCGCCGGGAGCTGTTTCCGAAGATCCGCGCCGAAATCGAGAGGCTGCACTCCTACGAGACGCCGGAGATCGTCGCCCTGCCGGTGGTCGACGGCGCGGAAGCCTACCTCGGCTGGCTGGACCGGGAGACCCGCTCCGAGTGAGCGTCCCCCGAATCGCGCGGCCCCGAGATGGCATCTCTTATAATTGGTACCAAGGAGATGGGGCCGGCGCCCAGAGGGAATTCATGTTCAACGACTTCAGTATTCAGATAGCCACCGTCAACGGCTCGGGGAGTCAGACCGCCAATACGGTTCTCATGCGGACCCTCTTCCAGATGGGGATTCCCGTCTCGGCCAAGAACCTGTTTCCATCCAACATCGCCGGCCTGCCCACGTGGTTCACCATCCGTGCCAGCAAGCACGGCTACCTGGGGCGCAAGAAAGAGGTCGACATCCTGGTGGCCATGAACCCGGAGACGGCGCGGGAAGACGTCGCGCAGTTGGCCGCCGGCGCGGCCGTGGTCTACGACGAACCGCTGAAGCTGAACGAGCTCCGCAACGACCTGCACTTCTACCCGGTGCCTTTCGACAAGCTGGTGGCGCCGGTGTGCCCGGAAGCGAGACTGCGCAAGCTGGTGCGCAACATGATCTACGACGGCGTGCTGGCGCACCTGCTGGGCATGGATTTCGACGAGCTGCGCAAAGCCCTGGACAAGCAGTTCGGCGCGCGCAAGGCCAAGGCCGCGGCCCTGAACTGGGGCGCGGTGCTCGCCGGGCGCGATTTCGCCCAGCAAAGCCTGGTCAAGACCGACCCGTTTGCCGCGGAGCGGATGCGGCAGACCGCCGGCAAGATCATCATCGAAGGGAACGCCGCCGCCGCGCTGGGCTGCCTGTTCGCGGGCGTGACGGTGGTGCCGTGGTATCCCATCACGCCGTCCTCGTCGGTGATCGAGGCCTTGATTGCCTACCTCAAGCGTTACCGCATCGACAAAGAGACCGGCCAGGCGACCTTCGCGGCCGTGCAGGCCGAGGACGAACTGGCGGCCATTGGCATGGCGATCGGCGCGGGCTGGGCCGGTGCGCGGGCCTGCACCGCAACCTCCGGCCCGGGCATCTCGCTGATGTCCGAGTTCGTCGGCCTGGGCTACTTCGCCGAAGCGCCGGCGGTGATCATCGACGTGCAGCGCGTGGGACCGTCCACCGGCTTGCCGACGCGAACGGCGCAGGGCGACATCCTCAAGAACGCGCTGCTCTCGCACGGCGACACCCGCCATCCGATGTACTTCCCCTCCTGCCCGGAAGAGTGCTACTCGATGGCCCTCGAGTCGTTCGACCTGGCCGAGCGGTTCCAGTGCCCGGTCTTCGTCATGCTCGACCTGGACCTGGGCATGAACAACTGGGTGTCCGATTCGTTTCCCTATCCGGAGAAGCCCATCGACCGCGGCAAAGTCCTCAGCGCCGAGGACCTGGACCGGCTGGGCGGGTTCGCGCGTTACAAGGACGTGGATGGCGACGGCGTGGGCTACCGCACTCTGCCCGGGACCCATCATCCCGCGGCGGGCTACTTCACGCGCGGCACCGGACACAACGAGAAGGCCCAGTACAGCGAGCGCGAGGACGACTACATTCGCAACGTGGACCGGCTTGCGCTCAAATTCGAAAACATGCGCGCGCACGTGACGCCGCCGGAAGTAATTCCGAATCCCAAGGCCTCGGTGGGCATCCTCTGCTACGGCACCTCGCGTTACGCGGCCGAAGAGAGCCGGGAGCAGCTTGACCGGGAGTATGGTCTGGAAACCGGCTACCTGCGTTTGAAAGCGTATCCCTTCACCCGGGAGCTGAAGGAGTTTCTCGGCCTGCACTCGCGAGTCTACGTGATCGATCAGAACCGGGACGCGCAAATGGCCGCGCTGATGCGGCTGGAACTGGAGCCGGAGGAGATCGCCAAACTGCGCAGCGTGCGCTACTACGGCGGCCTGCCGCTGGATGCGCGCACCGTGACGGATGAAATCGTTCGCCAGGAGGGACTATGAGCGCCGCCGCGCCGCCGCCCAAGAAAGTGAATCGCATCGGGCTGGAGATAGCCGACTACAAGGGGGCCAAGAGCACGCTGTGCGCCGGCTGCGGCCACAACTCCATCTCCGAGCGCATCATCGAGAGCTTCTACGATCTGGGCGTCTCGCCGATGCGCGTGGCCAAGATCAGCGGCATCGGCTGCTCGTCGAAATCCCCGGCCTACTTCCTGCGCATGGCGCACGGCTTCAACGCAGTGCACGGGCGCGCGCCGGCCGTGGCCACCGGCGCCATGCTGGCCAACCGCGACCTGGTGGGCCTGGTGGTGGCCGGCGACGGAGACACCGCTTCCATCGGCCTGGGCCAGTTCATGCACTTGCTGCGCCGCAACCTGCCGCTGATCTACATCATCGAGGACAATGGCGTCTACGGCCTGACCAAGGGACAGTTCTCGGCCACCGCGGACCTGGGTTCGAAACTCAAGACCGGCGTGGTGAACGAGCTGCCGCCCCTGGACTGCTGCCTGCTGGGCATCGAAGCCGGCGCCACGCTGGTGGCGCGCTCGTTTTCCGGCGACAAGCGGCAGTTGCTGGCCGTCCTGAAGGCCGCCATCGCGCACAAGGGCCTGTCGGTGATCGACGTCATCTCGCCCTGCGTGACCTTCAACGACCACGAGGGTTCCACCAAGTCGTATGCCTACATGAAGGAGCACGACGAGGTGTTGCACGAAGTGAGCTTCGTTCCGCACTTCGAGGAGATCGGCATCGAAATGGGCGAGGGCGAAACGCAGGACGTCCGGCTGCACGACGGCTCGACGATCCGCCTGCGCAAGCTGGGGCGCGACTACGACCCCACGAACAAGCTCAACGCCATCCGCGCCCTGCACGAAGCGGCCGAGTCGCGGGAGGTGCTCACCGGAGTGCTGTACGTCAACCCCGAGGCGCCGAACTTCATGGAGCTTCTGAACCTGACCGGCCGGCCGCTGGCAACGCTGCCCGAGTCGGTGACGCGCCCGCCGCGGGAGGCGCTGGACGAGATCATGGAGGAGTTGCGGTAGCCTTGGACCGGCTGCGGATCGTTCTGATTTCGCCGCGCAATCCGCTCAACATCGGAGCCGCCGCGCGCGCCATCAGCAATTTCGGTTTCACGCATCTGCGGCTGGTGAATCCTTACGGCGTGGCCTGGCGCGAGGCGCGCTCGGCCGTGGGCGCTTCGGCCGTTCTCGAGCGGACGCAGGTCTTCGACAGCCTGGCCGAGGCTTTGGACGACTGCACGCTGGTGGTGGGCACAACCTCCATCGGACACCGCGAACTCAATCACCCGCTGCGCCGTCTGGAGTATGGCGGGCGGCTGCTGCGGAAGCACCTGGCCGCCGAACCGGCCGCGCTGCTGTTCGGCTCGGAGAAGTTCGGCCTGTCGAACGAAGACCTGGCGCACTGCCACTGGCTGGTGCGCATCCCCGCGCGCGAAGCCCACGGCTCGATGAACCTGGGCCAGGCGGTGGCGGTGTGCCTCTACGAGCTGATCCGCGATCCGCGGGCCGCCATCGCCCAGCCCAAGGCCCTGAAACCGGCCGCCGCAGGCGAGGTCGAGCGATTCAGCGCGCTGCTTCTGGAACTGCTCGACTCGAGCGGCTACACCAACCCCAAGACCGCCGCTTCCACCGCCATCAAGGTGCGCCGCATGGTGCGCCGCCTGAACCTCCCTGGCCGCGACATCGAGACCTGGCAAGGCATCCTGCGCCAGGCGCTGTGGAAGTCCCGCGAACCGCACCGCGATTAAGTTCTCTGTTGTAAACTGGAGCCGTATTCCTATGAACCGCAGGGAATTCCTCGGCACGGCCGCGCTGGCGGCGGCCGCGCCGCGGTCCAAGGTGTGGATCGATCCGGCGCTGGCGGCGCTGCCCTCGCGCCCCTGGCGCAAGGTCCATCTGGATTTTCACAACTCCGAGTACATGCCGCGCATTGGCGAAAAGTTCGACGCCGGGGAGTTCGGCGACCGGCTGGCGGCGGCCCGCGTCGATTCCATCGTGGTTTTCGCCAAGGACATGCACGGCTACTTCTATTACCCTTCCAAGTACGGTCCCGTGCATCCGGGCTTGAAGTTCGACCTGCTCGGCGCGCAGGTGGAAGCCTGCCGCCAGCGCAAGATCGCGGTGTATGCCTATTACTGCACCACCTGGGACAACTACCTGGCCGAGCAGCATCCCGAGTGGCTGGTGATCAAGCGCGACCGGACCAACTACCTGCCCAAGTTCGACGCGACGCCCGGCTGGACCGCGCTGTGCCTGTCCTACGAGCCGTTCGTGCAGCTTATGCTGGACCACGCGCGCGAGTTCGTCTCGCGCTATCCGCTGGACGGCGCGTGGTTCGACATGCCGGTTCCCATCAACCGCGAGTGCTTCTGCCGCGAGTGCCTGAGGCAGTTGCGAGCGCACGGGCTGGACCCGTCTTCGCGCGCCGTGCAGTGCGAGCACAAGCACGCGCTGCACAAGGCCTTTCTCGACAAGATGCGGAAGACGGTCACGGCCGCGCGCCCCGGCTGCCAGCTCGACTACAACGGGCAAGCGGTCTACGGCCTGGGCGAGCGCGTGCGGTACATGGACAACATCGACCTCGAGGCCCTGCCCAGCGGAGCGGCGTGGGGCTACTACTACTTCCCGCTGGTCACCCGCTACGCGCGCAGCTTCGGAGTCACCACCTACGGCATGACCGGGCGCTTCAAAGCCACCTGGGCGGACTTCGGCGGGCTGAAGCTGCCGGCGCAGCTCGAGACCGAGGTCGCCAGCATCGTCGCCAACGCCGCGCGCTGCGACATCGGCGACCAAATGCCTGCGGATGGCCGGCTCGACCCGGCTGTCTACCACGTCATCGGCAAAGCCTACGGCCGCATCCAGGCGCTGGAGCCGTACCTGGACCAGGCCGCGCCGGTGAGCGAGGCCGCTCTAATCGTCTCCGGGCTGCCGCTGGAAGGGCCCAACACGAGCGCCCATCTGGGCTGGGTGAAGCTGCTGATGGAGTGCCGCGTGCAGTTCGACGTGGTGGAGCCGGACGCCGCCTGGGAGCGTTACGGACTGGTGATTCTGCCGGACGAAACGCCCATCGATGCGAAGACCGCCAGCCGGCTCCACGCTTTCGTCGCGCAAGGCGGCGCGGTCCTCGCCAGCCATCTGGGCGGGCTGCTGTCCGGCGGCGAGCGGAGCTGGCTCGAACGCTACGGTCTGACCTGGGCCGGCAAGAGCCCCTTCCAGCCCGCCTACATGGTTCCCAAGGAGAACTTCACCGGCGACATTCCGGAGTACGAGTACGCGCTCTACCAGGGCGCTTCGCAGTGGCGCGCGGCACCGCCGGCCGCGGTGGTCGCGCAATTGGGCGAGCCGCTGTTCCAGCGCGGGCCGCAACATTACACCAGCCACCGCCAGACGCCCTTCGACCACGAAACGCAGTATGCCGCCATCGCCCGCAGCGGGCGCGTGGCGCTGTTCGGCTTCCCGCTGGGGACGAGCTACTTCGAGGAAGGCTACTGGGTCTACCGCGCGGCGCTGAAGCACGTTCTGAAACAGCTTCTGCCGGCGCCGCTGGTGGAATCCGACGCGCCGGTCAGCACGGAGATCGAAGTGACCCGCCAGGCCGCCCGCGCCGGCGTCCGGCGCCAAGAGCGCTACCTGGTGCACATCGTGAACTGGTCGGCCAACCGCGGCGCGCCCCGGCATCCCGTTTTCTACGAGGAGCCCATTCCTCTGACCGGCATCCGGGTGCGGCTGAACGTCCCGCTAACCAACGCCACCGTCACGGCCGCCGTCTCCGGCAGCCGGCTGGCCGCCAAGCTCGACTCCGGGGGCGTGGAAGTGGTCGTGCCGCGAATTCCGGTGCACGAGGTGCTGTGTTTTGAGGCGGGATGACCCGGTGTCCGTTGCTCGCCGACAGGCTCGCGTGAATCTCAGGCGCTGAATCCTCGAGCGGCGCCGACCAGCTCGACGAGCTGGCCCACGACCAGGCTCATGGT